>JBLLNR010000015.1:0-29235 GCA_048058875.1 Methylotenera sp. | reverse complement strand
GTAGAATATTTTTTAAATATAGCTTTATCCCATGAAGAAATCTTGGGAATAACTTCATGAATAAAAGGAACAGCTGTGGTTTCATATTCTGATGATTTTGTTGATACGTAAAAGCCAATCGCAACGAATAACAGAACAAAACTAAGGATTATAATTCCTACTACTTTAAGAAACTTCCTCATCGATTCCTCTTAATACATGTAACGCTTGCAGTTGCGGCTTGGGTGAGCTGGCAGCTTTTTTGCTGCGCAGCGCGAAAAAGGTGACAGCTTACCCAAGTCCTTGCAAGCTGCACTTGTTAGGCACCTAGCAGTTTAACGGGTACAAGAAAATACCTTTTGCTTTTGTAAAAAGAATATTTTCAAGCAGGTGCTCTTTGCCACGTACGATAATTTTTATGCTTTCTAATCTTAGCTCTTTAATTAGGATATCGCCCAGCTCAACACTTGAAACATATGACTCAAAGTACTCTCTAAAATAGAGCCTCTGTTTATCTTCATGATCGGTTCTATCCATGGTTGTGTTGGTCGGATAATCTATGCTTTCGATGTCGCTAGAGTTATATCTATCTACGTACCTGTACCTTGTAAAGTGGTCAAGTTTTAAAGATAACTCGTTAGTATCAGCGTAGCCGGATATAGTTTGTTCTGGCCAAATTGCATATGAGTCGTTGTAAACATTTATGGTTATATAAAGTGTGGACAATGAGTTAACAGTACCCACACTTAAATTAACTTTAACGTCATCTAATTCATAAACGAGCCTGTTTCTTGCGCCTACGTTTCCGTGACAAGACTCTCTCTCAGCGCTAGCCCCTTCGGCCTGAGGATAAAAATACTCATCAGGTAAAATGACACAGGATGTTAATTGAGTTAAACATATCAGAAGTAAAAAATGCCTAATCATGATTATTTTTGCCTAACGCTTGCAGTTGCGGCTTGGGTGAACTGGCGACTTTTTTGCTGCGCAGCGCGAAAAAGGTGACAGTTTACCCAAGTCCGGCAAGCTGCACTGGTTAGGCATTTTTGATGCCCGTTAATTTAAGTTTACCCTCACCACTTGATGCCATGCCTAAAATAGATTGAACAAAGCTATCAAGAGCTGAAGCCTCAAACTGCAACTCAAATGATGCAAACTCTGGGGAGGGTTTATAGTTTTGTGTGCCTCTAATGCATACTTTCACACTAGTATGGCCTTTGTTATCACGACAATAGAAGTGCAATGATAAGCTAGAGTTTTCAGGATCAGTTAGTTTAGAGTAAAAATCAACTTTGGATTCAAGGCTTGTTGGAAAGCCTCGCAAGCCATTTGCTAATGACACTAACCAATTTTTATTGATGTAGTCTTCGGTATACCCCGAAAAATAACCATTTGAAGCGCTTACTAATATCTTCGTCGTTTCATCAATTACATATTCGATTTCTAGTGCTGATTCCATTCTAGTGCCTAACGCCTACCTCACCGGAGAAGTGATGTTGGCGACTTTGCTGCGTGTTTTTGCGGCAAAGGTGCCAATATTACTGAGTCCGGTGGAGGTACTTGTTATGTGATAGTTGCATTTATGGCGGCCTTACTTTTGTATGCTGTTTTACTAAAGATTATGCCCAGTTTTTTTATAGATAAGATAAAACACCACTAAAGCTATAAACTGCGGCCCAAGTGCAATTAACGTTAGAAAATCACATACACCTCCATTGCCACTACCATGACCACAACCCATTGCAAAATAAAACATTAACAGATGAAGAAGGATGACAGGCAACCAAACTATAGTTGAACGCAAACCAACTTTAAAGCCTCTAAAGCTACCCAATAATATCGGGGATAGTAGAACTAAAAAATCGAGGAAATAAAAAACAAATCCATATACAAATGTAATGTCCAACGATTTCTCAACTCCTTAGGCTGAACTCACATAACGCCCAGCTAAACGGCGGAGTGACTGTGGCGACTTTTTTGGAACAAAAAAGGTGCGACAGTTACGGAGTCCGTTTGAGCTGTTGGTTATGTGTTTATTAATTACGCCACTCAAGCTCAATGACCTCAGCCTCTAATGATTTTACTGGTGGTAAAGCCCAATATACCTCTTGCTTTAGCTTACCACCGGCCTCAATTTTTACTGGCATAAAATCTATTGTGTTTGATGCTGGGGTATTTTTATACACCCTGCTTTCACCTTCGTTTTTGACTACTGCAAAAAGTTGGTTATTACTGAACAATACTATTTTATTGCTGTTGTTATGGATTTCTAGCGTACCGTTTACTTTGAATAGGCCATTTTCTAGCTCACTACCATAACCAAGAATATAAGCCTTAAAGCTAACATTATCCTTGTCGAGTTCTACGACAATGCCTTCTGTACATGATGCTGAAAATAAAGAGATCAGCACGACCAGTAAATAACGCATACTCTGCCTTTTACACATAACGCTGCCTTAAACGGTGAAGTGATGTTGGCGACTTTGCTGCGTATTTTTGCAGCAAAGGTGACAAGATTACGGAATCCGTTTGAAGGCCTGGTTAGGTGAATGTGTGGATTTAGTAAAGAATTAAAAGGTAAATTTTGCCCCAAGACAAGCTACAACAAACCCTAAAACCCAACACAAACACCGGTAAATTTTACTTAGTTTCAAAGCCACAAAGTTTAACCAAAACCCCGAAGAACGAAACCACTTAATTTAAAACTTGGGACGAGTGTTTAAAGAAAAACCACAAACAAAGCCACGGAATAAATTGAACTGACCGACCAACAAATTGCACCGGAAAAGAAGGAGAGGGTGCAAATTACTATGGTTTAAGTGCTTGTAAACTAATGAAAAAAAAGAGCTAAACAGCCCAGTTATTTACAAAGCCTAACGCCTACCTCACCGGAGAAGTGATGTTGGCGGTTTTGCTGCGTATTTTTGCAGCAAAGGTGCCAATATTGCTGAATCCGGTGGAGGTACTTGTTAGTTTTATTTGCTACTTGCACGATGATGAATCCAGTTTTAACAAGAGACATAATGCAACTTTAGTCCCAAACTCAATACCCTTTTGGGTTGATGATTTATCTTGATTTGATTTGCTAATTTTTGCAATGGAATTATACGATGAAAGCAAAGATGTTAGCTGTTTAGAATAAACCATAAGTTGATCTGCATTTAACCCCGAACCAGAACAGCTAAATGCACTTTTTACTTTTAAGTCGCCGCCTGGAAAACTAGAAAATAGATTAAAACTGTATGGCCTACTTTCTGGGTTTAATGGTGAATTATTTATTGTTAGATCAGCATCACCGTTTACAGAGTTAACCTTAATGTTTAGTTTTAATGATTCTTTGGTAGATGAGACTACTTTAAGGTGATCAAAACTACCTGCTGTAAGTTTATTCGTTGGTTCTGGCCAAACACCATTTTTCATGTGGTAGGCGCAAGACTCACGAACCAAAACATAAACAGGCACTAAGGCAGTATCATGAATAAGTTTAATTTCATTAGCGTCAATAGCTTTTTCTTCAAGTGTTTTTTCAGTAGCAATAAAGCTACAGCCACATAGTAGAAAAAGAATAATTATGTTCAGAGTATGTTTCATATTTTAAAACTAACGCCCAGCTCACTGGCGTAGTAATGTTGGCGACTTTGCTGCGTGTTTTTGCAGGAAAGGTGCAAACATTACGTAGTCCGGTGGAGCTGATGGTTATGTGATTTTTGCCCTTTTAGTTTGATTTCCCACCGAACTTAGTTGAAACCAACATACCTTAAACGAGCTACCAAATTTAATTTTTAATTTGTTTCTGCCACCTGTTGCAAACAACAATGAGGACTTTAAATTTTAGGTTTTATTGCCCAGAAACCATCGCGAACTTTCAGGCTTTACCACAGTAAAAATTAGCCAAGCAGTATAAACCTTGATGAGAAAAGGATTGTTGAACAAAACCACCTTTTTGCAACCAAGTACGATAAACGTTGTTTAAAATAACGCGGGCTAAAAACTTGTTTAAAACACAAAACTTTGAGGTTTAGACCTTACTTTTTAAGAAAATCTTAATGGCACTGAACTACGCTAACCTATTATTTCTATTTACTTTTATTGCACATAACGCCGCGTTAACTGGTGAAGTGATGTTGGCGGCTTTGCTGCGTTTCTTTGCAGCAAAGGTGACAATATTACTGAATCCATTTGAACGCCTTGTTAAATGCATTTGTACGACTAAGCACTATAACTAGCAATAAAAACATACACCAAACACCAAGCAATAATATTGCAAATCGCAGTTCAATTTGTTGCCATTTTGCAAAATCAGTTTGTTGGTACAAAACAATATGCAAGTCTCTAGTAAATTCGGCGAGTTCATGATGTTTAAAACTTTCATACTGCTCTACAGATAGTACGTCGCCATAAGATTGTGGAAATTTTGACAATATATAATTTGTATAAAATGTATTCGCAGAATAAACGCCTACTAAAAGGCTACCAACAATACATATTATAATTACCGGCAACTTCATATTCGATTCTTCCACGTCATTTAACGCCGCCTTAAACGGTGCAGTGATGTTGGCGACTTTGCTGCGTATTTTTGCAGCAAAGGTGCCAAGATTACGGAATCCGTTTGAAGGCCTGGTTAGAAGCCCTTTGGTTTTTTGTTTAGCTCTTTAAAGTTACTGCAACCTAAAACGACCTAAAAAATCACTAAAACTCAAACAGAACACCAATACTTTTTACTCAGTTTCAATCCCACAAAGTTTAAATAAAACCGCGAAGAACAAAACCACCAAACTTAAAACTTTTAATGACGTTTCAAACAAAAAGCCACAAACAACGCCACGAATTAAATTGAACTGATCAACTCAATATTGCCACCTGAAAAATAGACTGAGGTGCCACATACCATGAGTTTTAAATAGAAAACACTCTTTAAGAAATAGAGCGACACCTTTCCTTATTTCTTTTTTGACCTTCTAACGCCCGGCTAACCGTGCAAATGTTTGATGGCGGCTTTTTTGCGTTTCTTTGCAAAAAAGGTGACAGCGAATATTTGTCCGTTTGAGCCGATTGTTATGGTTTTATTGTTCATTTTTTTAATTTATAAAAGTAAGTTTATCAGTAAACCAATTGCAGAAATTGGTAACACAACACACCAAATAAAAAATAGTCCGGCAATTAGTTTGTCGCCTATTGTCTCTTTATACTCAGGAATAATATCTCTGTATTGCTCCTTAGTAGTAAAAACAACCTTAGAAATACTTATACCTTTTTCATGCTCTGTTAAGTCGGTTTCACCTTTTTCTAATGCATTATCAATTGCATGCGATAACACTTTTAAGCCTGCTTTGTTACCCACGATAATATCTAACATATCTTCGTCAATGACTAGCCATGGGGTTTCTTCGATATCAGCCATTGAGTTTCCTAGAGACCATAACGCTTTGCACAGCGGTGGAATAATTTGGCGGGACTTTTGCGTTTCTTTGCAAAAGGCGCGACAGATTATGGAATCCGCTGGTGCAACTTGTTATACGATTTAGTTGTTGTTTATGCATTACCAGAACCGCTCGTAGTGAATAATGAACCGCCATATTTTACCCAATAAGCTTGGGAAAAAGCGCGGAAAAATTATTGCTACAAAAGCAAAGAAACCAATAATTGCCCAGAACCCGTTTGTGTTTATAAATGCATCACTGGGACCATACAAAGCCAACTCTCTATTTGTTAATAACCACATAAGTATTGCTGTGGGAAATGCAAAAAATGATGCAGCTAAAAGCCCCATGAACCAAGCTTGGATAATACCTTCCTTGGGCTCGATTCTACGTTTAAATTTGGACATAGTTTATTTTCGTATAACGCCTGCAGTTGCGGCTTGGGTAAACTGGCGGCTTTTTTGCTGCGCAGCGCGAAAAAGGTGATAGTTTACCCAAGTCCGGCAAGCTGCACTGGTTAAATTTATCTTTTATTGAAGTAGTCATTTAGTAACTCAGCATCATCTTTGCAGGAATGCTCTCGCTTAATTACGTTAACACCACGATATTCATCAGTATCTGTTTTAATGAATAAATAACAAGCGTAACCACCGCTTCTGCCTATTGAAATAGATCGAAAGAAATTAATACTTTTTGGCGAAATTGTATGTTTTTCACCTGATAGTAGATTTATTTGTAGGTTGTCCTTTGAATATGTGAGCGTATTAAATCTAGAGTTTATTGAGTGATATTCATAAGTGAGAAGTAACGTTGATAAAATCAAAAATAAAAATAAATTTGTTAACGATCGCTTATGTTTCAAGAACTGAACTAAAAAATACCCAGGAATTATCAACAGATAAAGCTTTAACAAGCTTATCCCTGATGGGAATGTATTGTCCCAAAAATTATGTATGTACTCTATTTCCATAAGAATTTAACGCTGCCTTAAACGGTGAAGTAATGTTGGCGACTTTGCTGCGTGTATTTGCGGCAAAGGTGACAAGATTACGGAATCCGTTTGAAGGCCTGGTTAGGTGAATGTGTGGATTTAGTAGAGAACTAGAAGGTAAATTTTGCCCCAAGACAAGCTACAACAAACCCTAAAACCCAACACAAACACCGGTTAATTTTACTTAGTTTCAAAGCCCCAAAGTTTAACCAAAACCCCGAAGAACGAAACCACTTAATTTAAAACTTGGGACGAATGTTCAAAGAAAAACCACAAGCAACGCCACGGAATAAATTGAACTGACTGACCAACAAATTGCACCGGAAAAGAAGGTGAGGGTGCAAATTACTATGATTTAAGTGCTTGTAAACTAATGAAAAAAATAGAACTAAACAGCCCAGTTATTTACAAAGCCTAACGCCGCGCTAACTGGTGAAGTGATGTTGGCGGCTTTGCTGCGTTTCTTTGCAGCAAAGGTGACAATATTACTGAATCCATTTGAGCGCCTTGTTAGCTGATTTTGTACTAGTAATGGTACCTGCAAGAAATAATAGTTAATGATTTATTATCGACTGCATATACCAAACGATTTGTATCATCTATACGGCGCGACCAAAAACCAGATAAATTCTCTTTTAATGGCTCAGGTTTACCAATACCCTCAAATGGTGTTCGTTTGGAATCACTTATGAGCTTATTGATACGTTTAAGAGTTTTTTTGTCCTGACCTTGCCAATATAAATAGTCATTCCAGGCTTCATCAGTCCATACGAGTAACCTACTACTCATCGATTAGCTCTCTTGGAGTGACCTTACCACTCTTAAATTGCTCAATAGATTTTGCTAAGTGCTCTGCATTGGCAGGAGATCTTAATAAGTAAACAGTCTCCATTAAGCTGTTGTAGTAATCTAATGACATTACAACGGCATCTTCCGAATCACGACGAGTGATCACAGTAGTGTCGGCGTCGTTAACCACGGAATCTAAAACGGCTTTTAAACCATTGCGGGCTTCAGTAAAGGATACAACTCTCATAAACACCTCAACATGTACTTTAAATAAGACAAGTATATTCAAATATTCTTACATGTACAATATGTTGAACATTTTAATTGAGCTAACGCCTGCATTTGCGGTTTGGGTGAAATGGCGGCTGTTTTGCGTGTTTTTGCAAAACAGGTGACAGTTTACCCAAATCCGGCAAGATGCACTTGTTAACTGATTTAGACATTTATTCGCAATTGGCATGCAAGATCTATTGAAATATTACCAACCGACTCTGAAATTGAAAGTAAGTCGTTTAAACAAACAGAGTCTTTATTAGTTTTTAAATCAAAAATATGAAAGCTATCGGTCTCTGATGAATAATGTATAGGATTATGTGCAACAAGATGTCTAATATTTGCAGCTCTTTTCATCTGAACTAGAAGCTCTGCAATCATGTATCCATTAGTTAGTGACTGTTTTGCAACACCAATTGATTTATCAAATCGACTTAAATAAGCATCTTCGTGATACACCCTATCAGGTAACCACTTATCATAGAGTCGCATTAATTCATACTCTACTCGTGAACAGGCAAGAATCAACTTACCAATTGCTGCTTCCCATTTTTCAAAGTCTAATTCGTCGTTCATGCTTACCAACAGTTAACGCCTAGCACAACGGCGTAGTGATGTTGGCGACTTTTGTTCGTTTCTTTGCGCAAAAGGTGCCAACATTACGGAGTCCGTTGGTGCTACTGGTTATGTGAGTTGTTGATTTCATTGCTTAATCTATTGTTCCTGTATTTTCTTAGCGAGACTTATTGTTTGTTCTTTATCTTTAGTCACAACTAACCAATCAAATAGAACTTCACTGCATTCACCTGTAACATCATAAAACTTTGAAACCTTTGCTTTTTCACCGAAAAATTCTTCATCCTTGGCAGATTTTACTGCTTTCAAAATATTCTCTGCGAATTCAATTAATTCATTTTCAGTGCCTACAAGGAAAGCCTCTTCCCATCCTGTTTGAGCCGTAATCATTGGCCCCGCTTTCTTCTTAGCGTTCATATATTCTCGCCATTTTGTTCACATAACGCCGCGATAAAGGGCCGGAGCTGCGCAGCAGTGGAGGTCCAGCCCACAGGCCCTTTTGTGGGCGGTCTTTGATTGCCTGGTTATATGTTTTAATTTTGAATGTTAGCATCCAAAATTTCCTTGCATGCGACAAGCTGATTAAACAACTCTTCTGTAGAATACTCATATGCTCTTTGAGCTAGTGTGCTTTCAATTTGATTATAAACACTAAGGTTCTTTTTAAACTTGATCTCTTCTTCCTTTGTCACAACCTTACGTACAATCATTTCTGAATACGTATGAACACCTAGAGCTAATGAAATAACATGATGCTCTATAAACTGCCTAACAAGGTCATCATCGAATTCATCCGTATCAATTTCAGAAATCACCTTATCAAGATTGGCTTGCAATTCTTCTAGTGTTTTTAGCTGCATAATGCCTACTCATTGATTTACATATAACGCCCAGCTCACCGCGCGTAGTAATGTTGGCGGCTTTGCTGCGTTTCTTTGCAGCAAAGGTGACAAGATTACGAAGTCCGGTGGAGCTGCTGGTTAGAAGTTTAGTTTGCAAAGAATGACCTCACTGATTTGGCGATATTCTCTGTTTGACTTGCATCTATGCCAAGTTGAACACTCGAATTCCAAAGCTCCGGACCATCAAGTTCTCTGATTTTAATTGTTAACATTACATGGCCCAAGTTGTCACTTGTTGCACTTATTGAAAATTCGCCTTCTATTGATGCCCACTCTTGAGCACCTTGCCAACCTTGCCACTCTTTTGCTATGAAGGCGAATAGATTGACCAAAAAATCACAATCGGTGTAGCCCCAAATACGTTTTTTCAGTGTTACCGACGGACTTTCGTATACGACGGTAAAGTAATCAGCTTCTCTATTGCAGAAGGTTAAAGTTGCTGATGTATTAGCTGATTTTATTACCGCTGTATTCATAATTTACTTCTAACGCCCAGCTCACCGCGCGTAGTAATGTTGGCGACTTTGCTGCGTGTTTATGCGGCAAAGGTGCCAATATTACGAAGTCCGGTGGAGCTGATGGTTATATGATTTATTGCTTTTAATGTTTTGAACTTATGCCCTTAATTGTTTTTAAGAGTAAATAAACAAAGCGATAAACCATACAATTATTTTAATTTTGTTTATCTGTATTTGATCACGATAAACCCTAAATTTCTTACTGAGTTTTCAACGAAGCCGACAATCAAAACGACCAGATTACGTTGAGCAAAAGACTAATTTTAGAAACCTATAAGCTAGATGAAACGATGAGGTTCTAAGGGCAGCATCTTGCGTAAAGCTATGATAGCCGCTTATTAGTGTTTGGCACTGTTCGCTCATATAACGCCCGGCTAACCGCGCAAATGTTTGATGGCGGCTTTTTTGCGTTCCTTTGCAAAAAAGGTGACAGCGAAAATTTGTCCGTTTGAGCCGTTTGTTAACACTAAATTTATTCATAACGATAATGACCATCATTTAACAGAATATAAAACTGTCCATCATCGACACTACCTGAAATTATAGAATTACCAAATTTAGCTTCGATTTCGTCAGCTAACTCTTTGTTACCCACAAGAACAGAATTATTAGGCATACAATCAGAGAAAACAGACTCTACATGAAGTAATAGGTATTCTTTCTGAGTGCCGTTTAATAGCTGCATATCACCTTTTACAGCAACACTACCAACACCGTATGGAATGTCGCCAAAACTTGGGTGAGAATCAAATTCTTGAGTTTTAAGATTATATTCAAAGCCACCTTTTTTAGATTGAACTCTGAAATTGGTATCCAAGATTTCTAATGTTTTATCGCACTGGCTGTAGAGTGGAAAAGTAATAGTCTCCCACTCTTCTTGAGAAGAGCAGCCTGACAAAACAATAAAAATAATCGATATAAGTAACGGCTTCATAGTTCCCATTTGGTGTTAACGCTGCCTTAAACGGTGAAGTGATGTTGGCGACTTTGCTGCGTATTTTTGCGGCAAAGGTGACAAGATTACGGAATCCGTTTGAAGGCCTGGTTAGGTGAATGTGTGGATTTAGTGAAGAACTAGAAGGTAAATTTTGCCCCAAAACAAGCTACAACAAACCCTAAAACCCAACACAAACACCGGTTAATTTTACTTAGTTTCAAAGCCACAAAGTTTAACCAAAACCCCGAAGAACGAAACCACTTAATTTAAAATTTGTGGCGAGTGTTCAAAGAAAACCCACAAACAACGCCACGGAATAAATTGAACTGACCGACTAACAAATTGCACCGGAAAAGAAGGAGAGGGTGCAAATTACTATGGTTTAAGTGCTTGTAAACTAATGAAAAAAAAGAGCTAAACAGCCCAGTTATTTACAAAGCCTAACGCCTACAGTTGCGGACGGAGTGTAGTGGCGCTTTTTGTGCTCCGCACAAAACGTGACAGTACACGGAGTTCCGCAAGCTGTACTGGTTAAATGTTTTAGTTGGCATTGTATTTACTTACCTTGCCTTCAGCATTAGTTGTAACGACCAAAATACTACCATCAGGTTGGTAAGTATACTTAGTATGAAAGAATACCTTGCCAGAATAGTATTTGGTTACTGACTTTATTTGCCCTGAATCACATATTGATTGCGAATAATACGATTCGCCTTTTTCATCCCGTTGTTTAGCATCTGAAGCCGTAATTGGATCAGTCATTGCTGCTGGTACAGTTTTAAGACCTGCCCACGCAAAATACTCTATTTTTCCGTTTTCACAGGAAAACGCCTTTGGAAGAAATAATAATAAGCTTATTGTCAGTATGAGTTTGATATTCATAGAGCATTTAACGTTGCGCTAACCGGTGAAGTGATGTTGGCGACTTTGCTGCGTGTTTTTGCAGCAAAGGTGCCAATATTACTGAGTCCGTTTGAGCGCCTTGTTATGAGTTACATTTCTGGAGTACATTTTTTGCACTCTAGCCAAATGATGCCGAAATCACCGACTATTTCGAAACCATTTTCAATACGATTTACTGCCTCAAGTTCTCCCAATGACGCAATATTACCTTCATGGTCATAGATTATATTTAGAGACACATGAGAAAAATCCACTTTCATCTGTGTGCCATCATCATTGGCAAAACGGATATTTCTAATGTTTCTATTTTCATCGATTACCCTCATAGTAAATTCACTACGGTCTTGAGGTGCCGATATAGAAACTACATCTAAGCCGATTAACTCTTCCATTACTTAAGACTCATAACGCCCAGCTCACTGGCGTAGTAATGTTGGCGACTTTGCTGCGTATTTTTGCAGTAAAGGTGACAACATTACGGAGTCCGGTGGAGCTGCTGGTTAGAACTGATTTTGCCCTTGAACTTAAATAAGTACAAAGGTTTACAGCCCTAACGATTTAAAGTTTATGCCCTACTCGTGAATTCCCGAAGACCACCGATAAGAACACCTAAATTGAATTACCTTTTGAACCCAGAACAATTGAGTTAAAAAGGAAAGCCAACTTACCAAAATATTGAACGTTCAATTGTAGAGTAAAGAAGCAAACAGAAGTTTGAACCCATTCACTTTCTACTGGCAATGGTTAAGAAAAAAGCTTAACAATTTGCCCTAAAATTCAGGAAAGAGAGTTAAGGAAAAATCTTAACTGTTTGGCGCTAAACTAAAGCAAAAGAGTTTAAAAAATAAACTAGGCTGATGCCGATAAACCAAGCTCCTACAATGTGAAACAAGAGTTCTAACGCCTACCTCACCGGAGAAGTAATGTTGGCGGTTTTGCTGCGTATTTTTGCAGCAAAGGTGCCAATATTGCTGAATCCGGTGGAGGTACTTGTTATGTGATTATTTTTGTTCATGGTACTCAAGGTTCTTTGATACATCGTTTGGACTTAAATCATAGCCTGTTGCATTTTTACCTGACCAATTTATGCCTACATTAAATTGGTCTTTTTTAAGACCAGCCAGCCACCGTTCTTTGAATACCCTTAACTCCAGCTCAACTGGCTGGAAACCCTTGTAGGCAGGAACATTATTTATGACTGCTTGAACACGACTTTTTGAGGACCAAAATGGCATTGCGCGAACGCCACCATCACCGAGCGGAGAAGGAAAACCGTTTTCATCTTTAATTGCCCAAACAATACCACTTTCAGATACTTCTTTGAAAAAGACTGTTGCTTGCGCTGCTGATTGACTCACCTAGTTCTCCATTTATTTCACATAACGCCCAGCTAAACGGAGGAGCGAAATTGGCGCGTCTTTTTGGTACAAAAAGCGCGACACATTTTGCGGAGTCCGTTTGAGCGTCTGGTTAGTGGTTCTTTGCATAGCTGGATAACCAAATTTTGCTTTCTTTTAAAATACCATTTTCAACTTGTGTCGGTGAACTATAATCGTCGTGATACCAGCCATATATATGTACTATACCTAAACTATCACCAACATAGTGCTCAGTTTTGTTGTAGTAATCATAGTTTTCAATAGCCAGAAGAAGTTTACCAAACTCTTTATATGGATTGACTTTACCTGCCACTATTAGGGAAAGATGATGATAAAGTAAGGCATTAACAGCCTCTTCCATTGTTGGGATTTCCTTCAACGTTTCTCGAAGGTACTCCTCAAACAAAGCGAAAATATGACCACTATAACTCTGTGAGTCAAAGTCCATAATTTCGAGAAATGTTTCTGACCAAACACCTTTCTCTAACTGAGCATTGACGAAAGCAAGGATATCTTCAGCACTCAGAGTGCCAGTAACATACTTGATAGCAATAGACTCAATTTCCGTTTCCATTTTTACCACTAACGCCTGCATTTGCGGTTTGGGTGAAATGGCGGCTGTTTTGCGTGTTTTTGCAAAACGGGTGACAGTTTACCCAAATCCGGCAAGATGCACTTGTTATGTTTTTTGTTCATGGCACACCAAAGTCTCTGTATTTATAGAACAATTGAATTCTTTGTTTTTAGGTTCTAATGGACCGTAATAATACAATTCTGTTTGCCACTCTAGATTTTTACCTGAGTCATCTGTAGCACAAAGATACATAGTATTTGAGCTTGTTATCGGGAATGCCCAAACTACTTTAACCCATGAATACTTTTCAGTAGAAAGGAAGCGACTATTAATTTTATCTAATGCCTCTCCATTGCTACATACTAATTCAGACTCTAGGCCTACATGTAACCTAACATTTGAGACTTCAAGGTTCTCAAAGTTGAAAATATACTCTGGTAATACAAGGTGCTTTGATGGGTATGCAATACACCCACCAAGAGCCAAAATTATACTTAACAATATGAAATTCTTCATGATTCCTTAAACATAACGCTGCCTTAAACGGTGAAGTGATGTTGGCGACTTTGCTGCGTGTCTTTGCGGCAAAGGTGACAAGATTACGGAATCCGTTTGAAGGCCTGGTTAGGTGAATGTGTGGATTTAGTGCAGAACTAGAAGGTAAATTTTGCCCCAAGACAAGCTACAACAAACCCTAAAACAGAACACAAACACCGGTTAATTTTACTTAGTTTCAAAGCCCCAAAGTTTAACCAAAACCCCGAAGAACGAAACCACTTAATTTAAAACTTGGGACGAATGTTCAAAGAAAAACCACAAACAACGCCACGAAATAAATTGAACTGACCGACCAACAAATTGCACCGGAAAAGAAGGTGAGGGTGCAAATTACTAAGACTTAAACCCTTGTAAACTAATGAAAAAACAGAGCTAAACAGCCCAATTATTTACAAAGCCTAACGCCTAGCACAACGGCGTAGTGATATTGGCGACTTTTGTGCGTTTCTTTGCGCAAAAGGTGCCAATATTACGGAGTCCGTTGGTGCTACTTGTTATGTAAATCATTTGAATTTAGTTCTGTGATAATTTCTTTTAATGTCATTTCTTTTCTGGTTTTTTTCTTTTCTTTTTTTGGCTTAGCATCCTGTAACTCTTTAACTTGCTTGTTCACTAGCTTATTTTCTTTAATTATCGCCGAAATAATTATTCCAAAAACGAAATAAACAATTAAACAAATGATTAGTGAATACAGGTACCAATAAGAAAACTCGGTAATTGTTTCTGGGAATTTCACCATATGAACAATTAATGTAAAAAAAGTTGGGGCTAACAAGGGCATATAAACTTCATATGGAGACAACATCTGTGGCACTAACGTGAATGAAAAGAAAACTGCCATTACAAAGCTTCGAACAAATACTCGCTTAACCGATGAGTCAATTTTTAAAGTTGCCTTCCATGAAAAAAATACAATCATGAAACAAATGAAAGCATAGAAGAAAAATATCTCTAGAGTCATGCTTGATTGCTTCCGGTTACATAACGCTGCCTTAAACGGTGAAGTGATGTTGGCGACTTTGCTGCGTATTTTTGCGGCAAAGGTGACAAGATTACGGAATCCGTTTGAAGGCCTGGTTAGGTGAATGTGTGGATTTAGTGAAGAACTAGAAGGTAAATTTTGCCCCAAAACAAGCTACAACAAACCCTAAAACCCAACACAAACACCGGTTAATTTTACTTAGTTTCAAAGCCACAAAGTTTAACCAAAACCCCGAAGAACGAAACCACTTAATTTAAAATTTGTGGCGAGTGTTCAAAGAAAACCCACAAACAACGCCACGGAATAAATTGAACTGACCGACTAACAAATTGCACCGGAAAAGAAGGAGAGGGTGCAAATTACTATGGTTTAAGTGCTTGTAAACTAATGAAAAAAAAGAGCTAAACAGCCCAGTTATTTACAAAGCCTAACGCTGCCTTAAACGGTGAAGTGATGTTGGCGACTTTGCTGCGTATCTTTGCAGCAAAGGTGACAAGATTACGGAATCCGTTTGAAGGCCTGGTTAGGTGAATGTGTGGATTTAGTAAAGAACTAGAAGGTAAATTTTGCCCCAAAACAGCCTACAACAAACCCTAAAACCCAACACAAACACCGGTTAATTTTACTTTGGTTTCAAAACCGCAAAGTTTAACCAAAACCCCGAAGAACGAAACCACTTAATTTAAAACTTGGGACGAGTGTTCAAAGAAAAAACACAAACAAGGCCACGGAATAAATTGAACTGACCGACCAACAAATTGCACCGGAAAAGAAGGTGAGGGTGCAAATTACTAAGACTTAAACCCTTGTAAACTAATGAAAAAATAGAGCTAGATAGCCAAATTATTTACAAAGCCTAACGCCCAGCTAACCGGAGAAGTAATATTGGCGACTTTGTTGCGTGTTTTTGCAGCAAAGGTGCCAATATTGCTGAATCCGTTTGAGCTGATTGTTATATGATTTATGCCCTAAAGGTTTTGACCTTAAAGCTTTTGATAGGTTTTAAGTGTCAAAACTAAAGCTATAAATCATACAACTATTTTAATTTTGTTTATCTGTATTTGATCAAGATAAACACTAAATTTCTTACTGAGTTTTCAACGAAGCCAACAATCAAAGCGAGCAGGGTGCATTGAGCAAAAGACTAATTTTAGAAACCTATAAGCTAGATGAAACTGTGAGGTTTTAAGGGCAGCATCTTGCGTAAAGCTATGATAGCCGCTTATTAGTGTTTGGCACTGTTCACTCATATAACGCCTTGCTCTGCGGCGCAAAGCAGTTGGCGCCATTGTTGCTGAGCGCCAGCGAACGCAGGAAAGGTGCCAACTGTTTTGCGTCCGTAGCAGCAGCTTGTTAGCCGTCAATTTCCGCGACAGACACAGATTTACAAATTACAAAACCATTATCAAAGATTAAGGCTTTAAAACCACCGACTGGATTATGCGATGAAACATAATTTGTTTCAATTAGACTAGCTGTAGCTTTTGCATAAGCGTCTAGAATTGGCTTTGGTCCCAGTGCTAACTGTCCATTTGCCCCACTACAGAATTTTATAAATTGACCTGCATGATAAGTATTTGCGTAGTCAGTTAATGGGCGCCAGCCACCAAACTGAATTTCATGTGCTTCCCATATACGACCTAATATTTCGTATCTATTTGTTGGTTCTGATGAATAATACAAATACCCATGAGGTTCATTATGATTCCAAAGTAATGGGTGCTCACTTTCGTAATCAATATCTCCAGAAAAGGACTCACTGATGTTTGATTCAGCTACTCCTGTACAAGTTATAATAAACTTTCGAGTGGTTTCATAATCACTCCAGTCATCACACTGAAAATGTATCAAAACATCGTCTTTTTGATCAACTTCAGTAATTTGACCATTTAAGTCTATGTAAACTTCTTTTGTTAATTCTTCGATATTCATATTTAATTTCGGCTAACGCTTGCAGTTGCGGCTTGGGTGAACTGGCGACTTTTTTGCTGCGCAGCGCGAAAAAGGTGACAGTTTACCCAAGTCCGGCAAGCTGCACTGGTTAGGCATTTTTGATGCCCGTTAATTTAAGTTTACCCTCACCACTTGATGCC
Organism: Methylotenera sp.; assembly: GCA_048058875.1. GTDB lineage: Bacteria > Pseudomonadota > Gammaproteobacteria > Burkholderiales > Methylophilaceae. The sequence goes on along the minus strand of JBLLNR010000015.1, from coordinate 12,358 downwards.
ATGCCTAAAATAGATTGAACAAAGCTATCAAGAGCTGAAGCCTCAAACTGCAACTCAAATGATGCAAACTCTGGGGAGGGTTTATAGTTTTGTGTGCCTCTAATGCATACTTTCACACTAGTATGGCCTTTGTTATCACGACAATAGAAGTGCAATGATAAGCTAGAGTTTTCAGGATCAGTTAGTTTAGAGTAAAAATCAACTTTGGATTCAAGGCTTGTTGGAAAGCCTCGCAAGCCATTTGCTAATGACACTAACCAATTTTTATTGATGTAGTCTTCGGTATACCCCGAAAAATAACCATTTGAAGCGCTTACTAATATCTTCGTCGTTTCATCAATTACATATTCGATTTCTAGTGCTGATTCCATTCTAGTGCCTAACGCCCAGCTCACCGCGCGTAGTAATGTTGGCGACTTTACTGCGTGTTTTTGCAGGAAAGGTGCGAACATTACGTAGTCCGGTGGAGCTGTTTGTTAGCATTTTTGTTGGGCCATGGATGCAGCTTCAGCATCCATAATGTGCATTAAATGATTATAAAGGGTTAACCCAATTTTTTTTGTTGTATTACTTTCTGAACCATCGGAACTCGGTGTTAATACTCCATGGGCAAAGATATGGCGAAAAGACTTTGCTAAAGAGATAGCAGTAACTGCGTTACCATTTATAAAATTAGAAATATTCTTTTTAGCTGGCCCCGAATTGAGATGAGACTGAATAAACCGAAAAAACTTTGGCGAAGAATTATGTAGTGTTTTTAAGCTCAATACGACTTGATCACCACCGTACTTTTGGTCAAGTTTATCTATGTCGCTGCTGCTTAAACTGAAAGTTTTCTGGAATGCCTCAAATGCCGAGTATGCTAAAAATAGTTTTATAAAAGCTGAATAAGCGCAACCAATTTTTTCTGATATGCCACCATCAAAATCAACTTTAGCGGCTTTTGCAATTCTGTACCTTGCGACAAAACGACCAGCATCTTCAGAGACAAATTTATTTGGCCAATTTGATGGAAAGTGCATTTTGCCATCTGAGTCTGCCAACTGTGGATTAAAGCTCATGCATTCTCTCCTTAGATGCTAACGCCGCAATAAAGGGCGAGCGCCGCGCAGCAGAGCGAGTCCAGCCCACGGCCCTTTGTGGGCGTTCTTTGATTGCCTTGTTACATGTTTTTTATCCATGCGCTCACTTCCTTCATTTTACCAAACCCAAAAACTTCTGGTATTTCATAGAACACCACAATGTCCTTTCGGTGAACCTCTACGATTGAGTAGCCCTTCGGAACAGGTAGTTCAGTGCGAAATTCTTTTAAAGGGCAAGCCTTCTTGTTTGAACTATAAGGATCTGAGTAATGCCCAACAGCAAACCCACTCCCGTATACACAAGCATATAAATTATGTTTGAGGTTTAAACCTTTTAACTCAACACCTAAATGATATTTGTGTCGCCCCCCAGCGCCTGGAATATGGTAGCGATAGACGAAGACGGATAAATCATCTCTTGGCTGAGTGTACCCAAATATGCTGCCAACCTGTTGAAGGAAAATTATTTTTTCTTTCGAAACGGTTTCGGAAAGAAGTGTAGCCGGGTTTTCAAAAAGGCGCTCAAGTTCCTTTTTAATCGAATTGCTCCTCCCCCACCAAAGGTAGAAAAATAAATAGAAGAAGAGCAAGACAACTGAAAAAATCACCCAAAACAAATATTCCATTATTTATACCTGAGCACCCTTAATACATGTAACGCCCAGCTCAGCGGGCAATTGAAGCGCAGCGTAAATTGTTCCGCTGCAGCTGATTGTTATGCTACCCCCAATAAACGGCGGTATGGCTTAAACCTTGCTCTCCATCAGGCAACTATTAAAAAGGAGATAGTCATGCAGGTTAATAGTGTTTTTCAGACAACAACGGCAACACCTATCAATAAAGGCGGCAACAATTTGCCGCCTAGCAAGACAGAGAAGGCTGTTGAGCCACAGAAAACAACCCCATTAAGAGATTTGGCTCAAACTATTGACCCAACCAACATGTCTCGGAACGAAGCCCGCGCAATGGCAAATGCACTTATGAAATCTGGGGACGCGGACCTCTCCTCCGTATTCTTTTCACATAGCGTGGTGTTAATTCCCACTGGAAACGGTACGTTTCGGAACCCCACCGAGTCAGACCCTATTATGAACGAAAAATTTAATATGTTTGATGCGATACGGGGAAATATAGAATTTAATAAATCCAAAGGACTTTCAAATGAAAATAATCTATCTGCACTCTCATTTTTAGAAAAATTTGAGATTATGGGAGGCTCTCCAAAAATTGATACACATGCATAACGCCCGTAACAGCCGAGAGCGTTAGCGAGTCGGCTGGTTGCGATTGTTAAGGTGCGACACTCGGTTTTTCTACGAAGTATTTCGCGGAGCGCCAGCGATGCCACACCTAATTAATATTACCCGCAAGAATGCCATAATTGATGCACCTGCGAAACTCAAAAGTATAAAGGAAGGAACTGCGATATTGACGCGGAACATTCCTTGATACCGATTACTTCGTTCTTGCTCAGTGCTGAATCTCTGCACCTAGCCAATCTTTTTTTTGCAGAGAACTTTAACGCCGGTGGCAAGGGCGAGCGTTAGCGAGTCCAGCAGCGATAGCTGCGTCTTGACCACCCTTGTTAAGCTATGGTGCCGCCTTGTAAGATGCAATCTTGAAAAGATAGATACGTTTTTCATAATACTCCTTACGGCACATTTGATATTCAATTGTTTGCCAAATTGACGTACCTCCATACAATTTTCCTTTAACCTTGCAGTCAGCTTCTATGAAAGTAACCCAAAGCCGCTGAGCACTTCTGAACTCATCTTCAGATACGCGAGAATTTTCCTTTTTTAACTCCGCAATTGCATCTTTATACTCAGCGTTTAGCTCCTTATCCAGGACCTCGATTTCTTTAGCATGACATTGTGCTCGCTCTACCGTGCTTGGAGCATCAAAGCACTCACTTGCGTGAGATAGTGTTGACACAAAAAAGGCGAAAAAAATAAGATGCTTCATAAATCGTTCCTTAAGCTTAACGCTGCCTTAAACGGTGAAGTAATGTTGGCGACTTTGCTGCGTGTCTTTGCGGCAAAGGTGACAAGATTACGGAATCCGTTTGAAGGCCTGGTTAGGTGAATGTGTGGATTTAGTAAAGAACTAGAAGGTAAATTTTGCCCCAAGACAAGCTACGACAAACCTTAAAACCCAACACAAACACCGATTAATTTTACTTAGTTTCAAAGCCACAAAGTTTAACCAAAACCCCGAAGAACGAAACCACTTAATTTAAAACTTGGGACGAGTGTTCAAAGAAAACCCACAAACAACGCCACGGAATAAATTGAACTGACCGACCAACAAATTGCACCGGAAAAGAAGGAAAGGGTGCAAGCTGGCTGTGACTTAACCTATTGCAAACTAATGAAAAAATAGAGCTAAACAGCCCAGTTATTTACAAAGCCTAACGCTGCCTTAAACGGTGAAGTGATGTTGGCGACTTTGCTGCGTGTCTTTGCAGCAAAGGTGACAAGATTACGGAATCCGTTTGAAGGCCTGGTTAGGTGAATGTGTGGATTTAGTGCAGAACTAGAAGGTAAATTTTGCCCCAAGACAAGCTACAACAAACCCTAAAACCCAACACAAACACCGGTTAATTTTACTTAGTTTCAAAGCCACAAAGTTTAACCAAAACCCCGAAGAACGAAACCACTTAATTTAAAACTTGGGACGAATGTTCAAAGAAAAACCACAAACAACGCCACGGAATAAATTTAACTGACCGACTAACAAACTGCACCGGAAAAGAAGGAGAGGGTGCAAATTACTAAGACTTAAACCCTTGTAAACTAATGAAAAAAATAGAGCTAAACAGCCCAGTTATTTACAAAGCCTAACGCTGCCTTAAACGGTGAAGTGATGTTGGCGACTTTGCTGCGTGTTTGTGCAGCAAAGGTGACAAGATTACGGAATCCGTTTGAAGGCCTGGTTAGGTGAATGTGTGGATTTAGTGCAGAAATAGGAGGTAAATTTTGCCCCAAGACAAGCTACAATAAACCCTAAAACCCAACACAAACACCGGTTAATTTTACTTAGTTTCAATGCCACAAAGTTTAATCAAAACCCCGAAGAACGAAACCACTTAATTTAAAATTTGTGGCGAGTGTTCAAAGAAAAACCACAAACAAGGCCACGGAATAAATTGAACTGACCGACTAACAAATTGCACCGGAAAAGAAGGAGAGGGTGCAAATTACTATGGTTTAAGTGCTTGTAAACTAATGAAAAAAAAGAGCTAAACAGCCCAGTTATTTACAAAGCCTAACGCCAAGCTAAGCGGCGTGCGTCAGCACGTCCTTGCTTGAGCGCCTTGTTATGCATGCTTGACCTCAATGAACCATTTAGGCTGCATAGCATGAAAATCTTTACGAATATTGGAAGGTAAATAGCTCGCCGAATCCAGCACGAAAGGCTGGCCATCCAGACGCTTGAACACAACCCAGTGCCAGAAGTCTTTGCCTTCTTCTTGGTGATATTTGATAGACAACAATGCTAGATCTGGCAAGGTCTCCCAAGAGTCAAACGGTACCTCATCCCTGGAAGTTTCAACACCTGCGTTTAACAGCATACGTCGCACATACTGGGTATCAGACCACAATGATTTATCTGAGGCATAAATACCCATAGCATTAGCAATGGCTTTCATCTCTGGGTAACTATGACCAAGAATGTTGGCAACAGAAGCAATTCCGCATCCAGTGGTTTCTTCCTGAACTACTGACTCAAGCACTGACCTCTCCTTTAATGCCTAACGCTGCCTTAAACGGTGAAGTGATGTTGGCGACTTTGCTGCGTATTTTTGCGGCAAAGGTGACAAGATTACGGAATCCGTTTGAAGGCCTGGTTAGGTGAATGTGTGGATTTAGTGAAGAACTAGAAGGTAAATTTTGCCCCAAAACAAGCTACAACAAACCCTAAAACCCAACACAAACACCGGTTAATTTTACTTAGTTTCAAAGCCACAAAGTTTAACCAAAACCCCGAAGAACGAAACCACTTAATTTAAAATTTGTGGCGAGTGTTCAAAGAAAACCCACAAACAACGCCACGGAATAAATTGAACTGACCGACTAACAAATTGCACCGGAAAAGAAGGAGAGGGTGCAAATTACTATGGTTTAAGTGCTTGTAAACTAATGAAAAAAAAGAGCTAAACAGCCCAGTTATTTACAAAGCCTAACGCTTTGCACAGCGGTGGAATAATTTGGCGGGACTTTTGCGTTTCTTTGCAAAAGGCGCGACAGATTATGGAATCCGCTGGTGCAACTTGTTATACGATTTAGTTGTTGTTTATGCATTACCAGAACCGCTCGTAGTGAATAATGAACCGCCATATTTTACCCAATAAGCTTGGGAAAAAGCGCGGAAAAATTATTGCTACAAAAGCAAAGAAACCAATAATTGCCCAGAACCCGTTTGTGTTTATAAATGCATCACTGGGACCATACAAAGCCAACTCTCTATTTGTTAATAACCACATAAGTATTGCTGTGGGAAATGCAAAAAATGATGCAGCTAAAAGCCCCATGAACCAAGCTTGGATAATACCTTCCTTGGGCTCGATTCTACGTTTAAATTTGGACATAGTTTATTTTCGTATAACGCCCAGCTCACCGCGCGTAGTAATGTTGGCGGCTTTGCTGCGTTTCTTTGCAGCAAAGGTGACAAGATTACGAAGTCCGGTGGAGCTGCTGGTTAGAAGTTTAGTTTGCAAAGAATGACCTCACTGATTTGGCGATATTCTCTGTTTGACTTGCATCTATGCCAAGTTGAACACTCGAATTCCAAAGCTCCGGACCATCAAGTTCTCTGATTTTAATTGTTAACATTACATGGCCCAAGTTGTCACTTGTTGCACTTATTGAAAATTCGCCTTCTATTGATGCCCACTCTTGAGCACCTTGCCAACCTTGCCACTCTTTTGCTATGAAGGCGAATAGATTGACCAAAAAATCACAATCGGTGTAGCCCCAAATACGTTTTTTCAGTGTTACCGACGGACTTTCGTATACGACGGTAAAGTAATCAGCTTCTCTATTGCAGAAGGTTAAAGTTGCTGATGTATTAGCTGATTTTATTACCGCTGTATTCATAATTTACTTCTAACGCCTGCAGTTGCGGCTTGGGTAAACTGGCGGCTTTTTTGCTGCGCAGCGCGAAAAAGGTGATAGTTTACCCAAGTCCGGCAAGCTGCACTGGTTAAATTTATCTTTTATTGAAGTAGTCATTTAGTAACTCAGCATCATCTTTGCAGGAATGCTCTCGCTTAATTACGTTAACACCACGATATTCATCAGTATCTGTTTTAATGAATAAATAACAAGCGTAACCACCGCTTCTGCCTATTGAAATAGATCGAAAGAAATTAATACTTTTTGGCGAAATTGTATGTTTTTCACCTGATAGTAGATTTATTTGTAGGTTGTCCTTTGAATATGTGAGCGTATTAAATCTAGAGTTTATTGAGTGATATTCATAAGTGAGAAGTAACGTTGATAAAATCAAAAATAAAAATAAATTTGTTAACGATCGCTTATGTTTCAAGAACTGAACTAAAAAATACCCAGGAATTATCAACAGATAAAGCTTTAACAAGCTTATCCCTGATGGGAATGTATTGTCCCAAAAATTATGTATGTACTCTATTTCCATAAGAATTTAACGCCTGCATTAGCGGCTTGGTTGAATTGGCGACTTTTTTGCGTGTCTTTGCAAAAAAGGTGACGGTTTAACCAAGTCCATGCTAGATGCATTTGTTAGGTTTTTTTATTAGCACTTTGTTTGAGCCTTCTTACTAATGCATAAGCGTGAATCAATAACATAGGGCCAAATATAATATAGGACCCCAACGTAACATATTGAAGAGATGCAAAAACATGAGCATCCTTGAGCGCATAGATTAAAGCGCATACCCCAGCCATAATTACAGGTAATGGCAAAAACCATTTTTTAATTACGCCTGCTAGTGTTATTAGCGGAATTAATAGAGCGAACCCAGTGAAAGGCGGAACCCCATTATCCAAATAAACAGACACGCTTATAAATGAGTTTATTAAAAAGAAAAGTACACCGTATATTATGGCGCTGACTTTAATTAGTTGATTCATTCACGAAACCTAACGCCTGCATTTGCGGTTTGGGTGAAGTGGCGGTTGTTTTGCGTGTTTTTGCAAAACAGGTGACAGTTTACCCAAATCCGGCAAGATGCACTTGTTAAATGTTTTGTTGCCAAACATCCAGTTCCCCTTTTGTGAATAAACCGGAATCTCCAGCATAAATACCATTTACCACTTCATTTAGTTTTACACGATTAAGCTTGCATTTAAACGGTAATTTACCATGACTTTGGCTTACTGCAGATATTCGAATTTGACTTGCTTGCTCGTCAAACCATGAGTAAAAAACCATAGCTAGATCATTTGATTTTTTACTGTATAAGTCAGCACAACCTTTTATAAAATTGCTAACAGACTCTTTGCCCCATTCAGTAAGCAAATTCTGATTAAACCCAAAGGTTACCATGTTGCCGTGAGCCTCTTCATTTATATTTGTTGAAGTGACAATTACAGTTTCTTCTTCTAGCTCTATTAGCCATTTGTTTAGTGTGCTGTGCATAATTTCATACATTTAACGCTTGCAGTTGCGGCTTGGGTGAACTGGCGACTTTTTTGCTGCGCAGCGCGAAAAAGGTGACAGTTTACCCAAGTCCGGCAAGCTGCACTGGTTAGGCATTTTTGATGCCCGTTAATTTAAGTTTACCCTCACCACTTGATGCCATGCCTAAAATAGATTGAACAAAGCTATCAAGAGCTGAAGCCTCAAACTGCAACTCAAATGATGCAAACTCTGGGGAGGGTTTATAGTTTTGTGTGCCTCTAATGCATACTTTCACACTAGTATGGCCTTTGTTATCACGACAATAGAAGTGCAATGATAAGCTAGAGTTTTCAGGATCAGTTAGTTTAGAGTAAAAATCAACTTTGGATTCAAGGCTTGTTGGAAAGCCTCGCAAGCCATTTGCTAATGACACTAACCAATTTTTATTGATGTAGTCTTCGGTATACCCCGAAAAATAACCATTTGAAGCGCTTACTAATATCTTCGTCGTTTCATCAATTACATATTCGATTTCTAGTGCTGATTCCATTCTAGTGCCTAACGCTTTGCACAGCGGTGGAATAATTTGGCGGGACTTTTGCGTTTCTTTGCAAAAGGCGCGACAGATTATGGAATCCGCTGGTGCAACTTGTTATACGATTTAGTTGTTGTTTATGCATTACCAGAACCGCTCGTAGTGAATAATGAACCGCCATATTTTACCCAATAAGCTTGGGAAAAAGCGCGGAAAAATTATTGCTACAAAAGCAAAGAAACCAATAATTGCCCAGAACCCGTTTGTGTTTATAAATGCATCACTGGGACCATACAAAGCCAACTCTCTATTTGTTAATAACCACATAAGTATTGCTGTGGGAAATGCAAAAAATGATGCAGCTAAAAGCCCCATGAACCAAGCTTGGATAATACCTTCCTTGGGCTCGATTCTACGTTTAAATTTGGACATAGTTTATTTTCGTATAACGCCGCGTTAACTGGTGAAGTGATGTTGGCGGCTTTGCTGCGTTTTTTTGCAGCGAAGGTGACAATATTACTGAATCCATTTGAACGCCTTGTTAGGTGCATGTGTGGATTTAGTAAAGGAGTAAAAGGTAAATTTTGCCCCAAAGCGACCTAGAATAAACCTTAAAACCCAACACAAACACCGGTTAATTTTACTTAGTTTCAAAGCCACAAAGTTTAACCAAAACCCCGAAGAACGAAACCACTAAATTTAAAACTTGGGACGAATGTTCAAAGAAAACCCACAAACAACGTCACGGAATAAATTGAACTGACCGACTAACAAATTGCACCGGAAAAGAAGGCGAGGGTGCAAATTACTAAGACTTAAACTCTTGTAAACTAATGAAAAAATAAAGCTAAACAGCCCAGTTATTTACAAAGCCTAACGCTGCCTTAAACGGTGAAGTAATGTTGGCGACTTTGCTGCGTGTTTTTGCAGCAAAGGTGACAAGATTACGGAATCCGTTTGAAGGCCTGGTTAGGTGAATGTGTGGATTTAGTGCAGAAATAGGAGGTAAATTTTGCCCCAAGACAAGCTACAACAAACCCTAAAACCCAACACAAACACCGGTTAATTTACTTAGTTTCAAAGCCACAAAGTTTAACCAAAACCCCGAAGAACGAAACCACTTAATTTAAAACTTGGGACGAGTGTTCAAAGAAAAACCACAAACAACGCCGCGGAATAAAGTGAACTGACCGACCAACAAATTGCACCGGAAAAGAAGGAAAGGGTGCAAATTACTAAGGTTTAAGTGCTTGTAAACTAATGAAAAAAATAGAGCTAAACAGCCCAGTTATTTACAAAGCCTAACGCCCAGCTAAACGGCGGAGTGACTGTGGCGACTTTTTTGGAACAAAAAAGGTGCGACAGTTACGGAGTCCGTTTGAGCTGTTGGTTATGTGTTTATTAATTACGCCACTCAAGCTCAATGACCTCAGCCTCTAATGATTTTACTGGTGGTAAAGCCCAATATACCTCTTGCTTTAGCTTACCACCGGCCTCAATTTTTACTGGCATAAAATCTATTGTGTTTGATGCTGGGGTATTTTTATACACCCTGCTTTCACCTTCGTTTTTGACTACTGCAAAAAGTTGGTTATTACTGAACAATACTATTTTATTGCTGTTGTTATGGATTTCTAGCGTACCGTTTACTTTGAATAGGCCATTTTCTAGCTCACTACCATAACCAAGAATATAAGCCTTAAAGCTAACATTATCCTTGTCGAGTTCTACGACAATGCCTTCTGTACATGATGCTGAAAATAAAGAGATCAGCACGACCAGTAAATAACGCATACTCTGCCTTTTACACATAACAGCTTATTAGACGGAGTCCGTATATCTAGGTATTAGACGGATTCCGTATAATACATTTTAATTTTAAAAGGAATTGTAACTCTCAAAGTTCGGTTTTAGTAGGTCTTACTTCACATATGGACGCTAAAAGTCGTTTCGTAACAAGGGTGTAGCAAGGATCGTTAAGTTTGACGTTGATACAGAAATACCCAGTAAGGCAAGTGGTTGAGGGGGAGTTATACGGAATTGTTACTGGGTCGCGAGCAGCTTCCAGCTATTTTGTTTTAGATATCAAACGTTATACATCTAAGTGCACCTGAGACTACATTAATTAGTCACTGTTTGATCGGTTTCCCTCATTACGATTTATGATTGTGTATTCAGGCTATTCGGTGTTACTCGAAGTACTTCCTCTATCGTTGTGAGGCCTTTGGAAACTTTATTTGCGCCACTTAATCGCAGTGAATGCATACCTTCTTTTATTGCTTGTTTTCTAAGGTCATTCAATTGTCCTTGCTCATTAATATAATTTTTAAGGCTTTCAGATAAGGGCATAATTTCATAGACTCCAGCTCGGCCTTTATAGCCCGTATTGCGGCAAGCGAGGCAGCCTATTGGTTGGTTAGCTTGAGATGGAAGAGGCGAGTTCCAGGGTTTGGTGAGCATTTTCCAATCCTCTTCTTCAACTTCTATAGGTTCTTTGCATTGATCACATAATGTTCTTACTAAACGTTGTGCCATGACGCCGATCACGGTTGCTTTAATCAGATAAGGTGGAATGCCCAACTCCATTAATCGGGTAATGGCACTCGGTGCGTCATTAGTATGTAAGGTCGATAGTACAAGGTGTCCGGTTAATGCGGCTTGCGTGGCCATTTCTGCAGTTTCCAAATCCCGTATCTCGCCGATCATGATAATGTCAGGATCTTGTCTCATTAAAGCTTTGATGCCAGTAGCGAAATCGAGGTCAATGCTGTGCTGTATTTGCATTTGATTAAAAGCGGGTTCGACCATCTCGATAGGGTCTTCAATAGTGCTGACGTTTACTTCATCTGTCGCCAGCTCTCTAAGTGTCGAATATAAGGTTGTTGTTTTACCTGAACCAGTTGGGCCGGTAACGAGAATAATGCCGTTGGGGTGATTGATCATTTTATCCCAGCGCTTCAGGTCTTCTTGGCTAAAGCCTAAATCTGCAAAGCTGCACTGTAAGACATCTGGGTCGAAAATACGCATCACCAGTTTCTCGCCAAAAGCCGTAGGCAGTGTCGAAAGCCGGAGTTCTATTTCTTTTTCAAGCTTGTTTCGGGTTTTAATTCTGCCATCTTGTGGCTTGCGTTTTTCTGCGACATTTAAGCGGCCAAGAATCTTTAAGCGACTGGTGACTGCTAAGCCAACTTTGGCTGGAAACTCGTAAACATTATGCAGAACGCCATCGATACGAAAACGTACTTGCGCAATCTCTCTTCTCGGTTCGATGTGAATATCACTGGCACGCTGATCAAAGGCGTATTGCAGTAACCAGTCAACAATATTGACGATATGTTGGTCGTTGGCATCGGGGTTGCTTTGATTGCTCCCCAGTTCCAGCATCTGTTCAAAATTTTGGGTGTAGGATTGGCCACTGTTCTGAGCGCCAGCCTTATGTACCGAATGGGCGAGTTCATAAAATTCAATTGAAAATTTACGCAGATCAGCAGGATTGACGACAACACGTCGAATATTTTTCTTCAGAATATGTTTTAAATCTTGCTCCCAATGATTAACAAAAGGCTGTGCACTGGCGATAACAACTTCATCAGGATGGATTTCGACAGCGAGTATTTGATGACGCTGTGCAAAAGCAAAGGACATAATGCCCGCAATTTTCTGGCTGTCGATCTTGAGAGGGTCTATCTGGAAAACTGTTTGATGGCTCCAGTTGGCTAGCCAGTTTAACAAAACATTCAGTGTCAGTGCTTGTCCGCTGGGCTGATTAACTTCGGCATCGGCAATTATTTCAAGCGGATGTTGGCTGGCTTGTTTTTTTCCTTTTGGCGTTTGTAATATGGCTTTCGAATCTTCATTCGAAATGAGTTGGTCGTGCTCAAGCTGCCAAATGATCTGATTAAGATTTAAAGGTTCAGTCTGAGAAGGAGGCTGCATATTTTAAACTCAAAAGGTCGTGAGGTTGATTAAGGATGCATGAATGACGTTCTTAAAGGTAGAAAGAGAGCGTCATTCAAGGTCATTTATCTTTATTATAGTTGGCGTCCCAAGCTTCGCTCCCATTTTATGTAAAACATGGCAGCTAAAAACATGATAACGGTTAGCGCTGTGATGAAAAGATCTATCCAAGCGGCGTTAT
>JBLLNR010000014.1:0-59585 GCA_048058875.1 Methylotenera sp. | reverse complement strand
GAATTACAAGACTTTACTGAAGAAGAACAGCAGACAAGACTCGAGTCTTTGCTACATGACTTACACATTTTGCATATTAGAGACAATAGTGCAGTCAGCTTATCAGGCGGCGAACGTAGGCGTGTAGAAATAGCCCGCTGTTTAGCTGCTAATCCAAGCTTTATCTTACTAGATGAGCCATTTGCTGGGATTGATCCAATAGCAGTACTAGACATTCAGAAGATCATTCGTTTCTTAGCATCACGAAAAATTGGTGTGTTGATCACAGACCACAATGTGCGTGAAACCTTAGGCATTTGTGATCGCGCTTACATTGTGAATGAAGGGACTGTCTTTGCCTCAGGCAGCCCTGCGGAAATTGTAGCTAATGAGGACGTACGAGAAGTATATTTAGGTAGAGACTTTAAACTCTAAATTTAAGATGAAGCAAAATTTACAATTAAAGATTTCTCAAAACCTTGCGCTTACCCCGCAACTGCAGCAGTCTATTCGTCTATTACAATTGTCAACTCTTGAGTTGAATCAAGAGTTGGAACTTATCCTGCAAGAAAACCCTTTGTTGGAGCTTATCGAAGGTGATGATGATGCTCCCGTTGATAGTGCGACAGATAGTGACAATCAAGAAAATAAAGAAGCTAAAGAAAGCGCTGAATCTGATACTGCAAATACACAAGACCAAGATGACAACGTAAGCTCGCTGGATGCAATAGAAGAAAAGCCAATTAGTGATGAAGACTTTAAGCAAAATGACTTTGATGAGGACTACGAGGAGTACGGCAGCGCGAGCAATTGGGATGAAGGTAGTAAACAAAATAACGATGAGGATGACGATGACTTCACACGACAGGAAGTCGTTGCTGAAACGCTACGCGAACATTTATTAAATCAAATTCAATTATTGTCTTTGTCTGAACGTGATCAACGGTTGATGCTATTACTGATTGATAGCATTAACGAAAACGGTTACTTGGAGGCTTCACTTGAAGACATCATGGAGTCCTTGCCAATTGAACTGGAAGTTGAGCTGGTTGAACTAGAAACTGCACTTAAACACGTTCAAAATTTAGACCCAGCAGGTATCGGGGCAACCAACTTACAAGAGTGCATTTTATTACAACTCAAAATGTTACCTGAAGACACACCAGCGCTTCTGCTCGCCAAAGACATTGTAACCAACCACTTGCAATTGTTAGCGAATAAAGATTTTAATAAACTACGTAAACTACTAAGTTGCAATGAACACGATTTAAAAGCAGCACAAGACCTGATTAAACTTCAAAACCCGCGTCCAGGTGCTGATTTTGCACAGTTCAGCCATGATCACTTTATTCAGCATGAAGTCGTAGTCAAAAAAATAAAGGGCATATGGGTAGCATCACTTAATGATGATGTCATGCCAAAATTGCGTATCAATCAAATGTATGCGGATATTTTGAAGCGTAACAGAGAGAATTCTGGGCAATACTTACAAAGTCAAATGCAAGAAGCGCGTTGGATGATTAAAAACATTCAACAGCGATTTTCTACTATTTTGCGAGTTTCACAAGCGATTGTTGATAGACAAAGAAACTTTTTTGAGCATGGTGAAATAGCAATGCGCCCATTAGTGCTAAGGGAAATTGCCGAAGAGCTTGAGCTGCACGAATCGACTATCTCGCGTGTCACAACACATAAATATATGCTAACCCCGCGTGGTATATTTGAATTGAAATACTTTTTTGGCAGCCATGTTGCTACAGAGACAGGTGGAGAATGTTCTGCTACCGCCATACGTGCACTGATTAAACAATTGGTCGCAGAAGAGAATCCTAAAAAGCCCATGTCAGATAATCAGATTAGTGAAGTGCTATCCAAGCAAGGCATTGTTGTGGCTAGACGCACGATTGCCAAGTACAGAGAATCTCTCAGTATACCCCCCGCTAATTTACGAAAATCTTTATAAATCTATCGAAGAGCTAGTTACATAATTCTCGCAAAGGTGTACACTAAAATTGTTCGTCAGGATTACTCGACTGAATTTATCAGAGTGAATCAGATTGAACAAATTCAAAAAAAGGATCTAATTATGAATTTACAATTAACAGGACATCATTTAGAAGTAACCCCAGCACTACGGGAGTATGTAGAAACAAAATTAGGAAAAATTAGCAATCACTTTGATCATGTGATTGACATCAAAGTCACGATGCGTGTAGAAAAGCTCACTCAAAAGGTCGAAGCAACACTGCATGTGCCAGGTAATGATTTGCATGCTGAGAGTAGCGATGAAAACATGTATAGCGCTATTGATATATTGACGGACAAACTAGATCGTCAAGTACTCAAGCATAAAGAGAAAAGCAGCAATCATCACAAAGTTAACGGTGCTGTTAAACACCAAACCATCAACTAAATCATTGTGTTATCCAGTGTAAAAGCTGGCCTTCCACAAACCATCTCTGCCGCTATCTTGAAATTAAATTGATAGCGGTAGAGGTAAAACATCAAACAAGTAAATTCAATCACAGCAAATTAGCCAAATCGCATTTCAAAAGTGTGTGTTTTTGCAGAGAATGGTAATATGTCATTCATACCTCAGGATTAGGTTAGAACTGACGAAATGCATTTGATTATCATCACAGGATTATCAGGATCAGGAAAAAGTGTCGCTTTGCGTGCACTAGAAGACAGTGGATTCTATTGCATTGATAATCTGCCTGCTACGATGCTGCCTTTAATTTCACACCATGTAGAGGCTGATTTATATCATCAAGTCGCTATCAGTATAGACAGCAGGAGTGCCGCGCTTGAAAGCCTACCCAGTGCAATTGATCATCTAAGAAATAGTGGCAATCAGGTTGACTTATTATTTCTTGAGTCCAACGTTGATACATTGGTTAAGCGGTTTAGTGAAACTAGAAGAAAGCATCCTCTTAGCGACGAAGAAACGACTCTGGCTGAGAGTATTGCACACGAACGTGAATTGCTATCAGACCTGAGCCACCTAAGTTGTCGTATAGACACAAGTAACATTAATGCCAACACTTTGCGTAACTACGTGCGCGAACTGATTAAACAACCACCTAATAAAATGGTGTTATTGTTCACGTCCTTTGGGTTTAAAAAAGGCATTCCGCTGGATGCCGATTTTGTGTTTGATGTACGCAGCTTACCAAATCCGCATTATGACAAAGTGTTACGTCTGCTCACTGGACAAGATGAACCTGTAATAACATTTTTAAGAAACACTCCTATGGCTTTAGAAATGTTGGCAGATATTCAACAATATATCGAAAAGTGGTTATCAAGCTTTGAACAAGATAATCGTAGTTATCTGACGATTGCGATTGGCTGCACAGGCGGTCAGCACCGTTCTGTTTATTTTGTTGAAGAGTTAAGTCAATACTTTAAAAAATCTGCGCACAAAGTGATTGTTAGACATCGTGAACTAGGTAACTGAGATAAAATATGATTGGTATTTTTATTATCACACATGACGGACTTGGTGAAAGCCTTATTCAGTGTGCTAGCCATATGCTGAGCACTCGGCCTGAGCAACTTGTTGCCCTCAGTGTTAAGAGCGACGACGACCCAGATGCAGTTTTACTCAAAGCAAGAGCAATGATGCAAGAAATCGACCATGGTGATGGCGTTATTGTACTCTCAGACATGGTAGGGGGAACACCCTGTAATATCGCTACAAAGCTAGTTGGCATCAGCAATGCTGAAGGCATCTCTGGTATTAACTTACCCATGCTTATTGTTGCATTGAGTAATCGTGAACTTCCCATTGCCTATTGTCTTGAAAAGATAATTGCTAGTGGGCGAGAAAGCATCATCCACTTTACTGAAATAGGCAGCGTGCAACATGATTAAAGAAAAAATTGAGATCATTAATAAACTAGGCTTACATGCGCGTGCATCAACAAAATTAACTAAAACCGCAAGCCAATTTAACAGTAATATCTGGATAATACGCAACGGAAAGCGCGTAGATGCAAAAAGTATTATGGGCGTCATGATGCTTGCTGCTTCTAAAGGTTCAATCATCGAATTAGAGGCGGAAGGTAGCGATGAAGCGGAAGCCATAAAGGCATTAAAACAACTGATAAACAATTGTTTTGACGAGGGTGAATAATTGTCAAGCTTTAGCTTACATGGTGTAGCAGTTTCCAGTGGCATCGCTATTGGCAAAGCGCATTTGATATCCAATGCGCTATTGGAAGTTGCACATTATGAATTGCCAAAAAGCGCATTATCCAGTGAAACCATTCGCTTTAGCAACGCAATCAAGACAGTAAAGCGAGATCTAGAAACTGTTCGCAAAGAGTTGCCAGAAACTTTAATTGCTGATGTAGCATCTTTGATCAATACGCAAATCGCAATCTTATTAGATCCATCCCTTTCGGAAGCACCGAAAAAAATCATACGCAAAGAGCTTTGCAATGCTGAATGGGCAATTAAATTGCAAATGGATATTATCGTAGAGCAGTTTGATGCAATTACTGATGAGTACTTACGCGAGCGCAAACAGGATGTCATCCAGGTTGTTGAACGTGTCATTAAAGTGCTACTTGGGCATCCTAGTGCAAAGCCTGTTAAACAAGGTAAAAACACTAGTAATAACAGGATTATCCTTGTCGCACATGATATTTCACCCGCAGATGCTATTCAATATAAACAAAATCAGTTTTCTGGTTTCATCACTGATGTAGGTGGAGCGACTTCACATACAGCTATCCTTGCACGTGGCCTTAATATTCCTTCTATTATTGCACTACAAAAAGCGCATGATTTAATTAAAGAAGATGAAACTATCATTGTTGATGGCAGCCAAGGTGTTGTTGTTGTTAACCCGAGTAAAGAAATTCTCAGAGAGTATGAGCTCAAACAACATCAGTGGTTATTAGAACAACAAAAACTTTCACTTATCAAGTCCACAAAGACAAGAACCATTGATGGTACTGACATAGACTTGCTTGCCAATATCGAAAGCATAGATAGCCTAAATGGGATAAGTGCTTCAGGGGCAATGGGTATTGGCTTATTCCGTACTGAATTTTTATTCATGAATCGGGATGAGCCTCCTGGTGAAGAGGAACAATATCAAGCTTATAAAAAAGTTGTCCAGTTAATGAGTAAGAAGCCTGTCACTATACGGACACTGGACTTGGGAGCAGATAAGCAGGCCCAATTTAGTAACACAGTACTCTCCAATAACGCACTGGGTTTACGTGCGCTACGATTGTGCCTGACCGAACCACATATTTTCCACACCCAATTAAGAGCATTACTACGCGCCTCTCATTATGGCAACCTTAAAATACTCATTCCAATGATTACAACATTGGCAGAACTAAGACAAACAAAAATAATACTAGAAAGAGCGAAAAAATCATTAGAGGAAGATCAAATTCCATTTGATAAGAAAGTTTCTTTAGGTGGCATGATAGAAGTTCCAGCAGCTGCCATTAACGCTGTCGCTTTCGCGCAAGAATTAGACTTTTTATCTATTGGGACCAATGACCTTACACAATACACCCTTGCAGTAGATCGCACAGACAACACCGTTGCCCATTTATATAACTCATTGCACCCTGCGGTTTTACGGTTAATATTGATGACAATAGAAGCAGGTAAAAAATTGAAAAAACCTGTTGCTGTCTGTGGTGAAATCGCAGGAGAGATCAAGATGACCAAGCTGCTACTTGGTATGGGTTTACGCCAATTTTCCATGCACCCTAGTCAACTGCTGAGTGTTAAGCAACAAATTCTGCAAAGTGATTTAAACAAATTAACCAAAGCAGCAAATCGTATTCTAAAAATCGATGATGTTGAAAAAGTTGAACTACAATTAAAAAAATTAACCTAGTTCACTACTTGAATAAAGCGTAATTGACACCATATCTTTATTAACAATCAGGAGAGGCAATCATGGCGAATGAAGTCGAAATTATCGTTCCTAGTAGTGATGAAAAAAATATCGCTACCGTTACCCATTTAGCAGGTACTATCTTTCTATTTATCCCTGCTCTTATTGTTTGGATATTAAAAAAAGATGATAGTGCTTATATAGCAGACCAAGCCAAAGAGGCTCTCAATTTCCAAATTACTGTAGCGATTGCCATGTTTGCTGCCAATATTCTTATTTGGATATTAGTGGGTTTGGCATTGATTCCAATTATATGGATTACCAATATCATTTTATCTATTGTTGCTGCAGTCGCTACGAGTAAAGGTGAAACCTATCGCTACCCTATTTGTCTACGCTTAATTAATTAAACATCGAACCTAAGGAATAATCTTGTCATCAAACCCACTTCTGCAATTTACTGGCTTCCCAAAATTTAACGAAATTAAACCTGCGCACGTCAGTCCTGCTATTGATTCTTTAATTGCAGAAGGCAGATCCTTGGTAGAAAAGCTAGCCACGAGTAGTGAAACGCCAACATGGAATAATTTCGCTCGCCTACTGGAAGATCACAGTGAAAAGCTTAATCGTGCTTGGAGTCAAGTTGGACACATGAACGCTGTCGTGAATAGTCCAGAATTGCGCGAAGTGTACAATGATAATTTAGCTAAATTAACCGATTATGGTAGCGATATATCACAAGATGAGCGCTTGTATAAGAAGTTTAAAGCCATTCAGGCCAGCACCGATTTTGCAAATCTGTCTTCAACTCAGCAAACCATAATCAATCATGAGGTTCGCGATTTTAAGTTAGGTGGTGCTGAATTACCTGCAAAAGAGAAGTTGCGATTTAAAAGCATTTCCGAGCAATTATCAAAACTCACAAGTAAGTTTGAAGAAAACATTATGGATTTTACGAATGACTTCAAACATGTGGTAGATCATGTTGACGTACTTGCAGGATTGCCTTCTGATGTGATTGAAGCAGCAGCCGTTGCTGCCAAAGCTGAAGGAAAATCAGGTTATCTTTTCACCTTACATTTCCCTTCCTATTTGCCAGTAATGCAGTATGCAGAGGATCGTTTACTTAGAGAAACCTTGTATCGTGCTTATGCAACACGTGCATCGGAATTAAGTAATCCTATGTGGGATAATACGCCTCTGATAAGCGATATTCTTAAACTAAAACAAGAAGAAGCTGAACTGCTTGGCTTTAGTAATTATGCTGAACTCTCGTTAGCGACTAAAATGGCTGACACACCCGCCCAAGTGATTGATTTTCTGGAAACGTTAGCGAAAAAAGCCAAACCATACGCTCAGCGTGACATGGAGGAGTTAAGCAACTACGCAAAAAAATTAGGCTTGGATGATATGCAGGCTTGGGATGTCGCTTATGTAAGTGAAAAGTTACGTCAAGATAAGTATGCTTTTTCTGACCAGGAAGTTAAACAGTATTTCCCTGAGGATAAAGTACTGAGCGGTTTGTTTAGCGTAACAGAAACAATTTTTGGCGTGCAAGTGAGGCGTGCTGAAGCGCCTACGTGGCATCAAGATGTTAAGTTTTATGAAATCAGTGACAAGCAAAATAAGCCTATCGCTTATTTTTATTTAGATCTTTATGCGCGACAAAACAAACGTGGTGGCGCCTGGATGGATGAATGCATTAGTCGTCGAAAAAAAGCATCAGGACTAGAGTTACCAGTAGCTTACCTGACTTGTAACTTTTCAGCTCCTGTGGGGAACAAACCTGCATTATTCACGCATGATGAAGTGACCACGATGTTCCATGAGTTTGGACACGGACTACACCACATGCTGACGCAAGTCGAGGAATATGGCGTATCTGGCATCAAAGGTGTTGAGTGGGATGCAGTCGAACTGCCTAGCCAATTTATGGAAAATTTTTGCTGGGAATGGGAAGTACTTCGCAATATGACATCGCATGTAAACACTGGGAAACCACTACCGAAAGCTTTGTTCGACAAAATGATAGCTGCAAAAAACTTTCAAGCGGGCATGCAGACAGTGCGTCAAATAGAATTTGCAATGTTTGATATGCGTTTGCATGGTGATTTTGACCCAAATGGGACAAAAACCGCACTGGATATCATTGAAGAAGTGAGAGATGAGGTTGCAGTGCTCAGACCGCCTAAATGGAATCGCTTTCCAAATAGCTTTTCTCATATTTTTGCGGGCGGCTATGCAGCAGGTTATTACAGCTATAAATGGGCAGAAGTATTATCAGCAGATGCATATAGCCTGTTTGAAGAACTGGGTGTGCTATCAGAAGAAGCGGGGAGTCGATTTAAAGATGAAGTACTCGCAAAAGGTGGCTCTCGGCCAGCTATTGAGTCATTTGTTGCGTTCAGAGGTCGTTCACCAAGCATTGATGCTTTATTAAGACACAACGGCATGACAAATTGATTTTATTTCACAGAATCTATTAGCTTGAGCAATGCCATTGCTGCATAAGGGTATGCTTATCAGCTGACAGAATTTCCTAGCACACTTTTCGGAATTACTCTGAGACGGACGAAAGTTAGATTTAACTAGATATTGAAAGCAATTATAATGAACAACCCTCATAAAAAAGTGCAAAATACTCTAAGCGCTAAGTCTTTATTCGCAGGGCTAGCAGTGGTTTTGCTAAATTTATCAGTAGATTCAGATTTAGCTCAAATTAAGTAATATTAATAAAGCCCCTACATGCGCATGAAGAGGCTTTTTATCAGCAATGCTATCGCTACTATTTAATAGTTAGCGCCTAGCATACATGCTAGAATTTGCCTCATGAACAACAAAACTTTTAAATTAGCTACTTGGAATGTTAACTCTCTCAATGTTCGCCTACCACACGTTTTAGACTGGTTGAAGGAAAACCCTATCGATGTGTTGTGTCTACAAGAAACCAAGCAAGAAGATGCTAAGTTTCCTTATTCGGACTTGCAGCTGGCTGGCTATCATGCAGTGCACAATGGTCAAAAAACCTATAACGGCGTAGCTATTTTAAGCAAACATGAGATGACTGAAGTTACCCATGGTATTGCTGGGTTTGAAGATGACCAAAAGCGTGTTATCTCAGCAACGATTAACGGTATGCGTATTATTTGTGTCTATGTCGTCAATGGCCAAGCGGTTGACTCTGACAAGTATCAGTACAAAATGCGCTGGTTAACGGCACTGAATAATTGGCTAGTTAATGAGCTAAAAAAATATCCAAATTTGGTGATTTTGGGTGATTATAATATCGCTCCTGATGATAGAGATTGCCATGACCCCGCTACATGGGAGGGTAACATTTTGGTAAGTCCCGCAGAACGCGAAGCTTTTAATACATTACTTAAAATTGGGTTACATGATGCCTTCAGGATATTTGAATATGAAGGTGGGCACTATAGCTGGTGGGATTATCGCATGATGGCCTTCAGACGTAACCGTGGTATGCGGATTGATCACATCTTAGTTAGCGATGCTCTAAAGCCTAGCTGTAAAGCCTGTACAATTGATAAAGCCCCCAGAAAATTAGACCGCCCTAGTGATCATACGCCTGTGATTCTAGAAATGCTTTGATTGGCATTATCCTTTAATGCTAACACCTAACTGCTTTAATTTACGATAGAGGTGCGTACGTTCCAAGCCAGAAATTTCTGCTAATTTACTCATATTATTATTTACCAGTTTCATATGGTATCTGAAATAGTAACGCTCAAACTCATCTCTCGCGCTGCGTAACGGCTGAACCAAATCTATTGGCATGGCTACATTCCCATCACTTGGCGCTTCATTAAATTGCTCTAATACGCGTGACACATCCTCTAGCGTTATCTTGTCTCCAAGACTAGTTAACATTAAGTTTTGCACCACGGCCTCCAATTGTTTTAGATCGCCCGCCCATTCTGCATTCCTCAAGGCATTGAGTGCTGCTACATCAAAGCTTTTATAAGGGATAGTCTCTGAAGACTCTGAGAGTAAAGTAGCCATTGATGCAACTAACTCTGGAATATCTTCAGGATGATCATTCAAACAAGGAACTTTTAAATTACTATTACTGAGCATCTGTAACAAAGATGCTTCTACAATTTTATTTTCAGCTAATTGCGGCAAGCTATGAGCTGTGGCACAAATTACCCGGGTGTCATACTTGTTAGCATTCGATAACAATAAAGCCAAGCCTTTCTGTTCCGACTTACTCAATGCCGTTATTTCTTCAATAAAAACAACACCTTCTCTTGCTTGATTCAGTATCTCTAACGGTGCAGTTGTTAGCTTCTCGTACTCCGTCAGCCCAACCCATGGAGTATCCGGCAAATGTAAAAAGCGTGCGCATAATTCCACGCTTCCGCCTTTTTTACCTATCAGTAGTAACGGTATTTTTGTGCGTGATATTTGCTCTAACCTTTGCTTCAAGTCGTTGATGACTTGGCTTTTACCCAAGCTTGCTAAATTCATCTCTGTCTTCGGCAATGTCTCGGCATGCGTTAGTGCTTCTGCAACTGTTTTTAACAGTTTTTGTAAAGCAATCGGCTTTTCAAGAAAATCGAATGCGCCGATCCTTGTTGCCTCAACTGCTGTATCAATCGTCCCATGTCCAGACATCATGACAACTGGCATGTTTAATAGCCCTGCGTTCCCCCATTCTTTTAATAAACTAATACCATCACAATCAGGCATCCAAATATCCAGCAAGACCAAATCAGGTCGCTTGGCCAAACGCATTTCCCTTGCGACTTGCGCATTCTCTGCTGTTGTTACACGGTGACCTTCATCTTGTAGAATATCGCTTAATAATTCACGGATACCTACTTCGTCATCTACTACTAGGATATTTCTAGATGCCATCTTCCTTCTAACCTTTTCTATTTCTACTTTGTTAATTTCTACATGCTACCGCGCTTCAAAATATACTTAAGCTTGCTACCTTGTTCTTAACCTTCAAATCATTTGGCTTTTATTTGTTTTTTTGACTCTAATCCTATTTCATGCGTCAGAGGTAACTGTATAGTAATACAAGCACCGCCAGAAGGGGTATTTTCTATCTTAATTTGTCCAAAATGTTCTTCCACCATTTTTTTGACAATCGCCAATCCTAGTCCAGTACCATGTGCTTTTGTGGTTACATAAGGTTCATATGCATGCGCTAGCACATCTTCAGGAAAGCCTTGACCATTATCGTTTACTTGTAAATTTACATTGGTATCATTCCAAGTTGTTTTTACAATAATTTCTGGCGACTCCGTTTCCACTAGCGCGTCTTGTGCATTCTGCATTAAATTATGCAACACTTGCCTTAGCATCGTACTATCACCCATTAAATCAGGCATATTAGATGCCAAATCATAGTTTATTTTAACCTGTGAGTTTTCATATAAACCTGAAACATCCTTGATTACCTGGTTAACATTTATTTTCGTCAAATGAGCGGAGGGTGCTCGTGCATACTCGCTGAATTCATTCACCATTGATTTCATCGCACCGACTTGATTCACAATGGTCGCTGTCGCCCGTTTGAGCATGCTAGCATCTTCTTTACTCAACTTTTCTGATAGCTTAAGTTGCATACGTTCTGCTGAGAGCTGTATAGGCGTTAGTGGGTTTTTAATTTCGTGGGCTAATCGTCTTGCGACTTCACTCCACGCTGCATCACGCTGCGCCTGAACCATTGTCGTTACATCATCAAACACAACAACGAATCCACTATTGGCATTTGCTGGTAATCTTGTCGCACGTACTAATAATAACTGTTTACCTTGCGGACCCAGTACTTCTAGTTGTCTGCTAAGTTCTGCCTTTGTTTGCTCCGCTTCCAATGTCAAGTCAAAGTGCGTTTGGACTACTTTTACAAACTCGGCCAGAAAATGATGATCTATCGCAATTTTGGTAAATTTTTCGTTTTCATATGGGCCTAAATTCACACCTAAAATATCCGTTGCAGCGAGATTAAACGTTCTTAACTCACCATTTCGATTAATGGCCAAAACACCCGAAGACAAATGCGCCAGAATGGTCTCAAGATAGCCTCGCGCAGCTTCCAATCTTGCCCGATTACGCTCGGTTGCTTTGTTAGCATCTTGCAATTGCCGCGTCATGCTGTTAAATGATTTAACCAATACACCCAGCTCGTCCTTACCATGCTCTGGCAATATCTTGTCATAATTGCCATCCGCAATTGTTCTTGTACCTTCTGCTAGCACTGTTAATGGCTGTGATAATCTTCGACTAAGCACAAAAGCGATTGCTAACGCCGATAGCATGGCCAACATTAAAACTAACGTCAGTGTTAACTTGAATATATCCTTAAGTGAATTTCTACTATAAGAAAGCTCTTGATAGTCTCGGTAGACCTCTTGCACCGATTCAGCTGTATTCGATAGCGCTTTGGGAACTGGATGTAATAATTGCAAGATCAGCGTATCTCCTGTGAGCTCTGTAGAGTTAACTGGCACCAGTATGCGTAAATACAGGCCCTTATCAGGTATTGGCTCCACCTTACCCACTAAGCGATAACTAGCTTGTTTTAGTTGAGAAAGACTGGGCAGCTCAGGCAGAAATGTTGCTGAATCGCCACTCGATACCGCCATAATACGACCGCTTGGCGAAAGTAAGGTCGCATCCTGTATGCCAGACTTTTCTCGTAAATCATTCAACAATCGATACTGGGCTCTCACTGGCTGTAATGATAACGATGTGGCCATACTTTCAGCTTTTAGCTCCATATCAGCAAGCAGCGCATCTAGAGCGCGCTGACCTAAGCTCAAACCACTATCAAGCGCCGACTCTACTTTTACGTTGAACCATGATTCGATAGATTGTGAAAGAAAGTTAACCGAAACAGCGTATACAATAACACCAGGGATAATAGCCATCATGGCAAACGCGCTGACCATCCTCAAATTCAGCCTGCTGCCAACAACGTGATTCTTGATATTAATATATAAATTTTTGAATTGCAGCACGATTAATGCAACCAGCACGGTAGCCAGCGCAATATTCAAATACAGTAATATCTTATAGTAGTTGCCAGAAATAGCGGTATTTGCACTTGCCAGAGAAAGCAGGTACAACAAAATCAACCCAATCGCCGTACTGAAAAATACGATATACCTCATTTTATTGACTTAGAGTTTCGGCACCCACTCATACAGTTCAGATACCATACTCCAATTTTCTGATCCAATTGATTCCACTTGTATCGCTTTGGGAAGCTTAGACTGATCTAATTTAACATTGAGTGTCGCGTCATAGGTTTCATCTGGATTAACCATAGACTTTTCTAACACTTTCCAATCATAAAGTTGCACAAGCTCTATCATTGCTTCGCTTAGGATTTCATGAGAGGTCTGTCGGCCGTTTTGACTTACCAAATACTGCCGACTAAGTGCATGATAACTCACTGATATTTGGGTAGTTGCGGTGGTAATTTCTTTATCAAACCAAAATGTTCTAGGTTTTACTAGGTTAAATTCATACAAAAAAGTTACATTAACACCCTTGTTAATCGCCTCTTCTATTTTTTCACTAAGATCAATTTCCAAGTCAGCGTTCAGCCTGTAAGCCTCTCCATTGAGTGTCAAATCAGCACTTTTGATAACGATATTTCCAGGCGAGGCTATCGCCTGAAAACATAACAAGCTAATGACAATAAATAAGCTAAATCTTTTGAAGTAACGCATAGAAGAAGCCATCATGGATATTTGAGGGTATAAGTTGACCATGCTGAATGTGAATATTTTTAACTCCATCATCAACCAACGCTAATGGCAATTGTATTGCATCAGCATTTTGTTTTAAAAAACGATCAATTTGCTGCTGATTTTCTTCAGCAAAAATCGAACAAGTCACATAAAGCAATTTACCGCCTTTTGACAACAATTGCCACAAATTAGCTAAAATTAACGCCTGTTGTTGCGTAAAGGAGACAACATCCGTGGCACGTCTCAACCATTTAATATCCACATGCCGACGAACAATCCCAGATGCGGAACACGGCACATCCGCTAAAATCCGGTCAAATGTGCGCTCACTTTGCCAGCGTGCTGCATCGCCATGTGCAACTATAGCATCTACGTTCAAACGTCTAAAGTTGCTTACTACTCGCTCTAACCGATCTCCATCATTATCTAGCGCCGTCAATGTTACATCTTCTAATTCCAGTATATGGCTTGCTTTTCCACCAGGCGCACTACAAGCATCTAACACATGCATATTTGGCTTTAAATCCAATGCTCGCGCAGTCAACTGAGCGCCATAGTCTTGTACCGAAACAACACCGTCTATAAAACCTGGTATGCCCTCAACAGAAACGGGTTTTGCAAGCATGATTGCTTCTCTCCCTAGCATAGACGCCTGAATACCCATTCGCTCCAATAATGTTACATACTCATTTACACTTGATTTCCTGATATTTACCCGCAAAGTCATGGGTGGGTGCTGGTTACCAATCTCTAATATCGATTGCCATTTATCTGGATATTGCGATTTAAGCTTATCTATCCACCACTGTGGGTAGGAATACAAAGCCTCCTCATTAGATTGAATGATTGCTTGAATCGAGTCTTTTTTTCTTAAGAAATTGCGGAGTACGCCATTAACCAAACCCTTAGCCCATCGTGGCTTAGCTTTTCCCGCCGCCTTAACTGCCTGATTAACTACGGTAAAATCATTGGCTTGGTCATGCAACAACTGATAGATTGCGACGAGTAACAATGATTGAATATCCGCATTATTAACAGGCTTTTGCAGCAACTGCTCTAAATATGCGCGAGACTCTCCCAAAAAACGTAAGGTGCCATAACTCAAATCTGCACCTCCTCCTTTTTGTTGCTGGGTTGCGAGAGGAAAGGCTTTTATCGCTTCAGGCAAGGCAGTGGTCAAATTACGACCGGATAATACATCTGAGACCGCCATCGCCGCGATTTGTTGTGAAATGTACAAAATTACTTTCTTAATTAAATGATGTGTTTCGAATCTGATGCAGTTTATATGAACATTGCCTTACAACAAACAACAAAAAGGGGCGATTGTTTATCGCCCCAGTTGATTTCGTTTATTAATACTGATTTGCCATAACCATTAACCTTCTTATACGCTCTTCTGTTTTTGGGTGAGTACTGAACAGTCCTTTAATATCCTTACCTGACAATGGATTAATTATCATCATCTGACCTGTTTCAGGGTGCATTTCAGCCGTTTGATTAGGTATCTGATGCGCATAGTTGTGAATTTTTTCCAAAGCAGATGCCAATGCTTTAGGGTCTTTGCAAATTTCAGCACCTCCTCTATCAGCTTCATATTCTCTCGCACGCGAGATAGCCATTTGAATCAATCCAGCAGCCATAGGCGCCAAGAACATCATCAATAAACCAATAATAGGATTAGGCCTGTTATCACCGTGCCCGCCACCAAAGAACATACCGAATTGTGCAATCGCGGATATCGCACCAGCAACCGTTGCAGATATGGTAGAAATTAATGTATCACGATGTTTCACATGAGCAAGCTCATGCGCCATCACCCCACGTAATTCACGCTCACTCAATATTTGCATGATACCAGTAGTCGCGGCAACTGCGGCATGCTCAGGATTTCTACCAGTAGCAAATGCATTAGGCTGAGGCTCATTAATCACATAAACCTTAGGCATAGGCAAATCTGCATTCTCAGCTAATGCCTTTACCATCTGATAGTATCCACGAAATTGCGAATTTTCTGGAGTCACTTCTTGCGCACGATACATTTTTAGAACCGCCTTATCAGAAAACCAGTAAGCATAAACATTCATCGCCCCTGCAAATACCAGTGCCATCATCATGCCGCTGTAACCGCCAAAAGCTGCACCAACACTACCAAATAACGCAGTGATCGCCGCCATCAACACAAAAGTTTTGATCCAATTGCCTAGCATGCTACTTTCCTCCTAGCCATAAATTAAGTTAGTCTTCAACACACATTGATATGGTGATATCTATCGTTTTATTCAAGCCTTCAAGAGAAAAACTCACCTACTTTAACGTGATGCCCTTGAATAAACTGTTGCGCTGATTGTTTTTTCGCACCTGGTCTTTGTAATTCATGAATATCTAGTAAACCGGATGCAGTGCCTACACTTATTGTGTTATCAATACCGACTATTTCACCTTGTTTTGCTTGCCCTTCTCGTGCAGTAGCAAACCATATCCGACATACCTCACCTCTAAATTTTGCAGTGGCGACAGGAAAAGGGTTAAAAGCACGCACTTGTCTTGATACAGCAACAGCTGGTGAATTCCAATCTATAGCGGACTCTGCTTTTTCCACTTTATGCGCATAAGTGACTAAATTTTCGTCTTGCGCCTCAGCAATCAGACGCCCTGTCGACTGCAAAATTTGCATCGCTTCTACCATCATTTTAGCGCCTAGTTGGCTAATCTCATCATGTAGACTTTGGGTTGTATCAGTTGCTAATATGGGTACGACCCCTTTTGAAACCATGGCACCTGCGTCTAGTTTAGGCACCACTTCCATAATAGTTACACCGGTTTCACTATCGCCCGCCAATATTGCTCTATGAATCGGCGCTGCACCACGCCATCTTGGCAGCAAAGAACCATGGATGTTATAACACCCATATTTAGGCATATTTAATACGTTTGTTGGAATAATCAATCCGTAAGCCGCAACAATCATCACGTCTGATTGAACGGCAGCAATATTAGCTTGCACCTCTACTGGCTTTAATGACTCTGGTTGATAAACGATCAAGTTATGCTGCAACCCAAGTGCTTTGATTGGACTGGCTCGTAGCTTCATGCCTCTTCCAGCTGGACGATCAGGTTGTGTTAACACCATGACAATTTCATGGCCTGATTCAATTAACGCTGTTAGCGCAGGAACAGCAAACTCAGGCGTACCAGCAAAAATGATTTTCATTTGATTGTAGCCTAATAAGTGTTTCTCGCAATTTCACGCGCATGTTTAACTAATTTTGTTTTTATTCGATTACGTTTCAACGGTGATAAATACTCAACAAACACTTTGCCTAATAAATGATCTATTTCGTGTTGAATGCAAACTGCTAGCAATCCATCAGCATCCATTTTAAAAGGATTGCCATTGCGGTCTATAGCTTCAACAGTAATTTTCTCAGCCCTTATCACCGTTTCATAAACGCCTGGAACTGATAAACAGCCCTCCTCGTACTCTTGTTGTCCGCTTTTTGCAACAATTTTAGGATTAATGAACACCTGCAAATCATTCTGCTCTTTACTGGTATCTATAACAATTAATTGTATATGTCGATCAACTTGAGTCGCCGCCAATCCTATGCCTGGTGCGGCATACATGGTTTCCGCCATATCTGCAATTAATTGCCGTATTTCATCATTTACATCTGAAACGGGTTTTGCCACCTTATGTAAACGTGGATCTGGATAATTCAATATTGTTAAGGTAGTCATAAAGTCGGTTAATTTGCCAAAAATACTTGATTTCTTAATAAATTACATGATAAATTTAATCTAATTTCGCGGATAATTTCCGCTTTTGACCGAGGTCATTCAATGAATAAAAATTATTTCTACCGCACCATTATAACGCTGCTTACGTTAACTTGCTTAAGCCTAAACACATTTGCTGACGAAATAGAACTAAAAGAAGGGCATCCTTATCGTCATGTTGTCGTTAAAGGAGACACCCTCTGGGACATATCAGCAACCTTCCTTAAAGACCCTTGGTTGTGGCCAAAAGTTTGGCGTATGAATCGTGCTCAAATTAAAAACCCGCATTTAATTTACCCTGGTGATGTCGTGGTGTTAGATACCAGTGGAAAAGATCCCCGTCTGAGCCTACTGAGAGAAACGGTGACACTAGAGCCCACAGTTCGCATTGAAGACCTAGAAAAGGAAGCCATAAAAACAATTTCACCTAACGTCATATTACCGTTTCTTAATCAACCATTATTAGTCGAAAACGATCAATTAGACCTTTCCCCTCGCATCATTGCTGGTCCAGACAATCGCGTCATCTTAAGTCCTGGCTCACGTGTATACGTTAACAATATTAAAGAAGAACAAGGTATTCATTGGAATATTTATCGCGCAGGTGACCCTTTCATTGATCCAGAGACGAAAGAAGTATTAGGAACAGAAGCAGTTTACTTAGGCGATTTAGACATCAAGCGTTTTGGTGAACCTGCATCAGCCGATATTGTTACTGCCAAAGAAGAGATTTTGATTAAAGATCGCCTAGTGGCAGCGCCTGATGAATTTCAAACTAGCTTTGTACCGCACGCACCAGAAAATGATGTAAGAGGACGTATTTTACGGGTTCATGGTGGTGTTGAAGGGACTGTTGCAGAAGCGGGGCCTAACATGGTTGTATCGATTAACCTAGGTAAAAACGATGGTATGGAACCAGGTCATGTATTAGCGATTAGTCGTTATGGTCGTATCATCAAAGATCCTGAATACAAAAAGACAAATGACAATACAAGTACCTCTGAAAACGGTTTAAAACCTGGTCAAGTCAAGCTTCCGAACGAAAGAGTTGGTTTAATGATGGTGTTTAGAACATTTGACCGTGTTTCTTATGGTCTAATTATGAATACCTCTGGTTCCGTCTTTACATTGGATGCAGTGCATACACCATAAATGGAACGTGCCGCGCAACTTGATGAATCCGACGAGATTGCATTATGGGTTGCGCTCAATCAAGTACATGGCCTAGGCAGTGCTGGACTATTGCAATTGCTGACCAAATTTGGGTCACCAGAGAATATTTTCAGTGCCAGCATTTCCCAACTAAAGTCAGTTGTTAGTGATGAAATTGCAGTAAAGATTCATCAAAGCATTGAGCATGAGAACATACAAGAGACACTAGAATGGCTTAAAAAAGATAATGCTCACATTATTACGCTTGGAGATAGGCTTTACCCAGAAAAGCTCTTACAGATCAACAACCCACCCATTATTCTTCATGCACTTGGCGATTTACAACGACTCAGCCAACCTGCAATAGCTATCGTAGGTAGTCGTAACGCAACAACTCAAGGCGAAAAGAATGCAGAAAACTTTTCTAAAGATTTATGTGAACAAGGCTTCTGCATTATCAGCGGTATGGCTTTAGGCATTGATGGTGCTGCACATCGCGGGGCACTAAAAAGCAATGGTGCCACTATCGCCGTGGTTGGTACAGGTTTGGATATCGTATATCCTGCAAAGCATCGTGAATTAGCGCATGAAATTGCATCACATGGGCTGATTCTTTCTGAGTTTCCGCTTGGCACACCATCAAAAGCGCAAAACTTCCCGCGCCGCAACCGTATTATCAGTGGTTTAAGCTTAGGCTGCTTGGTGATTGAGGCAAACAAAGATAGCGGATCGATGATTACAGCACGACTTGCTGCGGAACAGGGAAGGGAAGTTTTTGCAGTTCCTGGCTCCATTCACTCCCCTGTTTCAAAAGGCTGTCATCAACTCATTAAACAAGGCGCAAAATTAGTAGAAAGCTCCGCCGACATCGTTGAAGAACTCAAAAACATGGTGCCAACATATAGTCCTATTGGGCCTATGACCCAAAAGGGCCAAAATCCCTCAGAAAGCAATTCTATCCTTGCGCTGATGGGATTTGATCCTATTAGTTTCGAAGTGTTACTGAAGGCCTCAGGATTGACGACAGATGTACTTTCATCCATGCTTATGGTGCTGGAGCTAGAAGGCAAAGTGACAGCGCTAGCGGGTGGAAAATACCAACGCTTAATACAATAAATGTGACAAGAGGGAAGCTATGTTTGAGGTTTTAGTATTCATGTTCGAAAATTATTTTGCAAACCAATCGATGCCAGATGATGCAACGATGGAACAAGAGCTGTCTGCCGCTGGGTTTGAACAAGATGATATTTTAGGTGCTTTTGATTGGTTTCAAGAAATGAAATCCATGCTCAATGCGCCAGAATTTGACTACTCACATAGTGATACTGCTATTCGTCTTTTCACAGGCAGCGAATCAAAAAGAATTGACACTGAAAGTTTAGGCTTCTTGATTTTCTTGCAACAAGCAAAAGTGATTAATGATGTTGAGCGCGATTTAATTATTGACCGTTCAATGGCACTCAACAAGATTAAACTGGGGATAGAAGAAATCCGTTGGATTACAATGATGGTTCTATGGAACCAAGGGCGCGTGAAAGATTATTCTTTTGTAGAAGATGCGTTATTTAATCCACGCGGACTCACTGTTCAATAGCTTTTTGACCAGCAGATTTACTGACTGGTCAAATTGGCATTCTCAATAATCGCTGAAATCACGCCCGCTTGATTAAGCGTGTAAAAATGGAAACTAGGTACGCCAGCTTTTACCAATTTGTCGCATAATTCACTAATGACATCTGTGCCAAATGCTCTTAGCGAAGATAAATCATCGCCATAAGCCTCTAATCTTAACCTTAGCCATCTTGGGATTTCAGCACCGCAGATGCCTGAAAACCGTGCAAGCTGCGTATAGTTGTAAATTGGCATAATTCCAGGCACTATCGGTATGGCAATGCCTACTTTATCGCAACTATCTAGAAATCGAAAGTAGGCATCTGGATTGTAAAAATATTGGGTAATGGCAGAATTTGCACCAGCATCTACTTTACGCTTAAAGTGCTCAATATCCTTAGCAGCAGAAATTGATTCAGGGTGAAACTCTGGATATGCAGCGACTTCAATATGGAACCAATCACCCGTTTCTTGACGAATAAAAGATACCAAATCAACTGCATATTTGAAGTCTCCAGCACTGACCTCACCTGATGGTACGTCGCCACGTAAAACGACCAACCGCTTGATTCCCTTATTTTTATACGCTTCGAGGAGTTCTTTTATTTCTGCTTTATTCGATGATATGCAAGAAATATGCGGCGCGGCTGGATAACCTTCATCCTGTATTTCAAATACAGTATCCATTGTGCGGTCGCGTGTCGACCCACCCGCACCAAATGTCACCGAGAAAAACTCAGGCTTATAAATGGCGAGCTTGCGCCGAGTAGCACGCAAATTTTCAATACCTTCTGGTGTCTTTGGTGGAAAAAACTCAAAACTTAATGTTGTATTTTTTATCATGATATGGTTTCTGTCTGTAATCAAGCCGTTCTTCTGCCGATAAGCAAGCTGGCAAGTGCCCACGAAATCAAACTATAGGCTAATGCCCCTAGTATGCCAGCCATAATAGTATTTACCTCAAACCCTTGTAGATAGCGCCCTACAAGCCAAAACAAAAATCCATTGATTACTAAGATAAACAAGCCCAGCGTTAATACCGTGATGGGCAATGTCAATACAACCAAAATTGGCCTAATTAGCATATTAACAAGACCAATCAACACAGCAGCAATGAGCGCTACGTCAAGCCCGGCCATGTAAATTCCAGGAATGAAATAGGCTACGACTAACAATGCAAGTGCATTCAATAGCCAGATTAGTATGAATTTCATCCCTGACTCCAAGTTAACAATTAATAACGATAATGGTCTGGTTTGTAAGGGCCTTGCACATCGACACCGATATAATCAGCTTGCTCTTGCGTTAACTCTGTTAACTCTGCATTGAGTGTTTTCAATTGCAATCTGGCCACCTTTTCATCCAAGTGTTTAGGTAAAACATAAACCCCAACCGGATAATCTGCTGTTTTAGTATATAGCTCGATTTGCGCGATCGTTTGATTTGCAAAACTAGAACTCATTACATAACTCGGGTGACCAGTACCACAGCCTAAATTAACCAAACGACCTTTGGCTAACAAGATGATTCGTTTACCATCTGGGAAAATCACATGGTCTACCTGCGGTTTAATTTCTTCCCACTCGTATTTTTCCAATGAAGCAACATCAATCTCATTATCAAAGTGACCAATATTTGACACGATAGCCTGATCTTTCATTCGCAACATATGATCATGCGTGATCACATGGTAATTACCTGTTGTCGTGACGAATATATCACCGTGCTCACAAGCATAGTCCATCGTCACTACACGATAACCTTCCATCGCTGCTTGTAAAGCACAAATTGGATCAATCTCAGTAACCCAAACCTGCGCTGATAAAGCACGCAATGCTTGCGCAGAACCCTTGCCTACATCACCATAACCAATCACAACTGCTACCTTACCAGCAATCATGACATCGGTTGCACGTTTAATCGCATCAACCAATGACTCGCGACACCCATACAAATTATCAAACTTTGATTTTGTCACAGAATCGTTCACGTTAATGGCTGGGAAAGCCAATTTACCTTCTTTATGCATTTGGTACAAACGATGAACGCCAGTGGTTGTCTCTTCTGTTACGCCTTTGATTTGCGCTAATCGTGTTGAGTACCAAGTTGGATCTGTTTTAAGTTTTTCTTTAATTGCATTAAACAAACAGGTCTCTTCTTCAGAGCCTGGATTGTCCAAAACAGATAAATCTTTTTCAGCACGTGTGCCCAAGTGTAATAATAGTGTCGCATCACCACCATCATCCAAAATCATGTTGGAATATCCACCGTCTGTCCACTCAAATATACGATGCGTATAATCCCAGTATTCTGCCAAGGTTTCGCCTTTAACTGCAAATACTGGCGTACCTCCTGCTGCAATCGCTGCTGCGGCATGATCTTGAGTAGAGTAAATATTGCAGGAAGCCCAACGCACTTCAGCCCCTAAATCTTTAAGCGTTTCAATCAACACGGCTGTTTGGATGGTCATGTGTAATGACCCAGTAATAC
Organism: Methylotenera sp.; assembly: GCA_048058875.1. GTDB lineage: Bacteria > Pseudomonadota > Gammaproteobacteria > Burkholderiales > Methylophilaceae. Next base: position 36,971 of record JBLLNR010000014.1, on the reverse strand, counting down.
GTGCACCTTTCAGCGGTTGCGCTTTTGCGTACTCTTCGCGAATCGCCATTAACCCTGGCATTTCGGTTTCAGCAATGGCAATCTCTTTTCTACCAAAGTCGGCTAGATTAATATCGGCAATTATATAGTCTTTAATATCAGCTACAGTATTCATATTCTTCCTTTAATAAATGAAAACTGAGCAAGAAATACATCGTTGGTAGCAATGGTCGCTCACCTTTTATATTCCGTGCTCGCACAGTAAAAAGTGAACGCAGTTAGAACATCTCTGAGCCTGGGAGCATGGGAATACTCTCGCAGCGTTCCTCAGAAGTTGGCATTATAGCTTTAAAACAAAAAATTTCAAAAGTCTGACAGTATATGTGATTAGGAGTTCATCTAATGAACTACTCCCAAATTTCAAATTGACTCCAAACCTCATCAACATTTAATACGCCCCAATTTGAAGGGTCTTCATAACCTACAATACTGTCGCGTTCACTAGTCTTAGATAAATCCAGAACAGATATTGGAATGCGTGATTTGGTTTTTGTAGAAAAAAATACTTTAACAATTGGTGTTAGCAGCGACTTAGGGCTCTGGTCAATAACAACAGCTAATCGTCCTGATTTAAGCATGAGTGTAGAACCGATTGGGTAGATACCTAGGCTTTTTACAAAAGCTTTAAAAATCGTCTCATCGAAGTGACCCTTCCATTGCGCCATACGCTGTAGTGAAACGCAAGGATCCCACCCAGATTTATATGGCCGATTGGAGGTGATTGCATCATAAACATCACACACAGCACCCATTTTTGCAAATAAACTAATTTGCTCATCTTTCAATTTGCCTGGATAGCCAGACCCATCTATTTTTTCATGGTGATGCAAACAGACATCCAGCACAGTTTCATCATCAACGCCCGCTTCTCTCAGCATATCATGCCCGCGCTGAGGATGTAATTTGACTAAATTAAACTCATCATCTGTTAGTGCGCCGGGTTTATTCAACACTTCAAGTGGAATACCTGCTTTGCCAATATCATGCATCAAACCTGCAAGACCAGCTTGCCTTGTCTCAGATTCAGATAAATTAAGCTGTTTAGCTAGTGCAACCATCATGGCACAGACAGCAACAGAATGCATATAAGTATAATCATCTTTTGTTTTTAGTCTTGCTAGACTAATTAAAGCATTCTGATTGCGGGATACTGAAGCAGCAATATCAGATACTAGATTGATAGCAACTTCTGAACTAACCGCTTTACCCATCCGCATATCACTAAACATGTTAGCGACTGCCTTTTTAGATGCGTTAATCGCACGTTTAGCCGCTTTTGCTTCTTCTGCAGCACTAACTGTGTTGACTCTGGTTTTATCAACATCATTGTTGGCAGATGAGGATTCCAAAGCAATCTCTGAGGAAATAGACGCTTTTGTAATAACTGTTTGCTGTTTATCAACATCCAGACCTTTACTAATATCAATAACTACTTCCTTAATCATGCTGCTTTGAAGCTTGGCTAAATCTTTTGGGTTATCAATAATAAATTTTGACTTCCAAAATGGATGGTCTACCCATGCACCCTTCAGTTCATGGATATGCATCCCGAGTCTTACTTCTTTAGTAGAAATTGTTTTAAGCATTACCATATTCTGACAAAAAACAACCTATTTATATTTAAAAAAAGAGGGCTAATTAGCCCTCTTTTTGCTCTACAATTTCAGCTTATACTCCTGCAGCAGCTTTTAGCGCATTCGCTTTATCTGTTAACTCCCAAGTAAACTCTGGCTCATCACGCCCAAAGTGACCATAAGCGGCAGTTTTGGTATAAATTGGTCGAAGCAAATCAAGCATTTGAACAATGCCTTTTGGACGCAAGTCGAAATGTTCACGGACTAATTGCGTCAACATGGAATCGGATACTTTCCCTGTACCATATGTCTCAATCATTATTGATGTAGGTTGCGCAACACCGATGGCATAACTCATTTGCACCATACATTTATCAGCCAATCCTGCTGCTACAATGTTTTTTGCTACATATCGACCAGCATAAGCAGCCGAACGGTCGACTTTTGAAGGGTCTTTACCAGAGAATGCTCCACCACCATGCGGGGCAGCACCCCCATAGGTATCGACAATGATTTTACGGCCAGTGAGGCCACAATCTCCTTGTGGTCCACCAATTACAAAGCGACCTGTAGGATTAACCAAAAACTTAACATCGCCTTTGATTAATTCTTTTGGCAAAAGTGGCTTAATAATTTCTTCGATTGTCGCCTCACGAACTTGTGCTAATGACATTTCTGGGGCATGTTGTGTCGACACCAACACAGTATCAATTTTATATGGCTTGCCGTCTACATATTGTAATGTCACTTGTGCTTTAGCATCTGGTCGCAACCAAGGTAAACGACCATCTTTGCGCAATTGCGCCTGTCTTTCCATAACACGATGACTTAACCAAATCGGGAATGGCATCAGCTGCGGCGTTTCATTAACCGCGTAGCCAAACATCAGTCCTTGATCACCTGCACCTTGATCCAGTGGATCATCGTTTGCATTATCAACGCCCTGTGCAATATCAGGAGACTGCTTATCGTACGCAACTAATACGGCGCAGCCTTTGTAGTCAATACCAAAGTCTGTATTGTCATAGCCAATACGCTTGATGGCATCTCGAGCCACTTTAATGTAATCAACGTTTGCCGTTGTAGTGATTTCACCTGCGAGTACAATTAAGCCCGTATTCGCCAGTGTTTCTGCTGCAACACGTGCGGTTGGATCTTGGGTTAAAATAGCGTCTAAAATACTATCGGATACCTGATCAGCTAACTTATCAGGATGACCTTCAGAAACGGATTCTGAAGTAAAAAGAAATTCATTCATTGTATGCCTTGGAATAGTTAAAAGTTAAAATAAATGACACAGTTACTAAAGGCTAAAGCAAGTGTATCGAATAAATTAGTCAGCTATTGTAGTGCAAAATTAGTTCAAACTATATAAAAATTTAATCTTCATTACATACTCAAAATCATCACAATACAGTATTATCAAATGGATGAAACTTAACTTTACAAAAATGCAAGGTGCTGGCAATGACTTTGTCGTGATTGACAGTTATACCTCCATGGTCACATTGACTAAAGCGCAAATCCAATATATTGCCAACCGTTATTTTGGTGTAGGCTGCGACCAACTACTGATGGTAGAAAAAACGCAACTCCCCAACGTGGATTTTCGTTATCGAATCTTTAATGCTGATGGCGGTGAGGTAGAACAATGTGGCAATGGTGCAAGATGTTTTGTGCGATATGTTGTCGACAAAGGACTGACTAATAAACATGAAATTAAAGTGGAAACATCTGGTGGCATTATCACTTTAACCTTAGCAGATAATGGAGAAGTGACTGTTAATATGGGGACGCCTAACTTTAATCCGAGCGCTCTGCCTTTTGCTGAACCAAAACAGCAACTACTTTATGATTTAGCACTGAAGGATTCAGTTGTTCAAATAGCTGCAGTTTCCATGGGGAATCCACATGCGGTAGTCACTGTTGATAACGTTGAAACAACTAATATTGTAGACATAGGCCCACAAATTGAGTCGCACCCACTATTCCCAAATCATGTCAATGCAGGCTTTATGCAGGTAATCAACCCACATGAAATCAAGTTGCGTGTCTATGAACGTGGTAGCGGCGAAACACTGGCCTGTGGTAGTGGCGCATGTGCTGCAGTGGTCAGTGGCATTCGTTTGAATTTGCTACAATCGCCAGTATTAGTCAATACACGTGGCGGTCAACTCAAAATTGAGTGGTCTGATGCAATGGCTCCTGTCATGATGACAGGACCGGCTGAAATTGTATTTGAGGGTACCATTAACATTGAATAAACTAAACTATTAGGATTAATGATGCAAGAAGATCAAATTGGTGCTTATTTAAAAGAACACCCAGAGTTTTTTGAAAAAAATGCCAGCTTACTCGCTGATATATACTTGCCCAGCCCACATGGCAACGGCACTATCTCACTATCTGAGCGGCAGCAGCTTGCCCAGCGCGATAAAATTACTGCTCTGGAGGAACGCTATGCTGAACTGGTGCTTAACGCACAAGAAAATGATGCTATTGCTAATAAAATGCATCAATTTTTCGTGTTATTACAACAAGCAAAGAGTTTTGATGCGGTTGAACAATTGGTCACTAATCAGTTACCTGATGCCTTCAACATTACAGACACCTGCTTAAGAGTTTGGGCAACTCCTGACCATACCAATGACGCCGAAAAGTTTATATTTGATACAGTCCCAGAAACCATTCAAAAGTGGGTCAATACGATTCATCATGTCTACTGCGGAGAAACACCGACTAGCATTGATATTGATGATTGGTTTATGCAACCGATACAGTCATTAGCTGTTTTACCACTCAGAAGTAATACAGTTTACGGTTATTTAGCGTTAGGTAGCCACGAAGAAAAACGCTTTTATGTTGGCATGGGTACAGATTTTTTACAAAAATTAGATGACCATGTCAGTGCCGCATTTTCAAGATATATCATCACTTAAATCGTGGAATTATTATCTGAATATCTTAACCATCTAAACGTTGAACGTGGTTTAAGTGCGCTCACTAGAGAAAATTATGCGCGCGATATCACAAATTTGTTGAATCAGAATAAAGAGACGCCGTTAGAGCACTTAAACACAACAGACATCCGTAAGACAGTCGCAAAATTACATAGCAAAGGGCTCAGCGGTAAAAGCATTGCACGCATGCTTTCCAGCTGGCGCGGTTTTTTTGACTTTCTTGTCAAAAGAAAAGGCTTTAGTCAGAATCCAGCAAAGGGTATTCGCGCTCCTAAATCAGTGAAGTCACTGCCTCAAGCACTATCAATAGAACAAGCAATCAAATTAGTCGATATCAAGGATGATGATATATTGAGTATACGCGACCATGCAGTACTTGAGCTGTTTTACTCTTCTGGCTTACGATTAAGTGAGCTCGTTAATCTCAATTCAGACCAAATCGATTTTACCGAAGGCACTGTCATGGTTCATGGTAAGGGAAACAAAACGCGCATCGTACCGCTGGGCAGTCATGCTATCTCCGCCTTAAAAAAATGGCTGGGTTTGCGCGCAACCTTATTAAAAAACAATCTAGAAGAAAAGGCTGTATTTATTGGGAAACAGGGTAAGCGTATCTCTGCACGTAACATTCAATACCGACTCAAGGATTGGTCAATCAAACAAGGAGTGAATACTACCGTCCATCCACATATGCTACGTCACAGCTTTGCTTCCCATGTTTTACAATCGAGTGGCGACTTAAGAGCAGTGCAAGAAATGCTAGGACACGCAAATATCAGCACCACACAAGTCTATACACATCTTGATTATCAGCATTTAACCAAAGTATATGACATTGCGCACCCAAGAGCTAAAAAAGGACGAAGTAAACAGTAGCGCAGAATCAATACTAGAACAATTAAACCGCAACTATATTATGGTTTTTATGTCTCATTAAATATGTCAAAATAAAGCTTAAAATTAAATTAATTATAATTAATGATTCAATATTAACAGTTCACGAAAAGGACCAACATGGAACACACATTACCAGCACTTCCTTATGCAAAAGATGCACTTGCGCCACATTTATCAGAAGAAACGCTTGAGTATCATTACGGCAAACACCATAATGCTTATGTCACCAATCTGAATAAGCTTATTCCTGGTACAGAGTTTGAAAATGCGAGCTTGGAAGACATCATCAAAAAAGCGCAAGGTGGTGTTTACAACAATGCGGCTCAAATCTGGAACCACACATTTTTTTGGAATTGTATGAAACCAAGTGGTGGTGCAGCACCAACTGGCGCTTTAGCAGACGCGATTAATGCAAAATGGGGCTCTTATGACGACTTTAAATCAGCCTTCCAAGCATCTGCAGTTGGCAACTTTGGTTCAGGCTGGACATGGTTAGTCAAAAAAGCAGATGGTTCTGTCGACATTGTTAATATGGGTGCGGCAGGCACACCACTAACAACTGGTGACACGCCATTACTATGTATTGACGTATGGGAGCACGCTTACTACATTGACTACCGTAATGCGCGCCCGAAATTTGTCGAAACCTTCTTAACTAGTTTAGTTAACTGGGATTTTGCAAGTGCAAATTTTGCCGCTTAAGCTATAGTTCAACTCATATTATGAAGCCAAGTGCTCGCACTTGGCTTTTTTAATATTTAAACTACTCCAAACGTTAGATCAACTGAAAAAGAATAAGTGACTTAAGATATATTCGAATGCAGTGTACCCATAGAAAGTAGTACATTAGTCTAAGTGGGTTTTAATTAAAACTCCATATTATGCTAGTATGCCTGCTTGAATTCCTATATTTGGATCTTGAAAATGCAATTGAAAAGATTGAGTAGCCAGCTTAATTTAACACATGTTTTGCTTTTTGCTTTCTTTTTAAGATTAGTGTGGTCGTTGTTAGTTCCGGTTGAAACAACCTCCGACTCTTTTTTATATGATGCTTTTGCTAAGAGTATTGCCAACGGGAATGGCTACGCCTTCCCTTCTGGTAATCTTACAGTTTATTGGCCTGTAGGCACCTCTGCAATTTATGCCGTTTTATATACTCTTTTTGGCATTTCAACGACAGTAATTGTAGCTTTCAACCTTCTGATTGGGACATTGATAGTATGGCTCACACATGAACTTGCTAAGCAATATTTAAATGAGAAAATTGCATTAGTTGCTGCATTTTTAGTCTCCATATGGCCAGTTTTTATTCAATTCACGACGATATTGGCTGGCACGTTAATTTTTATTTTTCTAATATTATTAATCTTGTACATATGGGGGAATCAAAAGATTCCATTGATAATTAGAGCGGTTTTTTTGGGTGCTCTTATCTGTGGCGCCACTTTTGTAAGACCACCCGCACTTGCATTCATTGTGATACTTCCTATTTTAGATTTGATTGGTAGAAAACCTTTGCGTGAATCTCTTCTTTCATTTCTTATAGCTGTGACAACAGCATCATTATTATTTGCACCCTGGGTATACAGAAACTATCAAGTATTTAATCAATTTGTCTTGGTTTCAGCAAATGGCGGTGCTAATTTATGGATGGGAAATCACGAGGGATCAACTGGTGAATATTCTCCATTACCCGAACTAGGCTTCAAAGATGAAGTTGATAGGGACAAATACTTTAAAAAGCAGGCTATCGAATTTATCACTCAAAATCCGACTGAATATATTAAACTTGCTATTAAAAGAGCTTTTACTACCTATAAATCTGAAACTATTGGCATTGTCTGGAATGCTGCCTTAGAAAAAAAACTTAATGCTACCGGTCTCTTTATAGCAAAATTTATATCTAGCCTATATTGGTGGTTGATGTTTGGCTTAGCCATCATTGGTGTTTTTATTATTTTAAGAAAAAAAGAGATGTCGCTTTTCAATGTACTAATGGTCACTTTGGGGTATTTTTTTATTTTTCCAATTCTCACTGTTGCACAAGACCGCTATCATCTACCCATTAATCCATTTTTAGCAATGTTTGCGGCTTATGCTTTATATCGTCAATTCAATTTTAGTATAGATGTAAACAATAAAAACGCTGACTTAAAGCTAGAAAAATGAAATTAACATTCTTGAGAAAGTTATTAAAAATGAACCTCACGCTACTCATTCTGATTTTATGTAGTATTTTATTATCCTCATTTGCTCAAATTGTACTTAAAACCGGTATGAGTAATGCTAGTGTGTTAGCAGCTATTCAGTCAGCTAACACACTAGATATAGTTAAAGTAATCATCACGAATGTCGCTGTTATTGGTGGGCTTGGACTATATTTTGCCAGTGCGGCAGTTTGGTTATTAGTTTTAGCAAAAGTAGATGTTAGTTTCGCTTATCCATTTGTTGGGCTTGGCTTTATTATTACTATGTTGCTTGCATTCTTCATCAATGGTGAAGTGCTTTCTACAACTAAGGTTGTTGGCACGCTTTGCATTGCATTAGGTGTTGCAATCATTGCGCAAGGATAGGCATGGTAGAGCATAAACACCCATTATGTATTGATTGTGATGGCACGCTTATTGCCACTGATTTGCTTTATGAAGCCTTTTTTTTAATGCTAAAACAGTATCCAATAGGACTGTTTCTGCTTCCAATTTGGCTATTGAAAGGTAAAGCATATTTAAAGCAGCGCCTCTCGGAAAAAATTACTTTTAATTGGGAGACGCTTCCATATAGAAATGAAATCATCACACTCATCAAAGAAGAAAAATCTAATCATAGGCAAATAGTTTTAGCCACTGCATCACCTATTACTTGGGCACAAGGAATAGCAAATCACCTTAACTGCTTTGATAAAGTACTCGCAACATCTGAAACAAGCAACCTTTCAGGAAGTAATAAGGCAGAAAAGTTGGTTGAACTATATGGTGAAGGTGGTTTTGACTATGCAGGTGATAATAGAGTAGATTTAAAAGTTTGGCGGCGTGCAGCAGGTGCAATTGTTATATCTAAAAACAATCGTTTTGAGAAAAAAATAACAACGCCCATACTACAAACCATCAAATCTAAGCATTCAAATTTCATCACCTATATCAAAGCATTGCGTGTTCATCAATGGTTAAAAAATTCATTGGTCATCGTTCCATTACTAGCTGCGCACGAAATGACAGACTTTGAAAGGTTGCTACAAGCTGCCTATGCTTTCATTGCTTTTAGCCTTTGTGCATCTTCTGTTTATGTACTCAACGATCTGTTGGATTTAGAGTCTGACAGGTTACATATACGTAAACGTAAACGACCGTTTGCTGCATGCTTAATCCCGATTTGGCAAGGCATGCTCATGATTCCATCATTATTACTTGTTGCATTTATCATTGCCTGTCAATTACCAAAAGAATTTGTGATTGTGCTTACAGCCTACTTTATCATGACACTTGCTTACTCAATCAAGCTAAAACAACAGGTAATCGTTGATGTCATGCTTCTCGCAGGTCTTTATACAATGCGCATAATTGCTGGCGCTGCGGCAACTGAGATTAAACCATCATTTTGGCTATTAGCTTTTTCAATGTTTATTTTTCTTAGCTTAGCCATGGTTAAACGCTATTCTGAGCTATTGATTACATTGCAAGCTAATAAAAATGAGCCTGCTGGACGAGGTTATACAGTAGATGACCTCCCCGTTTTGATGGCTATAGGAGTTAGTGCTGGCTTGGGTTCTGTGCTCATTTTTGCTTTATATATTAATAGTCCAGATACTAACCAAATGTATCAACATACCATTTGGCTGTGGCTTGTTCCACCTATATTGCTATATTGGGTCAGTCGAATGTGGATGAAAGCGCATCGTGGTCAAGTCGACGATGATCCAGTTGTTTTTGCTGCCAAAGATTGGCAAAGTATATTTGTATTGATTTTATGTGTAGCAATATTTGCGATCGCAATTTTTTAACACGCTTTCATCATGATAGAGGTACTTACCCCTAGCGCACTATGGGAATTAATCAAGAATGCAAGTCGTTGGTTAGTTAATTTACGCCGCGCTAGTAAAGCTCGCCAACTTGAGTCCATTACTGCATTACGCAAAGTCCTCTTAGCCGCCCGCAAAACTACTGTTTATCTTCGCCAATTAGATGACACTAAAAAGCGTGATTATTCTAGAGAGGCTGAACTAACCACTTTGTGGACTGAACTTAGCTTTGCGTTGGAAGACCTAAATGTCCCAAAACTTGCAAAGCGTTGTTCGATTAATGGCAAGCAATGGGCAGACCCTAAAAGTATGAATAATGATTTTTTAGATAAAGCGGATGCAGGCTTAGAAAGGATTGAGCAACTGGCTAATCAGTTATTAGCTCAATTAAAATGATGAAATCATGCTAAAATAGCAACTATGTTGCATCGAGCATTTATTCATTTTTGTCTAATTATATTGTTTGCTTTCACGCAAATGTGCGCTGCTACGCATGAAATTAGTCACCTCACTGATAAACAGCAGCAACACCAACAAGACAAAAACCAACAGCAAAGCCAGTGCGAACAATGTCTGGTAATAAGTCACGCAGCAGATGCACCGTTAGCGCACAGTTTTGTCTTTGTCGGCTCACCGATTCAACAATTCTATTTCGCTGGGCTGACAACAATTTCTGCTTCTCTTGCAGCCACTGCATATAGCGCTCGAGCACCGCCCTCAACCTCACAAACTTAAATTGCTAACTGCCTGCTGGCGACTGCCTAGCATGGGCTACTATTGATTACATTATGAGGATTACAAAATGCCGTCTCAACGACAAGCGGTGCGCGAATCAATTGCAGCACCCAAATTAGCACATAGAAAAATACTACTAGCAGTCTCTGCTATTTTTACAAACTGCATCACCTTTAGTACTTTCAGTGTCGCCGCAGAGGAAGCAATCATTGAATTGAACCCTGTTCCTGTTACGGGTAACCCGTTAGGTGTAGGATCTGATGAACTTGTTGTTCCGGTTTCAGTGCTTAATGGCCGCGAATTAAGTCTACGCCGCGAAAGCACATTGGGCGAAACGCTAAACGGTATTCCCGGCGTCACAGCCACACAATTTGGCCCAAATGCATCACGACCAGTGATTCGTGGCTTAGATGCTGAACGCGTCCGCATCATGCAGAACGGTGTCGGCATCTTGGATGCATCTAGCTTGAGCTTTGACCATGCAGTGGGGGTAGATCCACTTATCATTGAACAAATTGATGTGGTCCGTGGGCCAGCTGCCTTACTTTATGGCGGAAGTGCTATGGGTGGCGTCGTGAATGCAATTGATCACCGTATCCCCACTGAGTCACTAGAGGGTATCATTGGACGCGCAGAAGCACGATTTGGTGGCGCTAATGACCAGCGCAACGGTGCCGCTGTCATTGATATAGGCAATGGTCAATTTGCTATGCATATTGACGCCTTCAAACGCAAAACAAATGATTTGAATATTCCAGGATATGCTGTTTCCCGTCGAAAAAGTGAAGCGGATGGCACACCAAGGGAAAACAATGGCCGACTCGTGAATAGCGATGCAGAGAGCGATGGCGGTGCATTAGGTGCATCATTAACCTTTGATAATGGCTATATAGGTGCGTCTTTTTCAACCTTAGATAACAATTATGGTGTTGTTGCAGAAGAGGATGTTCGCATTGATATGAAAAGCGATCGTTGGGATTTAGCGTCTGAATTTACAGATTTAGGCACCATGATTCATCGTGTGAAGTTTCGTGTAGCACATACTGATTATGAACACAGCGAACTTGAAGGCAGCGAAGTAGGCACCACCTTTAAGAATAGAGGCCTAGAAGGCACCTTTGAAGCTGGTCATGCTCCGATTGCCGGGCTAAATGGAGTTATTGGTTATCAATTTAGCAATACGAATTTTGAAGCATTAGGTGAGGAAGCTTTTGTGCCGAATGTGAATACGCAAAATAAAGCAGTTTATCTATACGAAGAGCTCCCTTTAGGAGGCAATGAAAACGCGCCACACAAGCTCACTTTCGGGGGTCGCTTAGGCCATACACAAGTTGACTCGAAAGATAGTGCTAATTTTGGTCCAGGTCAAAACAACAGCTTCAACCCTAACAGCTTTGCGCTAGGTGGTTTGTATAGCATCAATAATAATTGGTCGCTGACTGGTAATTTATCCCATAATGAACGTGCTCCAGCTTACTTCGAGCTCTATGCCAATGGCGCCCACGTAGCAACTGGTCAGTTTGAAGTAGGTGATAGCAACTTGAGCAAAGAGCGGTCCAATGGTATTGATGCCCAGATACGCTGGAAGGATGCAAAAAATAGCTTTAGTTTAGGTGCTTATTACACACGCTTTAGTAACTTTATTGGGTTGTTTAATTCAGGGAGAGATATTGAAGTTGAACCTGGCGAATTTTTACCGGAAGCACAATTTATCGCAGTTCCTGCAACGTTTAAAGGGATTGAAGCCGAAGGAAAGTTTAACTTGTCTACCAACTTAGATTGGACTGTGCGCGGCGACTATGTGCATGCCAAAGATAGACGCAATAATGACTATTTACCTAGAATATCACCATTAAGACTAGGCACAGGACTACAGTATCAACAAAATGGATTTAGTGCGCGTTTTGATGTTTTGCGTGCATTTGCACAGAACAACACGGCAGACAATGAGTTACAAACGGATGGCTATACCAATTTGTCCGCGCTCGTTGCCTATAAATTACCGATTAAATTCAACATGGAGCTCTTTGCTAAAGCAAACAACTTGTTGAATGATGAAATTAGGGAGCATGCCTCGTTCTTAAAAGACATCTCGCCTGCAGGCGAGCGCTCGCTAGTCATTGGTGCAAGAGCAGACTTTTAAACTAGTTGACTTTAATATAGATAGGGTTGGTATTAACCAACCCTATTATTAACCCAATAGAATCAAACCCCAAGTCATCACTACATTTGTTAAAGCAACAAACACAGCAGCACTACCAATATCTTTAGCTCGCTTAGCCAATGCATGTCGCTCAATAGATACGCGATCTACCACTGCTTCAACTGCAGAATTAAGTAACTCGACAATTAATACTAAAAACACACTGCCTATCATCAAAATGCGATGCAATGCTTCGCCCTCTAAGTAAAGCGCTAGTGGTATTAATATAACGGCTAAAAAAACTTCTTGTCGAAAAGCATCCTCATGCTTAAAAGCCGCTCTAAAGCCTTCAAGTGAATAACCGAATGCATTCATTAATCGCCGAATGCCAGTTTTACCTTTAAACGGACTTTCTTCATGGCCTTGTGAGTTTGAGTCTAAATTGTTCATGATTAATTACCAAAAAATGTTGGCAGCATTTTAACATGCGTTATCATGTAGTTTTATGTAATTAACAAACAGTAAAGGTTTTGTCACATGGCACGAATGGTAAATTGTATAAAACTAGGTAAAGAAGCTGAAGGCATGGATTTTCCTCCTTATCCTGGCGAATTAGGAAAACGTATTTATTTACAAGTTTCAAAGGAAGCTTGGGCAACTTGGCTGAAGCAACAAACAATGCTGGTAAACGAAAATCGACTAAGCTTAGCTGACCCAGCAGCACGCAAATATTTACAGGAACAAACTGAAAAATACTTTTTTGGTGAAGGTGCTGATGTAGCCGAAGGCTATGTCCCCGAAAACAAATAACTCATCATAACAAGATGAAAAAAGTCATTTTTATAGCAGCTGCCTTCTTTCTGTTTCAGCAGTTTTATCCATCAAAAACGGTAGAAGTAAGTCCAATCAAACATGAGAATGTCATTCTATATGCAACCGATTGGTGTGGTTACTGTAAAAAAATGAGATCATTTTTGGCCGAAAACAATGTCAACTATATTGAGTATGATGTAGAAAAATCTGAAGTAGGCAGAAAGCAACATGAGGCTCTCAATGCAAGAGGCGTCCCTGTGCTAGATATCAAAGGGACCATTATCTATGGCTATGATATTAAAAATACAAAGCATGTTCTAAAAAAACTCCATCTTATTTAATAATGGTAGACAGCAAATAAAAAACCCGCCTAATAGCGGGTTTTTTATTTGCTGAACAGGTTATTTTTTGAAAGTTTTCACGCCATCAGCTGTCGCCAACAATAGTACATTCGCAGGTCTTGCGGCAAATAATCCATTTGTCACCACACCTACTATTTGATTAATTTTTGCTTCCATTTCTACTGGATCACTTATAGTTAAATTATGTACATCAAGAATAATGTTGCCATTATCGGTAGTAAAGTCTCTTAGTTTTGGTTGACCGCCTAATTTCACCAATTCACGTGCAACTTGTGATCGCGCCATCGGCAACACCTCAACTGGCAATGGGAATTTGCCTAGCACAGGAACATATTTGCTTTCGTCACAGATACAAATAAACTGCTTAGCTACCGCAGCAACAATTTTTTCACGCGTCAATGCACCGCCGCCGCCTTTAAGCATATGCATGTGTTCTGTGATTTCATCTGCACCATCAACATAGATATCGAGGTTATCAACTGTGTTTAAGTCAAACACTTCAATGCCATGACTGCGTAACCGCTCTGCTGTAGCTTCAGAACTCGCTACTGCACCATCAATTTTGTGTTTTACCTTTGCTAACTCTTCAATAAAATAGTTAGCAGTAGAGCCTGTACCAACACCAATTATGCCCTCTTTCACATATTCAACCGCCGCTTTAGCCACTTGTTGTTTTAATTCATCTTGCGTATATGCCATTTTAAGTAAATCCTTAACAAAGTCTTTATAATGTAAACAAAGCATAACTATACACTGCTCCGCAAAATTTAAACATGACCAACACTTGAATTAAGCATGTCAAAACCGACTATCAAAGAATATATTAGCAACATTGAAAACTCACACGTTTATGATGTTGCAGTGAACACGCCACTGGACTTTCAACCAATTCTTTCAAAGAGAATCCATAACCGTGCTTTACTCAAACGAGAAGATATGCAACCAGTGTTCTCGTTTAAGCTACGTGGCGCATACAACAAAATGGTAAAACTTTCTGCAAAGCAGCTCGAATATGGTGTTATTGCGGCGAGTGCAGGAAATCATGCGCAAGGTGTTGCTTTAGCTGCGCAAAAACTTAGCTGTCGTGCTGTGATTGTGATGCCTACCACCACACCACAGATTAAAGTGAATGCAGTCAAAAATCTTGGTGCTGAAGTTGTATTAGCTGGAGACAGCTATTCAGATGCTTACCAGCATGCACTAACATTAGAAACATCTGAAAACCTTACGTTTGTGCATCCGTATGACGATCCTGACGTCATCGCTGGCCAAGGTACAATTGCCATGGAGATATTAAATGCACATCCGGAACCGATTGATGCTATTTTTTGCTGCGTTGGTGGCGGTGGATTAATCGCTGGCATTGCCACTTACATCAAAGCTAAGCGACCAGAAATTAAAATCATTGGCGTTGAAGCCAAAGATGCGGAGGCGATGACAAAGTCTTTGAAAGTAGGAGAAAGAATAGTCTTAGAGCATGTGGGACTTTTTGCGGATGGCGCTGCAGTCAAGCAAGTCGGCGTGCATACGTTTGAGTTGTGTCAACAATACGTTGATGAAATGATCGTAGTGAGTAATGATGAAATTTGCGCTGCTATAAAAGACGTATTTGAAGATACGCGAAGTATTTTAGAGCCTGCTGGTGCATTAGCAACCGCTGGCATTAAAGCCTATGCTGAGCGTGAAGGTATCCAAAATAAAACGCTGGTTGGAATTGCCTCAGGTGCGAACATGAACTTTGATCGCTTACGTTTTGTTGCTGAGCGCGCTGAGGTCGGTGAAAAGCGAGAGGCTATTCTAGCTGTCACTATTCCCGAAAAGCCAGGCGCATTTAAGTCGTTTTGTCGTTTACTTGGTTCACACAATATTACCGAATTCAATTACCGTTACTCTGATCAAACTGAAGCCCACATCTATGTGGGTATTGCCATACATGACCAATCAGAAGTAAAAAAATTAATACAACATTTACAAGCGGAACTTTTACCTGCTATAGACCTCACAGATAATGAAGTTGCAAAATTACATCTGCGTCATTTAGTTGGTGGGCATGCGCCTTTAGCAGTAAATGAAGTGGTATATCGATTTGAATTTCCTGAAAGGCCTCTTGCTCTAATGAATTTTTTAGACAAAATGGGGCACGATTGGAATATTAGTTTATTCCATTATCGTAATCATGGTGCTGATTTTGGCCGGGTATTAGTCGGGATGCAGGTACCGCCCGATGAATTTAATGATTTTATTGATTTTCTTAATCGGCTCGATTACCCATACTGGGACGAAACGGAGAATCCTGCTTACAAATTATTCTTAGGCTAGCTGCAATATGCATACTGCACAGCCAATGTGGTGGTTTTAATCAACCAGCTCCAAAAATGGTAATTGCTAACCAACTGTTTTAATTAGTTAAATTATCTATCAAAATTAAGCATGATTTTTGCGTAAAAATATAGTTATTGATTAACCATAATAATCCTTTGGAGGATCTGAATGAAAGTTAACCCGATTTTTAACCAAGCTCGCGTCAGCGCACTTATGCTGGCATTTCTGGTAGGCATTTCTGCATGTAGTAAAGAAGAAGCATCAGAGGATGTTAGTACATCAGTGACTGAAGAGGTTCCCGCAGAAACTTCAAGTGGATTTGCCTATGTAACCAGCCAAGATTCTCATACTGCCGGTGTGAGTGTTATTGACCTTGGAACAATGGAAGTAGTTAAAACAATTGACTTAAAAGCAGAAGCACCACGTGGATTGGGTATTACTGATGATGGTACTAAATTGATTGTTGCAACGCGTGAAAATGAAAGTATTGCTGTCGTTGATACTGCCTCAGGAGAAGTGATTCAAACCATCAACGTTGGTAAAAATCCTGAATTTGTCCGCGTTAAAGGAAACTTTGTTTTTATCTCATCTGAACCAAGCGCTGTTGGTGGGCCACCACCAAAACCAGGTTCCAAAGAAGCTGAAGAAGACGATGATGATGATGACAAAACACCAGCACGCATTGCGATTGTAGATTTAACCAAGGGTGAGAAAATCAAAGAAATTATTGGTGGCCCAGAGACAGAAGGCATTGAATTTTCTGCTGATGGCAGTGAGATCGTGATTACGAATGAGGCAGATAACACTGTCACTGTACACAACATTGAAACAGGTGAACTAGTGAAAACGATTGAAACCCATGAATATGGTGATCGCCCTCGTGGTATCAAAGTGTCTCCAGATGGTCAAACATACATCGCCACATTAGAGTATGGAAATAAATTTTTGGTGCTAGATAAAGACTATAATGTTGTTCGAACTGTAGATACAGGCAAAGTACCTTATGGTGTTTCTTTTGATGCGACTGGCGACCATATTTATGTGGCTGCGAATAAAGAAGAGGCGCTGCAAGTATTTGACGCAAAAACTTATGAAAAAATCAAAGACATTCCTACAGGAAAACGTTGTTGGCACTTTAGCTTTACTCCCGATGACAAACAATTGTTGTTAGCCTGCGGTAAATCTGATGCAGTCTTTGTGATTGATACTGAGAAACAAGAAGTGACCAAACAGATTCCAGTAACAGACATGCCTTGGGGTGTTGTGACTTATCCTAAATCAATGGGCAGTTTAGATACAAAGCTATAAACAAAATCCCATTGCAAAACAGCCTCGCAATGCGAGGCTGTTTTTTTATACTACCCTTTCCCCTTCATCACAAGCTCACCATAATCTTCAGGCGAAATCAAACCATTTTCTTTAGCTTTTGCTTGCGTCGCTTCATCTAAAACGGGTTGCAATGGTGCTATACGCTTCCATTGGGCTAATGGCGTTTCACAGTCCGCTTGCGGTACATACTTGCTTGTTTCTTTGCGTGAATATTGATGAATATATCTCGGGCAATTAACAAACACCTCCTCAATTTTCATGCGCACAATTAAATCTGCTTCTTGATATTCACTCAACAATAGATCTTCTTTACTAACAGTTGCTGTACCGTGCAAACGCAATCTATGCGGGGTCTCAAAATCGATAAACAACATTCCAATTTTATTGTTCTGCGTTATATTACCCATTGATAAGAACATCCCGTTCCCATCATAACTAGGAAAGGCTAAGGTTTGGCTATCGACAACTTTAACAAAGCCAGGATTCCCACCTTTATAAGAACAAGTTGGATAGCCGCGATGGTCAATAGTTGTTAAAAAAAACATATCCCTAGTAGCAATAAACCCCTCATGCTCTGGGGTTAGCTCAGACAAGACAATAATTGAATCAACTGCATCCGCTAAACTGGTCGTCTCAAATTGAGCCTGCATTGCTCGATGTTGTTTTCCGTAAAGTGAACTCATCATCTTATCCTAATTTAAATTGTAAGTTTCGTATTGTAACCATCTTCTTTTGGTATGATAAATATGAATCATATTTATTTAGGTAACTGTATGGCCAAAAACGTTTTAGGAACTAATTTACAAGTGTGTAGTTTAGCGCCACTCACTGGATTTATACGAAATGGTTGTTGTGACACCGGGCCAGAAGACATGGGAAGCCACACCGTTTGTGTGCAAGTGACAGATGAATTTCTGGCTTTTTCAAAGTCACGGGGCAATGACTTAACGACACCCCGCCCTGAGTATGAATTTCCAGGGCTAAAAGCTGGAGACCGATGGTGTGTTTGCGCAGCGCGCTGGCTGGAAGCAAGCGAAGCGGGGTTCGCACCCCCTGTTATTTTAGAAGCTTGCCATGAAAAATGTTTGGATACTGTTAGCCTTGCGGATTTGAAATACCACGAATTACGCTGATTAAATCAACATTTATTCGCTCTGGTGTTGCCTGAGCCGTTAATCCTGAACCAAAAAGTTCAGGTGGTAACAGCCTAAAGCGCATTAGGTTCGCTCGCCAAGGGTCACTTAAGAGTAATCCCAACTTAGAGCGATCGCACCGCAACTTGATGAGCCGAAACCTATAACAAAGACTAGTTCAAGGAATATTAGACTCAAGCAACACCAGAGCAAACAAATAAATGATAAATCAGAAATATGACAGAATGTGTATCTTAGACAATTAAAGTAATTTGTTTTGTTCTGCAATCGCTTCATCAATTTGACTATGCATTGCATTTATCCTACGCTTATAATCACCTATGTCAACATCACCGGCTTTAGTGTTAAGTACTTCATGCGACAAATTAAGCGCTGCCATTATAGCAATACGCTCCACACCAACTACTTTCCCACTATCACGTATATCACGCATTTTTTTGTCTAGATAATTAACAGCATCCAATAAACCTTGACGCTCTTCGTCTGTGCAAGAAACGGTGAACTCACGTCCCATAATTTGAACATCTACGGACTTCGCTGTCATGCTGCCTCTTCATCTTGGGGTAGTTTACCAAGCAAGGCTTCCAGCTTTACACTTGCTTGCTCCATATTGCTTTTTAGGGTAGCAGATTTTTGACGTAACTCTTTGTTTTCTTCGCGTAATGAGTTACACAAAGCAATTAGCTTTGATAGTTTTTCTTCTAAATTTTTTAGGTCCGCATCCATAGACTCACTATAATTTAAAAAAATCATATTAGTCAATAGCTAACATCGACTATTCAAAGTAACTTAGTATATTTATTTCTTATTGTTGTAATAATTTTCCGTTGTTTTTTGTTATCTAGTGCTTATAATGAGCGTTGTTGTTAGGTGCCATACTGCTTTTCTAACAGTAAGGTGAAACTGGGAAATAGGTGCATTCAATTTGATGAATAATTCCTATGCTGCCCCCGCAACGGTAAGTGAGTGTATTAGATGGTATTACATTAGCCACTGAGTGATTAACTTGGGAAGGCGTAATATTCTGAATTCATAAGCCCGGAGACCGGCCTGCGCAACAACCAGCCCATATTGGGCGGGCTAGGATATACCGCGGGGTGTCGGTCTCAAAGCTGCAATACTGTTAACCAGTATGCTTTTTTGTTTCTTTTACCCTCTTTGTATCCCCTAGTTATATGAATTCACATGCGGGGTCGCATGTAATAAGGGATAAGATAATGAAAAAAACAATTGCCGCCAGCCTTCTCGGGTTGGCATTTACACCGTCAGTATCTGCAGCTGAAAGCATAGAATTAAATGAAATTACAGTTAAATCAAACCGTCTGGAACGTAAAGAATCGGAAACCACATATGCTTCAGAAATTCACACAGCTAATGATATTGAAGCTTCAGGTTCTGCAACTTTATATGACTTTCTAGCAAAGCAAACCTCACTTAATGTACTTCCTAGTTTTGGCAACAAACTCACACCTTCAATTAACTTACGCGGCTTTGGTAACGAAAACGGTAGCCAAAATGTGGTCATCACAGTAGATGGTCAGCGGTTAAACAATATTGATGGACAAGCGCAATTATTAGGCGCAATTCCACTAGCTAATATTGAACGCATAGAGATTAGCAAGGGCAGTGGTTCAGTGATTTACGGTGATGGTGCAACATCAGGTGCAATACAAATTTATACCAAAAAGAAAACTGGCGTTACTGCCAGCACATCACTCGGCAATTTCGGTCAACAAAACAGCTACATTAATGCCGGTATCTCGGAAGAATTCATTGATCTGTCTGTCAGCTTAGCCCATGACAGTGTTGATGGCTTTAGCAAAAAAGATGCGACCGGTCATCGCGATCAATCAACAAGCAAAACACAAAACGTAAAATTAGCGATTAAACCGATAGATGGTTTACGTATGATAGCTGAGGGCACGAGTTCACGTAACGATATACGTTACATTAGTCCATTAACACGTGCTCAGTTTAGAGATAATCCACGCAACGTTGGCTTGAATTTTTTAGGCGATCCAAGCACATTTACACAACAAGATTTGGATACGAATCAATGGAAAGTCGGTGGTGACTACCAAATTAACTCCGCTTTGTCATTTTCTGCCATTCATTTTCAAGAAGACAAAACCTCTGCATTCCCAGGCTTTATATCTAAGTACGATTACAGAGGTAACGATATTTCATTAAATTTTAACGATGAAATAGGAAATGCAATCATTGGTTATCAAGATTTTGAAGGCGATCGCAAAACAGCAGACAACACAACCACTAAAGATAACCAAGCGATTTATATTAATACAGAATATCATCCAATCTGGCTGAATGAAAACTTAACGTTGTCTGCGGGTGCACGTCAAGAAAGAATTTCTTATCAATTTCAACCTATTAACGGTAACAAGCTTAAGGATAATGAAAATCTGAACGCTTGGGACATTGGTGCGAATTATCGGTTCAGTAAAGCATTGAGCGCTTTTGCAAATTATAATAAATCATATCAAGCACCTGACATTGACCGTTTTTTTGCACAGGATTTTTCTGGGTTTCCAATCGTCACTACCCAGTTTAATGGATTTATTAAACCTGCTGAAGCAAAAACTTTGAATATCGGCCTCAACTATTTGACAGAACGTAATCGAATCAAAATTACTGCTTTTTATGCAGATTTGAATAATGAGTTTTTCTTATTAAAACCTGCTTTTTTTAACAGAAACTTAGATAAATCTTATAAGTATGGTGTTGAGATTAATGATTTCTTTAGATTCAACAATCAATTAAATGCTTCGTTAATTTATAACTTTACGCGTGCTATTGTTGAGCGCGAAAATGACGACGGCAATATAATCAGAAATAAGAATTTGCCAGGCGCTCCGCGGCATACGCTAGTCGCCAACCTAAACTACCAGTTTCTTGATGCTATCAATTTAAATTTGAATCATACATGGCGCGCAAAGGCATATGCTTTTGATGATTTTCAAAACAACTTTAATCAAAAGCAAGATAGCTATAGCACAACAAATATTGCTGTTAGTTATCAATTCAACAATCTGAATCTCTTTGCTATGGTAAATAATATTTTTGGACAAGAAAACTCTATTCAAGTGCAAGATGATGCAATCTACCCAGTAGATTTCCTTCGAACATGGCGAGTGGGGATGAAGGCAGATTTTTAAAATAATGGTATGATACGAAGCAGAAATTGGAGAAAGTTATGAATGCAGTACAAATCAATAAACAAATTATCATTGCATCTATTTTAGCATTTTTGATGCTATTAACCAGGGGTAGCCATGTGATGACTCATGTCGCGTTCCCTGATGCTAGCTTAGCGCTATTACTCATTGGTGGTCTATGCTTAAAAAGGGCTGCTTGGTTTGCATTTTTTGTCGCGCTAGCTACGGCTATCGATTTTGGCGCCGCGGCAATTGATAGCTTTCAAGCCTTCTGTTTGACGGATGGCTATTGGGGCATGCTGCCTACCTATGCGGTTATGTGGTTTGCCGGTGTTTGGCTAGGGCAACAAATTAACTCTTACAACCTATTCAAATATATATTTGCTAGCATATTAGCCACGATATTAGCATTTATTATTTCAACACAAACATACTACTTATTCTCTGGCCGATTTCCTGCTCAAGGTATTATTGAGTCCATGCAACATGGTTGGGAGTATTTGCCAAGCTACTTAGGTTATACCCTGATGTATTTAGTTGTATTTTGGCTAGTCGCCAAGGCATTACCAACAGTAGACCTTCGCGCATCGGCTGCTTCAGCATAAGTTAACCATGTTCTGTTCAAGCCGCGTTATGACAGTGTTCTGACGCGGTTTTATTCTGAAATTATGAGCAAGCTTAGCTATCCAGAACAGGAAAAAGCAGCCATCTACAAAGTGATTGCCGAACGCCGTGATATGCGTCACTTCCTGCCTACTCCCATTCCATCTGAGATACTGTATAAACTATTAGAAGCAGCACACCATGCGCCAAGCGTTGGCTTAATGCAGCCTTGGCGATTTATTAGAATTACAGACCAGAAGATACGTAATGCCATTCATGCACAAGTTGAAGATGAGCGCATCAATACCGCAATGGCTATTGGTGAATATGAAAATACGGCACGTATGGCTGAATTTATGCGCCTAAAGGTAGAAGGTGTATTGGATTGTGGCGAGCTTCTAGTCGCTTCTCTCTGTAATCACCGTGAAGCGCACATTTTTGGCCGTCGTACGATCCCTGAAATGGACTTAGCATCCGTCAGTTGTGCTATTCAGAATATATGGTTAGCAGCTCGCGCTGAAGGAATTGGCATGGGCTGGGTGAGTTTTTTTGACCCTCCTAAATTAGCCTCCTTACTCAGGATGCCAGAAGGCGCTAAACCGATTGCTATTTTGTGCTTAGGTTATGTCAATTCGTTTTATAAATCTCCTATGTTGGTTGAAGAAGGTTGGAAAACAGAAAAACCAATTTCTGATATGTTGATGGAGAACTATTGGATAAATAAAGACTAATGGCAATACATCTAATACTAGGCGGTGCACGTTCAGGCAAAAGTGCTTATGCGGAAAAATTAGCGCTACAAAGTAACTTACCAGTTACATACATTGCTACAGCACAGGTTTATGACGATGAGTTTGCAGCGCGCATAGCAAACCACCAAGCAAGACGCCCAAAGAATTGGCAGCTAGTTGAATCACCATTTAACCTTGCAACATCTATAGCAACATATTCAAGTAAAAATACGTTTTTGATTGTCGACTGTCTGACTCTATGGTTAGCCCAATCTATCTGCCCCGACTGTAAATCACCAGAATCTGTTAACTGGGAAGATGAGCGCTCTGCTTTTATAAATCTATTGCCTAATCTTAATGGTGAAGTAACTTTGGTCAGTAATGAGGTTGGCATGGGTATTGTTCCATTAGGTGAAATTAACCGTCAATTTCAGGATGAACAAGGCAGACTAAATCAAGCGGTAGCGGCTATTGCAGACAAAGTAAGTTTTATTGCAGCAGGTTTACCACTGCAACTTAAAGGATAATCATGATTGAATTTAAATTAAAAGGTGAATATATTGCATTATGTGATTTGCTTAAGATTGAAGGTATCGCACAGAGTGGCGGAAATGGTAAACAAATGGTCGCTGATGGATTAGTCAGGGTTGATGGAGAAATAGAACTGCGTAAAACTGCAAAAATTCGTGCTGGGCAAATAGTATGGTGTATGAATCGGAGCATTAAAGTTATCTAACGATTCACGTAGTTGATTCTGGGAATATCGTCACTAAAGTCCAGCTCCGTCACACTGCCATAATCTACATTAATTCTAAACAAACCTTTTAATTGCATATTGAGGACATGTGCAACCATCGCTCTAATCATTCCACCATGTGTCACAATTAGCACGTGACCGCGATGATATTGATTCAGTAACTCCTCGATAAATGTAATACCGCGTTCTTGCAATTGTGCAAAAGTCTCTCCATTTGGTGGCGCCATATGGCCATAGTTTTGCGCCCACTCATCGAAATATTTGCGCGGCACATCGTCCCACGCTTGCATTTCCCAGTCCCCAAAATGCAACTCTTTTAGCCGATCATCATGCCTTGCTTCATTAAATCCTAATGCATCAGCCAATTTCACACATCGTTGTAAAGGACTAGTAAACACAGCATCTAAAACTAAATGTTGAATTTTGGCTTTAGTTGCTGCAGCTTCCTCTATAAAACTAACCGCTACATCAACGTCTGTTTGGCCATAACAAATACCAGGTTGAATTTGCAGGCTAGTATGCCTAACTAGTGTGATTTTCAATGATTAACGCTCCATAATACCAAGCCAAAATAAAATGCCAACTCCGTGATTTGTTGCATTGCCCCTAAAGTATCACCTGTATAACCCTCAAGCCATTTTTTGACTTTTCTTTGCCACCAAAACCAGCTCAACATCATAGGCAAACCTGTCATGAGTATAAATATTGCAATTTCAACTATTGGATAATGATTTATTAGAAGCAAAATGATGACAAACATCATAGGCATAAGACCAAAAACATTTGCTAACAACAAAGAATATCCACTGATTTCTGTAGCCAGTGGTTTAGCTTTACCTGACTGCTTTGCATAATTCAGCGTGGCCATCACCCATACGGCTGCGAGCCTGCTGATGGCATGCCCTACCACCAATGCAATAGGAATCCACTCACTATTTAATGCATTCAATAACTGAAATTTAGCGAACAACGCCAAAAATAGCGCGATTGCACCATACGTACCCAGCCTGGAATCCTTCATAATAGTGAGTATTTGCTCTCTATTCCAGCCACCCCCCATGCCATCTGCACTATCGGCTAGACCATCTTCGTGAAATGCACCCGTTACATAAATTGTAGCCAACATACTAAACAGGACAGCAATAGATAGCGGAAGAAAAGCGGCAAATAACAAGTAAGCACAGGCTCCTATGAAACCCACAATAATACCAATTAGAGGAAAATATTTTGACGCTTCATTTAATTCCTGTTCATTAAAATCCGCTTGCTGCGGTACTGGAATCCTTGTGAAAAATCCAACAGCTAACAAAAAATAACGCCACTCTTTAGTTAACATTTTCTTTTTTGCTGACGCCAGCCTCACTAAAACTTGCCATATCATTGAGAAAATTAACAGCAGATTGAACTAAGGGATAAGCTAATACTGCTCCAGTTCCCTCACCCAACCTCAAACCGAGATTCAATAAAGGCTCGACTGCTAAATGACGCAATAATAGCGCATGGCCAGCTTCATTTGAACTATGAGAGAAAATACAATAATGCATAATATTTGGCTGCATTTTAGATGCTACCAATAAAGCTGTCGTTGCTATAAATCCATCAATCAGCAACACCGATTTTTTATGGGCTGCACCTAGCATAGCGCCTACCATCATCGCAATCTCATAGCCACCAAAAGTTGCTAGCACGCTCAAAATATCTTGCTTATCAACATTATGTTTTGCTAAAGCTCTTCTCAATATTTTGGTTTTTTTGATGAGCCCTGCATCATTCAATCCTGTGCCACGTCCTACACACTTTGCAATAGGTAGCTCACACAAAATACTCATCAAGCAGCTAGCTGAAGAAGTGTTACCAATACCCATTTCACCAAATGCGAAAACATTTGTGCCTGCATCTATTTCTTTATTCACAAATGCTTGCCCTAGAGTTAGTGCATGCTCACACTCTATCTCTGTCATTGCGGGCGTATATAAAAAGTTATTTGTCCCACTTGCAATTTTTGCGTGTACTAAATTTGTCGCATTCTCAAACTTAAAATTTACACCACTATCTATTACACGAATGACAAATTGATGTTGTTTAGCAAAGACATTAATAGCCGCCCCACCAGATAAAAAATTAATCACCATTTGTGAAGTCACAACCTGTGGGTACGCACTAACCCCCTCCTCCACAATCCCGTGATCACCTGCAAATACTAATACTGCGGGGCGCATTAGTTGTGGTGTTAAAGTTGACTGAATTTGCCCTATTTGTAATGCGATCTTTTCTAAAGAACCAAGCGCGCCCAAAGGCTTAGTTTTATTATCGATAACATACTGCAACTGTTTTTTAATGTCAGTGTCGATTGGGTCGACAGGAATAATATAAGACTGAACGTTTTGCATACAACTTAACTATAAGGTATTAAATGCAAATAAAAAACCCGCTATGTTACCAACATAGCGGGAGCTAAGCGTAAGCTGAATATTATTATTCTGCAGCAGCTTCTTCTTTTACTTCTTCTACAGCTTCCATCATCGTGTCTGCTGCATCACTTGCTACCTCATCAGCTGCTTCAGCTGCATCACTTGCTGCCTCTGTCGTCGCATCAACAGCATCCGATGCCGCTTCTACAGCTTCATCTGCTGTTGCTTCTACAGCTTCACCAGCAGACTCAACCGCATCACTCATGCTGCTAGCTGCATCATCAGCTGCTTCTTCTGCTTTTTGGCTGCAAGCAACAGTCATTGTAGTTGCTACTAAACCGATTAATAATGCGCGTAATAATGTGTTCATTCAAACTCTTCTTTCTAAAATAAAATAAAAAAATTTCTTACTGTGCTGGAATGCGTAGCATTTGCCCAGGGTATATCTTATCTGGGTGGCTTAGCATTGGCTTGTTTGCTTCAAATATTCTCATGTAAGCATTGGCATTACCATAAAATTGTTTAGCAATCTTGGATAACGTATCACCGCTTACTACTGTATGGAATTGTGCATCAGCTTCCACTGCTGTCACTGTCATATTATCTTCTACATTTTCTACACCTCTCACGTTACCGCAACACAACAATATCTTTTCTTTTGTTTCTTGCGTATCTGCAATGCCCGCAACACTTACTGTACTTGTTTTACCATCAAAACCAATCTCTAAATTCTCAGCATCCAAATTCATTTTTCTTATATATGCTTTTATAGCATCGGCGGCAGCTTGATTTGCAGCTGCAATCTTCTCTGCATTTGCCTCAGCTTTTGCTGCCTCTTCCGCTTTTGCATCGCCAATACCAAATAACTTCTCGCCTGCATCTTTAATAAATGAAAATAAACCCATTATTCTTCTCCTTTTTTATATGATGTATCGATTACCATAAATTATATGCTTAATTTACATACTTAATACTAGTCTTTCTAAATTTTTTTGCACTATTTGAAATATTAAATATCATTAAGTGTTTCTTTAGATGCAAACTTTGATATAATGCGCGACTTGCAATTTGATTCTACCATTGCAAAGATGGCCCGATAGCTCAGTTGGTAGAGCAGCGGATTGAAAATCCGCGTGTCACTGGTTCAATTCCAGTTCGGGCCACCAAAATAAACAAGCTCACAGTGATGTGGGCTTTTTTCATTTATAGCTCCGGCTAGCACCGGGCTAGCACTAGTGGTTAAACTTCATATAACTACAATACTCAAATACATCCAGTATTTATGCGACTTCCGAATTATGTTACTTCGCGCTTTTTCATTTAGTTGTTATATTTTGCTCTCAACGGCTACCTACGACAATTAGGCATTGATGTTAACAGCTCCGCTGCGCTCGCTGTTAACCGTCCCTGCCTTGTCGTGGCTAGTCTAAGCGAACAGCCACAAGTATTACAATTAACGAGAATTGCAAGGGATAAAGTTGATCAACTGGTTACGGTTATCATATCGGCCATGTATAGCAGAAATCTATGAATTTAACATTGTTAGTATATGTATAGAAGTATTGGAGGACTTCTACAGATGTATATAGAAGTATTGTTGTTATTGAAGATGTTCTATTCTCGGTGCAATACTTTTTAAGTTAATGTATAGGCTAATCATCGTATTCATATTTATGATGAAATATTTTTGATTTGTCACGAATAATTTTACAATTGGATTCTGAAAACAGCCCAGAGGTTATCGGGGCATCCCAGAATTAGCACTAATACCTACTTCTTATTCATGGATTGATTCTTAAAAAGAACTGTAGCATTTATACGTGTACTAGATCTATTTAAAACCATTAGGAGAGCAGAAATGAAGGAGCCAGAATTTCCCGTAAATGAGCAAGAGCGACTCTTTCAATTGCGATCACTCCAAATACTAGATACCCCTGCTGAAGAGCGATTCGACCGGGTAACACGGATGGCTCAGCGCCTTTTCGGGGTCCCTATTGCCTTGGTCAGCTTGGTTGATGAGAACCGCCAGTGGTTCAAGTCCTGTTTTGGGTTGGATGTAAGTCAAACTGAGCGCAGCATTTCTTTCTGTGGTCATGCGATCCTTCAGAATGAGGCACTCATCGTAGAAGACGCGACTCAGGACGAACGGTTCCACGATAACCCGTTGGTAACAGGTGAGGCGCACATTCGATTCTATGCAGGACACCCCTTGAAAAACCTGAGCGGCCATGGGCTGGGAACACTTTGCATCATTGATCACGAGGCACGCAAGTTCACAGAGGAAGATCGCTATATGCTTGCTGATTTAGCAGGAATGGTAGAGCGCGAGATGATGACAATGAAACTCGCCACTTCAGATGAGTTGACGCAGATTTCAAACCGCAGGGGCTTCATAACGCTCAGCAGATACAGCCTTGATCTATGCAAACGTCAACTATTTCCAGCTTCGCTGATGTTTTTTGATTTAGATAAATTCAAAGAAGTTAACGATGAATATGGTCACGCCGAGGGTGACAGAGCGTTAAAGCTTTTTGCCGAGCAGATGCGCGTGACCTTTCGGGCATCAGATTTGTTTGCAAGACTTGGCGGTGATGAATTCGTCGCTTTAGTTACCAATGTCAACGATGACATGATCGGCGAGTTGATTGATCGCTTCGACAATGGTCTCAAATCTCGCGTCACTGAGCTTAACCTGCCTTACGCTGTACAGTTTTCGCATGGCATTGTTGCCTTTGACCCGCTCAAGCACGAGTTAGTCGAAGATATGTTAAGTGAGGCCGATCGAAAAATGTATGAAAACAAAGCTTTGAGACGTTGATTAACATCAACAAAACTGAGCTTAACCATTAGTTGCAAAAGCAGGGCTGGTTAAATTCAGCTCCTTAGTTTAAACGTTGCAAAATTTAATAATTCATATCTGAGCTTGTATATTTTGGTGGCCAGAAATGGAATTAAAATGGTGACACTCGGATTTTAAAATCCAAAGAATAAAGCAAGATAATGACGCGACGTTTTTTGCGGTTGAGAGGGTAGGGTAGGCAGCACTCCAATTGCATGAGTATGCCCACAGGGAGGCTGAGAACCTGCCCAACCCGGTTTCACCAAATTTACTAAGCTCTTGATAACTAGATTAGTTCGTTTATATCTATTGGCTTACTGATGCCATAACCTTGAGCATAATCAACACCAA
The DNA here is from genome assembly GCA_048058875.1 of Methylotenera sp. Lineage (GTDB taxonomy): Bacteria > Pseudomonadota > Gammaproteobacteria > Burkholderiales > Methylophilaceae. The sequence goes on along the minus strand of JBLLNR010000014.1, from coordinate 7,763 downwards.
TATCTTTTAGCATTTCTATTATTTCTGAGTTTTCAGCAAATTCAGCAATAGTTTTCATATTCATTAAATGCCCAATCTCATTAATACTTTTTACCATTGCTCGATCTATTGGATCCTTAGTCATGTCCTTAACAAACATGCCATCTATTTTTAAATAATCTACTGGTAGGTTTTTTAAATATGCAAATGAGGATAACCCACTACCAAAATCATCTAATGCAAATTTACAACCCAATTTTTTTAATGATGTTATAAAGTGCATTGCAATAGTTAAATTATGAATGGCTGCAGTTTCTGTAATTTCAAAACAAATCTTTTCTGATGGAATTGCAGTCTCACTTAGCCGCAAAACAATCCAATCTAGAAATTTATTATTCGTTAAAGATTGGCCTGATAAGTTAATGGAAACATGCTTGATTTTACTTAAGAAACTAGGGTGTTTTTTTAATAAATCAAATGCATGGTTGATTACCCAATGATCAATTTTTTCTATTAATCCGTATCGTTCAGCTGCGGGTAAGAATGAATTAGGGGGAATAATATTACCTTCGTCGTCTTTCAGTCTTATTAGAAGCTCATAATACTTCTCTGAAGTATTGTTATTTTTAAGAGATGCAATCGGTTGAGCATATAAGCAAAAAAGATCCTTTTCAAGTGCTTGGTGTATGCGACTGATCCATTGCATTTCACCATGTCGTTGTGAGATTTCATTATCGTTATATTTGTAGGCATGTATGCGATTTCTCCCAGCATCTTTAGCAATATAGCAAGCAGTATCTGCCCTACTCATCAATTGAGCGAGATTTGCTACTTCAGAGTCGATTGCAACTAAGCCAATACTTATGCCAACTTTAAAACTACTATCTTCCCAGACAAAATTATAATCTTGAACGATTCTCCAAATTGACTCTGCAACACGATATGCATTATCAAGTGAACAATTTGTCATTAAAACACCGAATTCATCTCCACCAAGTCGTCCAAAGGTATCAGTTTGTCTAATAACTTTTAGTATTTCATGAGTTAATTGTCGTAAAAGCTCATCACCTGCTGCGTGACCACAAGTGTCATTAATCACTTTAAACTGATCCAGGTCCATGTAACATAGTGCGTGTTCCTTATTGTTTACTTGTGCATCAGATATAGTCTTGGTTACGCATTGCTCAAACTCATATCTATTGAATAGACCTGTTAATGAATCATATAAAGCAAGTTTATTTAGTTCTTTTGTTTTAGCGTTAACTAAGTTTGATAGAAGTATTGGTTGTCTTAAAAGGATATATATAAATAAAGTAGCGACAAGTGGCAATAGAATTGTGCCAACCAAACCAATATAGAATAAAGGAGCATGAGAGGTTAGGTCTTTTTTTCTAATTTTTAGAAACCATTCTCCATTTGGGACTGCAACCATGTATGAATCTGATATTATTCCTTCTGATATTTTAGAACCTGAGAAGATTTCATAACTACCACTATCAGGGTTTAATCGTGATAATTGGTATTCATATTCATTCATTACTTTATTAAAGCCAATAATATTTAAAATGTCATCCAGGTAGATTAATGCTGATGAAAAGCCCCAAAAGGAATCTGTATTATTAGACTTTGCATCAATAAAGATAGGATAACGACCTATAACGGCAATCCCACCCTGAATTAATTCGAAAGGCCCAGCTAGAGTTAATTCTCTAGTTGATATTGCTAATAATGCTTCTTTTTTCCTACTATCATCAATTAAGATGTTATGGCCAATAACCCTCTCATGCCCTTTGAGAGGATACACTTTTTCAATAATACCTTTTGGCGCTAATTGTAAATTATCAATATTGCCGATTGACTCATATATGTCATGTGCATAGATTTCAAAGTTATCAGTGTTGCCATTGTTTTGCTTAATAATTGAACCTAATATATAAGCAGCTGATAATGTTTTATCAAGATGTTGCGTTAAATAAAGAGATTGTGTTAGTGCAATTGTATTTAAATTGCTTTTGCTTTCTTTTTTCCAGGAATCTTCGTAATACTCTAATAGTTTTGCGCATGCAATCATCGTTAAGGTAAAAACGATAAACGGTATCAAAATAATTGGATGACGTTTCATATTAGTTATAAATTTCAAGTTTTATTCATATTAACCCAATTCATCTCAGACTAAAGCAAGTAACGGTAGAATTAATAGACGATTAGGACCATGTAAGCATTCTTAATCTAGCAAATGCTGAAAGATACAATACTCGATCTCACTCGTAAAAGGATGACAATTCTGTCACGTTTATACGAGACTTAGCGGGTGTGGGCGGGCCTTAACACTTAATAAAATAACTATTTTTAAATTTGAAAATCCGCGTGTCACTGGTTCAATTCCAGTTCGGGCCACCAATCAAATCAAGCTCAGATAACCTCTGGGCTTTTTTGTTGCCTGATTCTGCCACTTAAGTTTCTTAGTTCAAAACCAATAAAAGGCCAGCATTGTTAACATCAGGTTCTGATCAGATGTGAAGGTTGCTAATTCTGAGAAATGGAACACTAAAGTCATCTTATTCTTAGAGTTAAATACTCATTAAAAATGTTATCTTAAATAAATTAATACCCTTATTAATATTAAGGATTAAATAAAAAAGGAGTATAGTTTGAAAACTGTATTTAACTTTGATGAATTTAAAACCTCTGAACGTCTTCCATCACCATCGGGAACCGCAAGACTAATCATTCAGTTGGTGCAAAAAGATACCACATCTGTACAAGAGTTAAGTCAACTGATTAAAACGGATCCAGCTTTAGCATCAAGAATTATAGGTTTTGCAAACTCTGCCTTTATCGGTGTTCATCGACCGATAGTGTCTCTTAATGAGGCAGTCAATTTGATTGGAATGAAAACTGTAAGTACGTTTGCCTTGTGTTTATCACTAATTAGTAAAAATCAAGCTAGTAATTGTATCAACTTTAACTATGACATTTATTGGGCACAAGCACTAGCAAATGCCATTTCAATTGCTACGATTACTGCTCATGAACGCACAGCTATTCCTGAAGAAGCGTTCTCGTTAGGGCTGCTCTCAAATATCGGTCGTTTAGCCTTAGCCACCGCATGGCCAGATGTTTATAGTGACCTTCTCTATAAAACATATGGCTACGAGTTAATGGAGCTAGAACGTGAGTGCTTTAGTGTTGATCACAACAAACTGTCTTTACTTCTGCTCAAAGATTGGGGATTCCCTGATATATACATAGATGCATTGAAACTTAGTTTTGAGCTACCTGCCACGAAACCGTCTAAATTAGCGCGTTTAGCTGAACAGTTAGCGTTCTCTAGACATGCGGCTTTATACTTAATAGTTGATGAGAAATATCGCAACTATCTACTGTCTAACCTTCAAAAAAAAGCCATATTACATAGCATTGAAGAAAATGACTTTGACCATTTTTTTGAAACGATAACTCAGCAATGGCAAGATTGGGGAAAATTAATTGGTATTGAAACTGATGTCCGCTTAGCTTCGCCAGTTAACCAACAAGATTTAACAGAATTAACCTAGCTTAGTTTAGCTTAAATAGTGCTTACAAATCAATTCATACAGCTCTAAGAAATTAAGCTTTTATTCTAAAGAATTTTCCCAACTGAAGTTTAATATCAAACTGTTTATGTAATTCCTATAGTCTAGACGACAAAAGTAAACGTGACAAAATTGTCACGCTTCTACGAGACTTAACGGGTGTGGGCGAGCCTTAACACTTAATAAAATAGCTATTTTTAAATTTGAAAATCCGCGTGTCACTGGTTCAATTCCAGTTCGGGCCACCAATCAAATCAAGCTCACAGTGATGTGGGCTTTTTTATTGCTTCACCAGAGATAGATGCTTGAATGCTTATCCATAACGGGAATTTAAGTTTGTTTTACACATAGCCCTTTTGAGCCTCAACATAAGCATAAATTACGCTTTAAAAAAGAACCTCAGAAAGAACAAAATAATACCAAGAAGCAGAAGTATAATTGGTGACAAAGAATTCAGGATAACAACTGAATACTTCGATTTTTTTATATGAAGAACCCAACTTCTAATAATTGCGTACACAACGAAAATAGGATAAAACAAAACAAGTAAATGGGAAATAACTTCTAGTACTATATAGTCACTTAGCGGCCTAGCTTGAATGGCGTCATTGAGGAAATTAGCGAACCAAAATGCCATTGAAATCCAAGGCAGCAATAAGAGTATAAGAACAAGGTGTATCCCAATTAAAATAAACTTCACTTTTACGATTCTTTCTAAAATTTTTTATCTTCTATATCGCCAAAAATTAATGTATAGATCCTTGGGTCAGTGTACAAATAATTGAGTTTTCATGGCAAATGGTTGGAACTCCTTGTCTTACTTTGCCTTATAGTCTTTGCGTCTCATTTGCGAAACATGGAAAAGGAGACAACAGTTTTTATCTTGAAATAATTCTAAACCATAAAATTGAGAACGTGACAAAATTGTCACGCTTCTACGAGACTTAACGGGTGTGGGCGAGCCTTAACACTTAATAAAATAGCTATTTTTAAATTTGAAAATCCGCGTGTCACTGGTTCAATTCAAGTTCAGGCCACCAATCAAATCAAGCTCACAGTGATGTGGGCTTTTTTGTATCATAAACGTGTAATTTCAAACTTCACATTCCATATATAAAATTAATCATCCTTAACACTTAATAGGTAATGTAACCATTTATATATTTCCTGACCATTTTCGAATATCTCGACATTTCAACTCATATTAATTAGCTCCAAAATTCGATTAAAAAATATCCTCCTTATAAAAGTTGAAATTTAGTTGTAAGTAAACTAATGGATTTACGACCTAGTAACAGTTTGGATATTTAGTGTGTAAGACATATCCAGAATTAAATTTATATATTTTTGAGGTATGTATTGAAATGATTAGTTATCTTCGTCACATATTATTTTTTTGTTTAATCAACTTGTATGGAGTTGGGTTTGTTCATGCTGAACTAGCAGTTAGTTTAATTGACGGTGCACTAGAGGGAGTCGCGATAGAAGGTTATGACGCTGTTGCTTATTTTAAAGATGGTGAACCCGCAAAAGGCAACCCTGAATTCAGTACCAATCACTCTGGGACAGTATGGTATTTTAAAAACCAAGAGAATCTAGAGCAATTTAATGCAAACCCCGCACTATATCTTCCTCAGTACGGTGGACATTGTGCATATGCTGCAGCAAATAATAATGTTGTTTCTAGCAACCCAAACCGATGGAAGATTGTAGATGGTAAATTATATTTACAAGCGAATATAGTTGCACTAAAGCTTTGGGGAAACAACATACCCGAAAATATCATTAAAGCTGATAAAAACTGGCCTAGCATTCAAAAGAAAATTAAAGATAAGTTTGCTAATAAATAATAAATTTAATATTGAAAGTTATTTATGTCAAAAAGATGTTTAAGTGCAAGAGCAAAGTCAGCAAATATAGATGAAGTTAGTTTATATCATTCTCCAAAGAGAATTAATTTAAGCTCATTAAGTGAATTTGAAAAACAAGCTTTGGCAAACTTAATGCCTTTATTGATATGCGGAGAAGAGACAGCAGTTTTGGTATTTGATGATTTGGCAGAAGCACTTAAAAACAAGCTAAGTGACCCCCTTATTCAGGACTTGAAAAGTATAACCCTAGATGAAATAAGGCACTCAGATGATTTGGAGGAACTTCGTGAGCATTTACCTGATACCCTTGATCGTAGGGCAGTTTATCGTGTTGCTGTATTTTTAAAAGTGTTGAAAAGTGATGATCCAATAAATCAACTAGCACTATTGGCGTCATTAGATGCGGCCGTATGCCAACTACTTTCAACACTATTACGTGCAGGCAATCCCCTTAGTAGCTGTTCTCAAGTTACAGATATTTTACGTAGAATCCAATTAGATGAGGCTCGACATGTTCGCATCACTCGTGACAGCTACCTATCATTAGGTCTTTCTTGTCAGGAATATTCATTGGCTCAATCTAAAGTGCTCAAAGCATTTATTGCCTTATTAAAACCAGCTAAAAATGACTTTGCATACCTAGGAATAGATATTGAGTCATTATTCAAACATTGGAATTCCAAGTCTGATAATTACATAATTAAAAGCAATAAGAATAGTGATTATACGTTTTTGCAAAGTCAGTATGTATGACCGCACGAATTCAATCAGGTCGTTTATCTGTATTTGCAACGGCCGCTTTTCTACCTGGTGAGCCCGTAAGCTCATCGCAGCTACTGGCAAAAATACATCAAAGCTTTGGTATTAAATCTATTAAAGGAAAGGCTTTAGCGCGTGTTTTAGGAATTGAAACTCGACACATTTCACGAGACTTAGAAAAGCAGTTTGAATCGCCTCGCATAGGGTCGCGTAATCCTGATATTGCAGCCAATGCCTTAGATCAAGTTTTAAAATTAGCTAGAATCGATGTCGAAAAATTACAATATATTGTGGCACATACCACTACGCCAGCAAAACTAATTCCACCAAATGTTGCTGAAGTTGCAAAGAAACTTTCATTTCAAGGACCAGTTGTAGAATTAAGACAAGCTTGTACTGGCTTTGCTAATGCATTGCAACTTGTATTTGGCTTGCTAACCAACTCAGACTCAGACCCAGTTGCGATTGTTGGCAGTGAAGTAGGCTCAGTATATTTTGACCCTCTGCAATTAAGAAATAAATCATCACAGTGGGTAAATTTAATGCAAATGGGTGATGGGGCTGGAGCAATCTTACTAGGTCCGTATAATCAACCTAAATCATCAAATGAAGCATATCTAACACAACTATATTATGGAAAATTAGCTGGCGATCATACGCCCGGTTTTACCCTAGATGGCGGCTCAGATTTTCCTGGGCATTCTGCCAATCAAAGTAGTTTGAATTTTAATCATGACTATGAATCAGTTAAATTAACCGGTGGTGATTTATTTAGGGCAGGCGTAGCAACAATCATTTCTGCGGGCTATCGTATTGAGGACTTCAAATTTATTATTCCACATCAGGTAAGTGGACACATAGGAAGTCTTTTAGCAGATGAGCTTGGTGTACCTGAAAATCGTTTTTTTGTAAACGCAAGGCAAGTTGGCAATCTAGGAAGTGCTGCTATCTGGGTTGCATTACATCAACTCAGAACGAGCGGTTTATTGGCATATGGCGACCAAGTCTTAATTTTGGGTGCTGAAGCAACACATCATGTGTATGGTGGTTTTGTTTATGTGCACGGCCCGTTAGCAAATCTAGATGCTGTGAGCTAATCATGAGTCTTTTTGCGTTGGAAATTCATGGTTTAGTTAAACATTTCGGTTCAGTACATGTTATAAATGGCTTGGATTTATCGATTAAAAAAGGTGAGATATACGGACTTTTAGGTGCTAATGGTGCTGGAAAATCTACCACCGTACGTTTAATTTGTGGTTTGCTACAACCAGATGCCGGGACAGGCCAGTGTTTGAGTACCCCATTAGGAACAGCTGTAAAAAAAATAGGTTATATGCCACAAACTGGAAACCTCTATGATGATTTAACAGTTTTAGAAAATCTATGTTTTTTTGCTGATTTACATGGTATTGAACACTTAAAAAATAAAGTACATGATCTATTAATAGAATTTGGTTTAAATGAACGCGCTCATCAACGCGTCAGTGAATTATCTGGCGGCTGGCGGCAACGTTTAGCTTTTGTTTTAAGCATATTACATCAGCCACAACTATTATTATTAGATGAGCCGAGTACTGGC
>JBLLNR010000013.1:0-99361 GCA_048058875.1 Methylotenera sp. | reverse complement strand
CACAACCGACTTCGTGCTTTCAGATTCGCCTTACCGCTTTAGCGGTTAGAGAGAATGGTGATGCCCTTCACAGGTAAAGCACTTAGCGAGGTTGGGGAAGCCCTTGCGGTCTTGCGGCTGTAATCTTATAAATTTAAATAACATTCATGCAAGAGATTGAAAACATTAATTAAGCCCATCGCACGCAATGCACTACTATAAAATCTGTTGCAATAACAAATCGCTTTTTGCCTGATTTTGCGTACTTGCAGAAACATTCCCAGCAGTTGCTAAATGAGATAAAAAGGCTTCAACTTCCATACCACCCATGTCTTTAGGGTGTCGTTTATTATGAAATAAAATGTAGCGTTTAGCCCAATGTAAGTATTGATTTTCTGTACGAATACTGTAATGTTTAACCCTAATCTTGTCGCGCATCAAATCAAGCAACTTAGGTGCTTGCGTAACGAGAGGTGTACTTTTCTGCATATATTTTTGTTATTAAATAAAAAAGTTAAAAAGAATCAATAATATAAAATGAACAATAAAATAATTATACACCTATATAATCCAAGTTATACACCTAAATCGGTGTATATTTAACGTTATGCAATGCCAATAATTCAAGGAGAGCAAGCAATGAAATTATTAAAAAATGTTATGGTTTTAAATGCATTGTCGTGTATTGGCTTTGGGTTGTTGTTTGTTATTTCACCGAGTAACGTAAACGCATTTGTTGGCAATGCATTGAGTTGGTTAACTCCCATAGTGGGGATAGTTCTAATTTTTAATGGCTGCCACTTGCTATTTGCTAGTCAACGAAAAAAACCGGTGTGTCCTGAAATTTTGTATTTTATCGCAGGAGATTTGGCGTGGGTAGTATCTAGCATCGTGCTAGTTATACTTGGTGTTGTTGTTACATCGACATTCGGTATTGTAGTCTGTCTTTTAGTTGCCCTTATGGTGGGCACATTCGGCTTTTTGCAGTTTATCGGCTATAGATCAGCCTGCTTAGTTAAAAATGCATAACAAATGTTTCCAGCGGACAGTTTTTCCATTGCGCCTTTTGTGTTGTGTAACACAAAAGTCTCCATTCCAAAACTGCCGCTGAAACAGGCGTTATGCAGTTTAGGAATCCCCAATGTCAGTAGAAATTCGTCAAGTTAAAGCAGACGATATTGAACTAATGAACGACTTGCTGACGACTTTCGGTGAAGTATTTAATGAAATAAATACATACACTGCGAAGCGCCCGAGCTCAGGTTATATGTATAGCTTGCTTAGTGGTGATTCCTTTGTGGCGATTGCTGCACTGGAAGGTAAAGATGTTGTTGGTGGTTTAGCGGCCTATGAGCTAAAAAAATTCGAGCAAGAGCGCAGTGAGTTCTATATATACGATCTTGCTGTTTCTGAGGCGTATCGGCGAAAAGGCATTGCCACAGCTTTAATTGAAAAACTAAAAACTATTGCTGCCGAGCGCGGAGCATATGTAATTTTTGTTCAAGCGGACACTGGTATTGAGGACGAGCCAGCTATCGCTTTATATACGAAACTGGGTGTTCGTGAAGATGTATTGCACTTTGATATTCAAGTTAGTCAGAAGAATAAAAATTCCTAAGTTAACAAATGAAGTAAAAAAATGCATAACAAATTGTTCCAGCACGACCCAAAATGCGTCGCTTGTCTGTGTACTCGCTGCGCTCATTATCACACAGCCAATCGCCACCTTTTGGGCGGCTGAACAAGGCGTTATGCATAAACAACCCTACCCTATACCTGAAAGCATGCAAGAAGAGCTTTCCAAGTGGAACAATGGCTCTGGCATTGACTTAGAGGGTTGGTTATGTAGTTCTGGTAGTTATAGTTTAGCCGCAGGCTACACCACTTTATTCTGGCCAGAATTCATTGAATTTGAAGGTTATCTATTACGCAAGGGCTTTTCAATTGAATCCTTAAGAGGTTTTGAACAAGTAGATGGCACCAACCCTAAAACTATTGAGTGGGTTATGAACCATATGCATATTGCGCATGTCCACTATGGGAGTGAAGATATGTCAAAAGACAAAATAATTTTACTTGGCAATACACTCAAAGAAATTTATCAAGCTAAATTGAAATGGCTTTTCCCTGAAAAACCATGTTTAGTTGAGCTGTATATTCCAGAACAGCATGATGACTTGGATGATTATCAAATCTCGTTCTGGCAAGCTAAGCATGAATCATGATTTTGCATAACCCATCATTCAAGCGGGACGCCTAACGGCGCCCCTTGTATCTTACCAACAACTCAGAAATGAGTTAAATTGCTCTAACGCGAAGAGCAGGAAGAATGGATGCCGAGCGAGCCCCTTAGGCCTAGAGCCAGTAATTAAGATTGGTGACATTCTTCCAACCTATATTCAACAAGATCGGACGGTATCTTAGGACTGACGGTTGTCATGATCCTGCATGCACAAGGTTGATCTGAATTGGGATGTGCAATTCGCTTGGGGAGTTTATTTCTCTGATTGTAAGGAGTTAAAAATGTCTAGCGTTGAATGGCCGATACTCGGCATTGATATATCCAAAGCAAAGTTTGATGTCGCGTTATTGATTGATAGCAAAGTCAAAAAGACTCGCGTATTTGAAAATAATCTAACAGGCTTCAAAGCGTTATCTCTTTGGCTAACCAAACAACAAGTTGTACAGTACCATGCTTGCATGGAAGCCACTGGTGTTTATGGTGATGAACTAGCCACTTACCTAGTTGACCAAGGCATTGAAGTGAGCATTGTCAATCCTGCTCAAATAAAAAGCTTTAGTGGTGCACAGCTCAACCGAGCTAAAACAGATAAAGCCGATGCAAAGTTAATTGCGCAGTTTTGTGCCAGTATGCGGCCTGAGCCTTGGATGCCGCCACCTTTGCCTGTGCGTGAGTTACAAGCATTAGTTCAACGCTTGGCTGCGCTACAGCAAATGGCACGTCAGGAACAGAATCGTTTTGATACAGCAGCGCCTGTCGTTCAGTCTTCTATCAAAACCGTGCTGGCCATCATTCATGCTGAAATTAAGGCTGTAGAGCAATTGATTCGCGACCATATTGATCGTCACCCTGATTTAAAAGACCAATCCGATTTGTTAGATAGCATTCCTGGACTGGGTGATGCAACCATTGCACGATTATTAGCTTTTGTAGGTGATGTACAGCGATTTAGCAATGCGAAGGCTTTAGCGGCCTTTGTCGGGTTGAATCCTACCGTGTATCAATCAGGCAGTTCGGTTAGAGGAAAGTCACGTTTGTCCAAAAAAGGCAATGCAACGATTAGAAGAGCGTTGTATATGCCTGCGATTGTAGCTAGACGTTACAACCCAATCATTAAAGAATTTGCAGAGCGATTGAAGAATGCTGGTAAATCGAATATGCTCATCATTGGCGCAGTAATGCGTAAGTTACTGCATATTATTTACGGGGTGCTGAAGTCAGGCAAACCCTTTGATGCTGATTATGCTGTTAAATATGCTTGACAGCTAAGACGGTATCTTAATTTAAACGTTATGTCTCAAAACAAAAAACAACAAATAAGGAGTAAACTTCACATGTCCATACAACAATATACTTTAGCAGCAATCACTACTATTCTATTAAGTGCTTGCGCAACGACAACAAACAAAATAGATACTAGCCGCTTAACTCTTGTTAAAGAGAACCATGCAGAGATATCTGTAAACAACGTGAGTTATGTCCTTGATAGCTATATAAAGCCCTTCCAAAGACCATATTACATTGCTGTCACAAGCACTAATAAAGTAGGCATAGAAAAAGGTACCGCTATTGAAGTTGCAAGCCAATATATTAAACCAAGAGGTTGCACAACACCCATTTCTCTTCGCCCAGACTTAAATCAAATGAACGCTGATAAAACAAGCTGGATTATTGGCATAGAATGCTAAAAACACATAACCCATCATTCAGACCGCGAGGGTCTTCACCGCCAATCTAAGCAACTAAAGTTGCAAGATTAGGCGCGAAAGCGGGACGCGCAAAAAAAGCACCCCCTAAATTAAAACGTTAGCTTCAAGACTGAATAAAGGGTTAACTATCAGATTGAAATTTAATGTCTAAATCTTTTTTTAAATCAGTGTTTATGACGGCGCGCCCGTCATTCTTAGTGTTGACACCTGCATGTATTTTTCTTGGTGTAAGCATTGTTATCTACCAGAAGTTGCCAATCAATTATTTACTGCTATTCATCATTGCAATTGGTGCTGTTTCTGCACATGTGAGCGTGAATATGCTTAATGAGTATTTTGATTTTAAGAGTGGCCTAGATTTGCAAACAATTAAAACAGCATTTAGTGGTGGAAGTGGTGCGTTACCAGCAAATCCTGATGCAGCAAAACCAACCCTAATCATGGGCTTGATTACGTTGATATTAACTATGGTAATAGGCGGCTATTTATTACTAACAAAGGGAAGTCTGATTTTACCTATTGGCATTGCCGGCATCGTGTTAATCATCACTTATACGCGGTGGCTAAATAAACACCCATTGCTGTGCTTGTTAGCTCCAGGCTTAGGCTTTGGTGTTTTGATGGTTGTAGGGACTTATGTTGTGCTAGCAAACAAATATGCTCAATTAGCTTGGTTATTGTCGATACCGCCGTTTTTATTAATTAATAATTTGCTACTGTTAAATCAGTATCCTGATATTGGTGCCGATGCCTGTGTTGGTAGAAAGACGTTACCGATTGCTTATGGTATTACCATCAGTAATCTGGTGTATATATTATTTGCGGTTAGCAGCTATGCCTTGATTATATATTACATATTGAATAACTTTATACCAAACCTAAGTCTAATCGCATTGATGCCTGCACTATTTTCATTTTATGCAGGTTATGGTGCAGTAAAGCATGGCGCTCAAATTGGTCAATTCCCTAGGTATATGGCGGCTAATGTTGCCGCTAGTATATTGATGCCATGTTTATTGGGTAGCGGGCTAATTCTGGGCTTGTAAATTGGGTTTATTGCTGAAATATGCTGCGCACTTGTTCAAGGTCGGCTTGCGTGTCAACGCCACTTGCAGGCGCATGATCGGTAATCGTAACAGCTATTTTATAGCCGTGGTATAGCACCCTTAGTTGCTCTAAGCTTTCTATCTGCTCTAACTCAGTCACACTGAGCTCTGCATATTGCTTCAAGAAGCCCACTCGGTATGCATATATGCCGATATGTCGATGCGCTTTAATACTCTGCTTATGAGCATCATCACGCGGATAGGGTATGGGTGAACGGCTAAAATACAATGCATGACCCTCAGCATCCATCACCACCTTGACAATATTAGGGTTTAGCATAGCTGCCTCATCATTGATGGCATGGCATGCGGTTGCCATCACTGCATGACGACTATGCCCTAATGTAAGTGCTACTTCCTGTATAAGTTGCGGATCAATAAGCGGCTCGTCTCCTTGTACATTAACGACGATGTCATCATCGTCCCAGCTAAGCTGTTGTGCTACTTCTGCAATTCTGTCAGTACCTGATGTATGGTCAACACGTGTCATGACTGCTTGAATTTGATGACTAGCAGCAACTTGGATAATTTTTTCAAAATCGGTAGCGATGACTACACTGCTAGCCCCACTCTTATTTGCTTGCTCTGCAACGCGTATTACCATGGGTTTGCCTGCGATATCTAGCAATGGTTTTCCTGGTAAGCGTGTACTGGCATAACGCGCTGGAATAACGACTTTAAACGACACTACTGCCCCTTTTCGTCTCTAGCGTATTCATCTTCATTGAGTTTACGCGCTTCTTCTTCCAGCATTACTGGGATGCCATCACGAATGGGATAGGCTAGGCGTGCTGATTTTGAAATCAGTTCGTTTTGCTCTTTTTTATATATCAATGGTCCCTTTGTGACAGGACAGACTAATATCGCTAGTAGTTTTGCATCCATCATGCACTCCTATTCATTTGTTTTTTGCTGTAGTTTTGATAATAGCATTGGCATAAAGCCACTGTCGATTTTTGCTTCTACAGGTAACACCCAATAATGCCCTTCAGCGAAAGTGTGACATTTTACTGCATCTTTCTCTGTCATTATCAACGCATCACACTCTATGTTACTTAAATCTTGCCGTATAAATGCATGGTGATCACTAAACGGCCACTGGCTAAATTTCAAACCTAATGTCTGTAGCTGTTGAAAAAAACGTTCCGGTTTACCAATACCCGCTAAAGCAGCAACCTGCTTATCTTTAAAATAGCTGACTGTTTGTTTTACGGCAGGATTTAATAAATTGTAAAATTCTTTTGCCAGTAACTGCATTGGATAGCCATCTTTCATACTGACATTCCCATTTAAAATCACGGCATCCACGCTTGCGAGACGCACATGTGGCTCCCGCAATGGTCCTGCTGGTAATAAATGCTGATTCTGCTGCGCCTGCTGATCGACAACAGCAATTTCGATTTTTCTTTGCAAACGGTAATGCTGCAATCCATCATCACTAATGATGATGTCACATGCTGGATGGTTTTCCAGTAGCGACTTCCCTGCTTCTATCCTATCAGCGAAAACATAAACTGGACAGCCCGTTCTTTGTGCAATTAACACAGGCTCATCACCCACCAAGCTTGGCAGGCTATCTGCCTGAACGCTAGTTGGTTGCGTGACTTTGCCGCCATATCCGCGGCTTATCACGCCTGGGCGGTAACCATGTGCTTTGAGTTGATTAACCAGCCAGATCACAACGGGGGTTTTACCACTACCGCCCATATTAATGTTGCCTACCACAATGACAGGAACTGGCAACGCATATGACCGCAGTAGACCAACTCTATACATGAAGCGACGTAACACAATGATGACTGCAAAGAGCCAGGACAATGGCACTAACACAACATAGAAAAAAATGTTTTTATCTTGCCATGCGCGTAGTATCAGGTCATGCATAAGACCAATAACCCGCTAATCGTTAAACTCTTTTTGATAGAGTTTTGTATAGTAGCCTCTCATTTCGAGAAGCGCTTGATGACTGCCTGACTCGACTATTTTACCTTTATCCATCACTAATATTCTGTCAGCATTTTCGATGGTACTCAGTCGGTGTGCGATTACAATACTAGTGCGGTTTTGCATCAACACATCTAACGCCGCTTGAACGTGTTGTTCTGATTCGGTATCTAACGCTGAGGTTGCCTCATCCAGCAGCAAGATAGGTGCATTTTTAAGAATCGCACGTGCAATGGCAATACGTTGCCGCTGGCCTCCTGATAAACGCACGCCTCTATCGCCAATTTCGTTTTGCAGCCCTAATGGCATCTGCTGAATAAATTCCCATGCATTTGCAGCCTTAGCTGCTTTAATGACTTCTTCTTCGCTGGTATCTCTTAATACGCCATATGCGATATTATTAAATATCGTGTCATTAAACAGAATAATATCCTGACTGACCAAAGAAAATTGTGCGCGAAGATCCTTAAGTGATAGCGCCCGTATATCCATGCCGTCAAGCAATATCAAGCCTTGTTGCAACTCATAAAAACGTGGCAGCAAGTTAACTAATGAGGTTTTACCCCCACCAGAACGTCCGACCAACGCAACCTTTTCACCTGGTTTTACTGTGAAGCTTAGATCATCTAATGCCAGACGTTTGGCATTCTCATAGCGCAAGCTTACATTCTTAAATTCGATTTCACCTTTAAGTTGTTTGACTTGCCGCTCACCCTCATCATCTTCGGCAGGTGAGTCAATCACTTCAAAAACACTCTGAGCAGCCGCCAAACCTATTTGTAAGTCTTCATTAGCTGAGGTGATGTGTTTGATGGGCGAGATCAACATGAGTAATGCGCCTACAAAAGCAGCAAACTCTCCAACAGAGAAACTACCCAATGCATAATAAACAACTAATGCCAGCGCAATGGCTGCCAACAATTCGATCACAAAACTATTCAACCCTGTTATGCGCGCTGAGCGCAACTCTAAGTCTCTGTTTCGAATCACTACATCCGCAAATCGCTGTGTCTCGTAGTCTTGAGCGCCAAATATTTTGACAATCCGCTGCCCAGATATTGCCTCCTCGGACGCTTTGGTCATTTCACCGACAGCGAGTTGCACTTTTTTTGCATTAGCCCTTAATTTTGGCGTGGTCTTTCTAAGATAAAGCACCATAAAAGGCGCCACAATGGCAAATATTAATGTTAGCTTCCAGTCTAAATAAATCATATAGGCAATAAGCCCAATCACTGTTAATGCATCTCTGAACACATTCATTGCGGTACGTGTACAGACATTGGATAAGCGCTCTGCATCATAGGTGAGCTTTGAAACCATCACGCCTGTCGACTGCGCATCAAAGTAGCTAACAGGCATGTGCATCAACTGTCCAAAAGCTTCTCTTCTTAACTTTTCTACGACTCGGCGTGCAATCCAACGAATGCTATACATAGAAGCAAAGCCAGCCAAACCGCGGATAGTCATTAGCGCAAACAGCATGACAGGCAGAATAAAAATTTGTGCTTCGGACTGCTGAACAAAACCTTCATCCGTCACTTTTTTAATCATTGCCAAGAATGCAGTGTTGCTGAGCGACAAAACAGCTGTTGCCGTTATCGTCACGGCAAACACATATTTGTGCTCCCATGCATAAGAAAAGATACGCCAAAATAATGCCTTTGGGTTTTTAATCTGTGGCAAATCGTGCTTTTTACGCGAACGTTTTGACATCACAAACCTTGTTGAAACAAATTTGAAAATAGCGTTTATTAATTGTCGGAACCTACTTGTGTTGCAAATGTAATATGTGTGTAATTAGCAAGTCGAGCCGCTTCCATTACATTCACTACAGATTGATGCGTTGATTTTGCATCTGCATTAATAACAATAGTTGGATCTTTTCCATCGCCAACAGCTGACTTTAGTGCGCTAGCAATCGTTTCTACTGTATTACCAGCATCTTTAGCTTCGACCATATAACGCCCTGAAGCATCCACATCAACTGTAATAATGAGCGGCTTATCTTGTGGTGCATTAGCTTCTGCTGTTGGCAAGTTGATTTGCAACTCACTGGTACGCGAGAAAGTTGCATTGACGATTAAAAAGATAATAATGACCAACAGCACGTCAATTAACGGGATAAAGTTAATTTCTAAGTCTTCGTGATGTTTACCACGTTGAAAATTCATTTCTGATATTCCTCTAAATTGATGAACGTTGCTTAACGCTCGCCATGCAGAATTTCAACTAATTTAATTGCTTGCTGCTCCATATCTAAAAGCAATGTATCGACTTTTGAGCGGAAATACCGGTAACTAATCATAGCTGGAACTGCCACAATAATACCTGCTGCCGTATTATACAGTGCCACCGAAATACCGCGGGCAAACTGAGCCACATCGTGTCCAGAATTAGTAAATGCGCCAAATAACTCGACCATACCTATTACCGTTCCCAGCAATCCCAGCAGTGGTGCAACGGTGGCAATAGTGCCAAGTGTTGACAAGTACTTCTCAAGATTATGTGCAACTGCACGCCCTGTCTCTTCAATTGACTCTTTCATGACTTCTCGGGAGTTTTTTTCATTGGCTAGCGCACTTGAAAAAATTCTGCCTAATAATGAGTGTGCCTGTAGCTTGGCAAGGCTATCTGGATTAATTGCGCCTTGGCCCATCCATTTTTGCACCTCTGGCAGTAGGTTGCTTGGCGCTACGACTTCACTACGTAATGCCCAAAATCGTTCAACAATAATCGCTAGTGCAATTATTGAGGCAAAAATTAGCGGCCATATTGGCCAGCCAGCGGCTAAAATAATCTCCCACACAGTGGTAACTCCTTTGTTAATTCGGTCAAAACAAAACTTACGCTACTTTAGCGTAGAAGCGCACCATTGGGCAAGTTAGTCTTTATAAATATTTATTATGCCAATACTTTGCTTGGTCTAATCGCCAAGATCTTGGCTGTATTGGCTGGTTTTTTATAAAATCGATCAAGACTGCTCCATGATAATCTGAACGATATAGTTGGGCTCCATTCTGCAGATACCTCCCCATGACCGATGGTCTGGGATGTCTGAATCGATTTAAGTAGCCAACCGTAAAAATAATATGTTTTGCCCCCACTGATTGAATAAACAACTCCGTGGAGGATGTTTTACTACCATGGTGAGGCGCAATCATGACATCGCTTTTAATTTTATATCGTTGGGTTTGTAAAAGTAATGTCTCAGCCTCTTCCTCTATATCACCAGTTAGCAATATCGTGCCATTACGACTGGTAACTTTGATGACACAGCTTCTGTTGTTATCTTTGATATTATCGTGTTGATAACTTTGAATACTCGGGTATAACACCTCAAAAAGCACCCCATCCCAAAGCCATTTTTGACCTGCAAAGCAAGTTGACTGTTTAGGCGGTTCTGATTGAGTTTGAGCAAAAATAATATTGCTTGGTAACGTATATGAACTAGCCGTCCATACGACAGGCAGCTTTGCCATAATTGAAGCAAAACCGCCACTATGGTCGTTGTCATCGTGACTTATAATCAATGCATCTATTTCTTTAATGCCTTGGCTACGCAAATAAGGTAATACAATACTAGCACCGGCATCACTATCTTGATTATATTGACGTCCTGTGTCATACAACATTGTATGATTTGCAGTTTTAACGACCACTGATAAGCCCTGTCCTACATCCAGCACTGTTATTTGCATTTCGCCGATATTTAGCTGCTTCTGTTCGGTTAAAATCATCGGCAGCATTAGGATAAATCCTAACCAACGTAGCGGGATTCCACGCGGCAATAATAACCATATGACACCGACCATACCGATAGCCACTCGCCAGAACGGCACTACTGGTTGCTGCCATGTTGCAAATGGTAAGCTTGCCAGCCAATTTAATCCCAGCATACAAATCGACAAGATGCTATGCGCAAGCTGTAAAATAAAATCGAGTGGAATCAATGCACCTAAAATGGAAAGCGGCACAACCAGTAAGCTAATAATAGGAATAGCAAAAGCATTCGCGAGCGGTGAAACAATCGAGGCTTGCCCAAACATAAAGATTAAAAACGGCAATAATCCTACCGTAACTGACCACTGTGTATTGACAGCTTCTATAAACCAGTGTCGAAGTCTCAAGCGGTTAACTGTCGCAAACGTAATGATTGCTACTGCTGAAAATGATAACCAGAAACCAGGTGCATTCACGGACCATGGATCTATCAAAACCACCACGAGCAAAGCAATTAATAATACGCGCGAAAAATTAATTCTCTGGTTAAGTAGCAATGCTACTGCAACAACAGTTAGCATATATAAAGTACGCTGTGTGGGGATCGATAAGCCTGCCAAACAGGCATAAAGTAACGCAACTAGCGCACCTCCAATTGTTGCTGCTTTTTTGGTTGGCATATACATGACCAGTCTTGAATATCGTCGCCAGATAAATGAGATAACACTAAATGCCAAACCTGCGAGCATGGTAATGTGTAACCCTGAAATACTCATCAAATGATTTACACCTGTGTAGAGATAAATATCCCAATCAAGCTTGCTGATTTTGCTATCATCACCGACAACTAATGCTCGTATCACTCCTGCATACGACTTTCCACTGAGTGTCCTTGTAATATGCTGTGCAATTTTGTTTCGACTGTATTCAACGATATAGGCTGGCCGCCAAACAAAGTCTGCTTTTTTTTGCATTCCGCTCTTGTTTCGTACTACTCCCATTGCGCGGATATTATTAGCAAGTGCCCACGCTTCATAATCGTAACCGTTGGGGTTGTAGGTAGCGTGCGGTCTTTTTAACCTGATTGTCAATTGCCAACGCTCTCCCACTTTGAATATTGGTGGTTTTTCTCTCGCATTGACCTCAATTATTTTAGCTTTAGGATTCCATTGGTTACCATTAAAGTAGTTAAGTAAGATATGTTTTGGTACAACTGCATCTGGGGTTAATATCTGTTCAACATAGAATCGAAATTGTTCTCCTTGCTCCTGAACTCTTGTCATCGAAGCAACAGTCCCGATAACTTCGATATTTTTTTGTTCCCATGAGGGTGGTAATTCATCACTTAATCGTATTTCTGCCATTAATCCAGCGTAGTGATAGCCAAACAATCCAGATGCTAATAGCAAAGCAACAATTGTGAGTAATGGCTTTCTGCTATATTTTTCTTGGGACACTAATAGCGATAATGCGATAGCTGCTAATACCATTAACGAGATTGCAGAGAATAAAACTGATGGCAAACTTGTTTGTTGCTGTAGCATCCATGCACCAGAGACAACACCAAGCACGATGAAAATCATCTTATTATTTTTTTATATTATTCGAAAACGCCTATCATAATATATATACAGATGTATAACAATTGCCGTAAAAAAAGCCTCGCGACTCTTTTTCATTTACGTCATTGGGACCAGATGTCCATCTTCTAACTGATACCGTCGGTGCATTTTATTAGCCAAAGTCATATCATGCGTCACGACAATCAAGCTTGTTTTTAATGCCGCATTGATTTCAAGGAGTAACTCAAATACTTGATTTGCAGTGACGCGATCTAAATTACCTGTAGGTTCATCCGCTAAAATACAGTCCGGCTCTGTCACTAGCGCGCGTGCCAATGCAGCACGTTGTCGCTCACCACCCGAAAGCTCTCCTGGCATATGTTCTAAACGATGTGACAAACCGACCTTTTCTAGCATATTGCTTGCTTGTGCAAGCGCCTTTTGTCGTGACATGCGTCCGATTAGAAGTGGCATTGCAACATTTTCTACTGCTGTAAATTCGGGCAAAAGATGATGAAACTGATAGACAAAGCCTAATGCATCATTGCGAATTTGACCTTTTCTTGTTTCTGACAGTTGATTTAAGTTATTGCCTAGCAACTCTACTATGCCATCGCTAGGAGTATCTAGGCCACCGAGCAAATGCAGCAAGGTGCTTTTGCCTGACCCTGATGCGCCGACAATTGCTATTTGCTCACCTTCACGAACGTTCAAATCAATGCCATTCAGCACCGCAACATCTAGGCCTTTGTATGTTTTACATAGATTTTCACAGCGGACAATACTACTCATAACGCAACGCCTCCGCAGGGTTAATTTTAGATGCTTTGTAGCTGGGATATAAAGTAGCCATTAAACTCAGGACAATAGAAGTAAAAATAATCTTGATCGTATCGCTCCACTCTAACTTCGAGGGTAAATCGCTAATGTAATAAACATCTTTTGCCAAAAACTGCACATGGAAAAGATTTTCGATAAAAGGAATAATCGTATCAATATTTAATGCGATAACGATACCCAAAACTGCACCAAAAAATGTACCGATGATGCCAATCAGCGCTCCTTGTATGATAAAGATTTGCATAATGCTACGAGGGCTAGCACCTAATGTCCGCATAATGGCAATATCCGCTCTCTTATCAGTCACAGCCATTACCAAGGTTGATACAATATTGAACGCAGCTACCGCAACGATTAAAGTGAGAATAATAAACATCACTCTTTTTTCTAGCTGAATCGCTTTAAAAAAATTAGCGTGCTTTTGCGTCCAATCCGTGATGTAATAGGCACCTAAGGGCAACAAGGTTTTACCTAGATCCTCTGTCATCGCACGCGCCTCGAATAAGTCGTTTATTTTTAATCGTAATCCAGAAACCTTATCGCCCATGCGATACAACTTTGCTGCATCTTGAATGTGAATTAGCGCTAGGCCGGCATCATATTCATACATCCCGATTTGGAATAAACCCACTACAGTAAATTGTTTAATCCTTGGCACAACACCCGTTGGGGTAAACTGACCTTGTGGCGCCATCAATACGACTTTATCACCGACACTAACCCCGAGCGCATATGCTAGATCTGCCCCCAAAATAATATTAAACGCACCTGCCCCTAGGTCCGACAACTGCCCTTGCTTCATATTGCTGCCAAGATCGGCAACTTTATTTTCTAAATCTGGTTGAATACCTCGCACCAATGCACCCTGCACAGCTTGCCCATTGCTTAACATTCCTTGCGCCATAATGTATGGCGCACTTGCTTGCACTTGCTGCTGTTTATCTACTTGCTTGGAGAGTGCATTCCATTGGCTTAACTGATTAGAATATTCAGTAATTTCAATATGAGAAGCAACACCAAGAATACGATTTCGTAGCTCTGATTGAAAACCGTTCATTACCGATAAGACAATGATTAATGCAGCTACACCTAGGGCGATACCAACCATACTGGTCAGTGAAATAAACGAAATGAAATGATTTTTACGTTTAGCTCGCGTATAACGAAGCCCAACAAAGAGCTCGTAGGGCAAACCTGCTTTTGAAAAAAAATGATTGAAAATTGACATTGCGAAATCTTAACAGCATATGCCAATAAGATTGCATTGCTTTTACTAAATTTTGTTAAAAATTAAATAATCAATTCAAAACAAACCCACTCACGATGATTGCTAATAACCTTTCCGGCTAAGACCATATGATAAGCGTCATTGATGTCTAACTGGTAGCGTGCTGCTCGCTTAAATTGATATCTTGGTATGATTAGTTTTGGGCGTTCTTGCAACTCACCTTCAACAAACAATCCAGAAAAGCTATCAGAGTAAGATTCATTTTCTTCTCCATTATTGACAAAATAGTCAGACGCCGCAGATGACATACTTTTTTGTAACTTTCTAACTTTTGCTGCTATTACTTTTGTGCAAATTTTCTGTAAACCAACGCGATATGAACCATTTGCCTTCTTCCTAACTGTTTTAATTTCTGCCAATGCAATATGATTGCTGTTATCAACAATCGTATAACCAATTAATGCGCCAACTTTCACCCAAGCACTAATCTCGCGTCCCAGCTCTATCGAAAAGCCGCTGTCACTCTCTTCCAGCATCACCCAGTTTTCACGCGATATCATATTGATTTGGGGAGTAGCTAGATATTCATGAGTTGGCAAAAGGCTCAATTGATCATATCCAATAGAGTTATTTGTTGTTGCTATATTATTTAACGTTCTCAGTCTTAAACTAATATCATCAACACCATGGCTAACATTCAAAACACTAAACTTTGCAGACCGCTCTTCGGCCCGTCGTTGGCGTTTATATCCCTTTACACACCAGTCGACGCGTAATTTTTTGAATAAACTCACAATATCCTCAGTAGAAGCCATTGTCAGCAAGTTAAACTTATCTAACGGTTTTCTGGTATCAACTGCACACAGATAGCCTTCAATCAAATCAAGCACATCAGTCGTTCGCCAATAGCGAAAATCTGGATGTTGTCTAGCACTGCGAATGCGTTGCGGTCTATTGTCCTCGTTCAGATGAATAAAGAATTGATATTCTTTTTGTCTGGTATACCGATTAGTAATGAGTGGGTTGGTTAACCAAGTTTTCAAAATACGATCAGTTAGCTCTATTTGTATTTGTGAATAACTACCAGACTGTAAAGTATCCAGCATAAAGCCTCGCTTAAGTAGCATTGCAATACTGGTTTCTTTCTTTTGATGCTCATACAGAAAAAACTCACTGTTCATCATTGCCGATTCTTCAGCAGTCATGATGATTTTATGAACACTCTTCCACGTTCCCAGTGGGGCAGGCTGATCATCAAAATAACGCCACTTAGCCATGATAAAGGCTGCATTTAAAAAACGACCCAACAATAGGTTAATTTTTTCTGATGTAATCTTAAGTTTGTTTTGGTTTTGATACGTAGCAATGACTGTCGCATAAGCCGTATATAGCTGCCGAAGATAGTGATGCACTACTCCTTGCACTTCTTGCTGCAAATCAGAGTTTTTATTCATTGATTTCAGATAGTTATAAGTTACTGTGTGTAATTTATGGTATGCAGCTTCATCCAACCCAAGTAGAAAATCTATATTTTGTAGCAAATGTTTTTGCTTAGGTTTACCAAGCTGAATTAATTCCTCAGTTATCTTTTTTAATAGCTCCATCTCTGTCAGATTCGACAAATGATGCATAAAGCCTGCCTTTTGCGGCAAGTTGTTGAGATGAATAACCTCCTGAACTTTGTGAATGACAGAGCCCAACATTTTGATAGATACCTCAATAAATGATTATTTGCGTAGTTAAAAGCAAATCTCACGCCATCTTCAAAACATCAAACTAGCCAGCACTGTTTAAGTACTAATAGATTCAAACACTACGATTCAAACACTACGACAACCTCTATGTCATCTCACTGTCAAAAAATATAAGTATATTGAATCTATGTGAAAATAAAATTTGACAACATGACGAAACTAATAAAACCATATCATATGGCCAGCCTACTCTTGCTAGGCATATTAGTGATATACAGCTATAGGCTTGAAGCGATTGGTTGGTTTTTTTGGCATAACAATCAATCAGCAAGCACCCCCCATGCGCTTAATCTAAAAAACTATCAGGTTACGATTGAAGGGCTAGCAATTGGCGACTTTGATAATGCGTCTGGGCTAACTTATAACACTGAAACAAACACGCTGTTTACTGTATTAAATCAAGATCCTAAGTTAATTGAGTTGAGTCTCAAAGGAGAAGTCCTTAGAGTAATACATATTCATGGCGTTGATGATATGGAAGGTATTACTCATATAGAAGGCAATCACTTTGTAATAGCTGATGAGCGAGACAGTCGTCTTATTCTCATCAATATAGCTGACAATACAAAATCAATTGACGTAACAAATGCACCTAAATTTAGATTGGGCATTAACGAAAAAGGCAATAAAAATTTTGAAGGGGTTTCTTGGGACAAACATCAAAATAGATTACTTGTTGTAAAAGAGCGCGACCCGAAATATGTTCTTGCAGTCAAGGGACTAGTGAACAACCCTAAGGATGGAGTCATGAATTTTGAATTAGAAAAATTAAGTCAATATGACAAAATACTTTGGGCTATGCGTGATTTATCGTCAATTAACTACATCAGCAAATCAGGTCATATGCTATTACTGAGTGAGGAATCAAATTTAATAAAAGAGCTTGATGAAAATGCACGGCCACTTGGTGCACTTTCACTATGGAGGGGTTTTCATGGTTTAAGTAAAAGCATCCCTCAAGCAGAAGGGGTTACCATCGATACAAACGACAATATTTACATAATCAGCGAGCCAAATCTTTTTTATGTCTTTAGCCCCACTAAAACTATAGTAGCACTTCAAAAATAATCCAGTCTCGCTGTTTATTCACAACTTTGCCTGCGGTGACCAAGTGACTGTCGCCTTCAATATTGATGTTGTAAAGCTTACCCCTTCTAAACTGCTTTCTTGGAATAAGTAACTTAGGTACTAAATTGGCATCATTATCAATCAAAAAACCGGGAAAGCTGTCGAATGACAAAGGTGCTCTTCACCATCTTCTAAATAGTATCCTTCCACAGGTTGCTCAACTGTGTTTTTGTCTACTATTGTTAGTTGGACCGCTGCCACATTGTGAGATATTTTTTTAAATCCAGCTCGATAATTGCCTTTTTTGAGCTTTCTAACACTTTTAATCTCAGCAATATTGAAGCCTTTTTGAAATCCCATCTCGGAATATCCGACAATGGCACCTATTTCAGCCCAAGGTGCTGGCTCAGTGCCAAAATCAACAGCAAACCCACTATTACTTTCATCAACCATCCACCAATTTTCATCGCCTAATGCTGAAAAATCCTGCTTAGAACTTTTTGCCTGTGTAGGGCTGTGGGTTGCCACTTTTAATTCAAAGGTGAAACTGTCTCTATCAGCATCATTCTCTTGCTGTTTTGACTGAATACGCATCAATCTCTGGTGTATCTCAGGTATCGTGTGACTGACATTAATCAAACTATTCTTTTGGTTTCTTTTTTCACTTCGACGCTGTCGGGAATAACCTTCAGTACACCAATCAATTCTAAGTTTTTTGAATAGCTTAACTATCACTGCAGAACGTGCAACTTTATCTAGGCCAAACTCACGCAAGGGCTTTTGCATGTCTACAGCACATAGATAAGCCTCCATTAAATCGATTAAACGCGTCGTTTTCCAATATCGACAATTAGAAAAGCGCTCTTGCACACGAAGTCTTTCAGGACCCTTATCATCTTCTAATTGGATAAAGAAATGATAGCGATTTGGTTTAAATGTATTCACAATTAAGGGATTTGTTGACCAGACTTTCAAAATACGATCAGTCAACTCAATTTCCATTTGCGTGTAGTTCCCTTTTTGCAGGGTATCAATCATAAAGCCGCGCTTCAATATCGTTGCGATACTTGTTTCTTTAATTTGGAAGCTATACAGAAATAAATTTTTATTCAAAATTGACAATTCTTCGGCAATTTTGATGACTTTATGTACATTATCCCAAACCCCATGTGGTGCTGGTTGGTCATCGAAATAACGCCACTTCGACATCATAAACGCTGCGTTTAGATATCGTGCTAATAATAAATTAATTTGATCTGGCTCGAGCTTTACTTTTGCCTGTGCTTTGTAAGCATCCAGAATCTGAGAGTATGACGCATAAAGCTGACGCAGAAACTCGTAGACAACAACATGTACATCTTCTTTTAGCGCTTTATCTTCTCTCAATTTAATCAAGTAGTTATAAGTTACACGCTTCACTTTTTGATAAGATTGCGTATCGGCTTCAAGCACTAAATTAATCTTGTCTTTTAAATCTTTAGGGAAAAAGAAATCTATCTTCGACAACTGTTCTTTGGCTGTAATCAACGCATCAAGGTCGGTCATACCTTCAAGCGTGTCTAACCAATCAAGCTTGTCATTAGCATCTTGACTTAATACCTTTTGAACCGTATTTAAAAAACCACCCAACATCTAACCGCAACTTTCGTATTAATCCTAATATGGATTAAGTACAGCAATTAATATACCAACAATGCCAATCATTATAATTTGCCAGATTGAATACTTGAAAAAAATATAAAGACAACTGTTAAAATAACGTCATGTTTACAGGAATTATTGAAGCCGTAGGGCAAATTGAAACGATCTTTGGGTCACAAGGCGATATTCAAGCCAGCATCAATGCTGAGCAACTTGGTTTGGATGACGTTAAGGAAGGCGACAGTATTGCTGTCAATGGTGTTTGCCTTACAGTAACCCACATCGATGGATACACTTTTAGAACAGACATTTCAAAAGAAACGCTTCGTGTTACAACTGGGTTGAATTGTTCTGGTCCAGTTAATTTAGAAAAGGCGTTACGTGCAAATGACCGTCTGGGTGGTCATTTAGTCAGTGGCCATGTAGATGGTATCGGCGTAGTGAAAACGTTTGAGCCAGTCAATGATTGCTGGCTACTCATGATTGAAGCGCCTCATACAATTTCAAAATACATTGCCCGCAAAGGCTCGATATGTGTCAACGGTGTCAGTCTGACAACAAATACGATTGAAAATGATTTATTCAGCATTAATCTTATCCCTCATACCGTTGAAAAAACAACACTTGGCTTGCTAAAAGCTGGTAGCCATGTCAATTTAGAAATAGATCTGATTGCTCGTTATGTGGAAAGAATGCAGCAATGGGAAAAGGAAAGTAATTAAAATGCCGCATAGCAAAATTAGTCCTATTAAAGAAATAATAGCCGATATAAGAGATGGCAAGATGGTTATTTTGGTTGACGATGAAAACCGAGAGAATGAAGGTGATTTTGTTATTGCGGCAGAATTTGCCACAGCCGAAAACATTAACTTCATGGCAAAACATGGGCGAGGTTTAATTTGTTTAACCCTCGATGAAAAAAGATGTCAACAATTGAATCTACCGCAAATGGTCAATCATAATGGCACACGTTTAGGCACAAACTTCACTGTATCCATTGAGGCCTCTAGTGGTGTAACAACGGGTATTTCAGCAGCAGACCGTGCCAGAACCATTCAAGCAGCAGTAGCCAAAGATGCCAATGCTAGTAGCGTTGTCAGCCCCGGTCATGTATTCCCGCTTAAAGCGATGAATGGTGGCGTATTAGTACGCGCGGGCCATACAGAAGCAGGTTCCGATTTAGCCGCTCTGGCTGGATTAGAACCTTCTAGTGTAATTTGTGAAATTCTAAAAGATGATGGTGAGATGGCGCGACTACCTGACCTAGTGGGGATAGCAGCCAAACACAATATCAAAATCGGCACGATTGCCGATTTAATTCATTACCGAAGTGAACACGAAACGTTAATCGAAAGAGCTGTAGAGCGTCACATTACGACACCCTATGGACAAATGCAGCTTATTGCTTATCGAGACAAAATTTCAAAAGAAACACACCTTGCACTAGTGAAAGGCAATCCAAGTCCTGATGTTGAGGCTTTAGTTCGCGTGCATGAACCACTGTCAGTATTCGATTTACTAGATAGTACTAGTTCATCACACAGTTGGAACACATTAAAAGCAATGCAAACAATCTCTAAAGCTGAATGTGGGGTCATGGTACTACTGTACCATAGCGAATCTGATACAGACTTAATTAGCCGCATTCAAGAAGCAGATGAGCCGATTCGCTACAACCAAGAACTCAGAACATACGGCATTGGTTCGCAAATTTTGTTGGATTTAAACGTTAAAAAAATGAAATTGATGGCCACGCCTCGTAAAATGCCCAGTATGGATGGCTTTGGTTTAGAAATTACAGGATATTTAGAAGCCTAGATGTTGCGATATAACGAACATTCAATCACGCATTTAGGTCTACATCATCGTCAAGTTAATTAAAATCATGATAATATAATGGTATTGGAAAACATCAATCTCACAGGTCAGTTTCTTATTGCAATGCCTAGCATGTCTGATCCTCGTTTTTCTCAAACAATCACATTTATCTGCTCACATTCGGAAGATGGCGCAATGGGTATTGTTCTAAATAGACCAACCACACACAGCGTTGCAGATTTACTTAAACAAATTCAACTTGATGCACAACCATCACCAATCCTCAAAAACCATGTATTCGAAGGTGGTCCAGTCCAACAAGAACGTGGCTTTGTTTTGCATGTGCCACACTTAGAATATGATTCAACTATTCAAATTAATGAATCTATTTCCCTAACGACTTCAAAAGACATTTTAGAAGCAGCGGCAAAAAACGAAGCCCCAAAAAAAATGATGGTTGCGCTAGGTTACGCAGGATGGGCTCCTGGACAACTTGAGGAAGAAATGGGACTGAACGCATGGCTCAACATTGAGGCGAAACAAAATGAGTCGTTACATCAAATTATTTTTGATGCGCCCCCTCATGATCGTCTCAACACAGCCATGCAAATGATGGGGTTAAATATGAGCAATCTTTCAGACATTGCTGGACATGCCTGAGATGTTAAACCAAAGTCACTTGCCTATTGTAGATCGTAGCTATCCACAGATAGAAGGCACAGTGATTGCTTTTGACTTCGGGGAAAAACGCATCGGAGTTGCAGTTGGAGAAACGGCTATTAAATCTGCGCACGCGCATTGCATAATCGACTCCGAAGTGAACACCATCAGGTTCAATCAAATTAGTCGCCTAATAGCTGACTGGCAACCAAGCTTGTTAATTGTTGGCTTACCAACCCACTTAGATGGCAAAGCACACCAGCTGACGCATCTAGCAAAAAAATTTGCACAACGGCTAGAGGGCAGGTTTAATTTACCGGTCATTTTAGTAGACGAGCGTTTAAGTTCGGTAGAAGCATCTCAGCATTTAACTGATGTAGGTATCAAAGGTCGCAAACAAAAATGCATGCTTGATGCTGTCGCAGCTCAAGTGATATTACAATCTTATTTTGATAGTCAACAGACAACATAAAATCATGCAATTACCAGACCCTGAAACACTATTAAGTGAAATTACAGCAAAAATAAAAAATAATATTACTGCTAATACGGCTATTGTTGGTATTCATAGTGGCGGCGTTTGGATTATGGAAAGAGTGCTCGCAAATATAGATCAAAAACTGCCGTATGGCACTCTAGATGCAGCATTGTACAGAGATGATTATGCCCAGCGTGGTTTAAAAAGGTCCACACAACCTGCTAACATCCCTTTCGATGTTCAACATAAAGACATTATTCTAATTGATGATATTTTTTATACTGGGCGTACGACACGGGCTGCTATCAATGAGTTATTTGACTACGGAAGGCCCGCAAGTATCACGCTAGCCGTTTTAATTAATCGTGGTGGTGCACAGTTACCAATAGCACCACAAATCATTGGTGCAACAATACCTATTACGCCACAACAAAACTTTAAACTTTCACGATCAGAACAAGGCACTTTGGCGCTTGCGCTTGAAGACAGTCAGGATGCTAACCATGTATAACCCACAATTAACAAACGATGGCAAACTCAAACATCTGCTTAGTATTGAAGGGCTACCAAAGCATATACTGACGCATATCATGGATACTGCTGAAACATTTGTCGGTGTTGCTGAAAGAGATGTAAAAAAAGTTCCATTATTACGTGGTAAAACCGTGTGTAATATCTTTTTCGAAAATAGCACGCGCACGCGCACAACATTTGAAATAGCTGCAAAACGCTTATCTGCAGATGTTATTAATCTCAATGTTAGTACTTCATCGCAATCAAAAGGTGAAGCAATCATTGATACGGTTAACAACTTAATTGCTATGCATGCTGACATGTTTGTCGTTAGACATAGTCAAAGTGGCGCCGCACACTTGATTGCGCAGCATGTACCAAACAATATCAGTGTCATCAACGCAGGTGATGGTCGGCACTCCCATCCGACTCAGGGATTGCTTGATGTATTCACTATACGCCGGCATAAACCAGAGATGCATAATTTACGTATCGCCATTGTTGGTGACATCTTACACTCGCGTGTAGCGCGTAGTGAAATACATGCGCTGACCACACTTGGTGTACCTGAAATTCGCGTCATTGCACCAAAAACATTACTGCCTAAAGAAGTTGAGAAATTAGGCGTACATGTCTACCACGATATGAAGACAGGACTTAAAGACGTTGATGTCGTGATGATGCTACGGCTGCAAAATGAACGGATGAGTGGCGCAATGTTGCCCAGCACGCAGGAGTTTTTTAAAACGTATGGCTTAACTCCAGAAAAACTTGCACTTGCTAGATCTGATGCAATTGTGATGCATCCAGGCCCAATGAATAGAGGTGTAGAAATTGATTCACGCGTTGCCGATGGTACACAAGCCGTTATATTGCCTCAAGTAACTTATGGTATCGCCATCAGAATGGCGACAATGGCAATTCTTGCGGGAGGAGTAGCATGAAAATTCACATTAAAAATGGGCATCTTATAGACCCTAAAAATAAAATTGATGCGAAGCAAGATCTGTTTATTGCTGCGGGGAAAATTGTGGGTATTGGTAAAGTGCCAGCAAACTTTAAGCCTAACCAAACAATAGATGCAACTGGACTGATTGTTGCCCCAGGCTTTGTTGACTTGTGTGCAAGACTGAGGGAACCAGGCGACGAATATAAAGCAACACTCGAAAGTGAGCTACAGGCTGCGGCTGCAGGCGGCGTAACCAGTTTGTCATGCCCCCCAGATACCGACCCAGTATTAGATGAGCCTGGCTTAATCGAAATGCTAAAACTACGTGGATGGCGTCATAATTTGGCTCGTATCTACCCACTTGGTGCATTGACACAAAAGCTTCAAGGAAAAAACATTACAGAGATGTATGAGCTGACAGAAGCAGGCTGCAAAGGCTTTACCCAAGCAGACGAGCCAATTGTTGACACGCAAGTGCTGTGGCGGGCATTCGAATATGCGGCTACTTTTGGCTATACTATTTTTCTACGACCAGAAGATCCTTTCCTTGGGCATGAGGGCGTCGCCCATGATGGTGAGATAGCTGGAAGGCTAGGACTGAAAGGAATTCCAAGTGCTGCAGAATCGATCAGAATCTCAACTATTTTGCGTATTGCTACTGAAACAAAAGCAAAAGTGCATTTTTGCAGACTATCAACAGCAGAAGGCGTTGCGCTGATCAGAGAAGCCAAAAATAATGGCATCGCAATAACAGCGGATGTCAGCGCTCATCACTTACATCTGACAGAGCACGATATTGGTTACTTTAATACGCATGCACGGCTTAAACCGCCATTAAGAACGAACAGAGACAGAGAAGCACTTTGCCAAGGAGTGAAAGATGGTACGATTGATGCCATATGTTCTGACCATGCGCCCGTTGATGAAGATGCAAAACTTATGCCTTTTGCAGAAGCAGAAGCTGGCTCTACTGGCCTAGAGTTATTACTACCACTGACACTTAAATGGGCAGATGAATACAAAGTTTCGCTCTATGATGCTATTTCAAGAATCACCATTAAGCCAGCCAGCATTTTAGGGATAGACAGTGGTCACCTAAGTTTGAATGCAAATGCAGATATCACCCTGATTAACACTCATGCAGCATGGCAAGTTAAAGCGGAAACATTAAAGAGTCAAGGCAAGAACACTGTCTTTATTGACATGGAAGTCATAGGAAAAGTGATTTCCACTTTGCTGAATGGTCAATTTACTTACCAAAGCAATCAATCATTATGATGTGAAATAATCAGTCTTACTAACTAAAAGAAGGGGTTGACGTACTACTAAAAGACAGTAATAGTGCTACTTTGATACACAAAGCTTATTTATCAGACATTATTTATTTTTTGGGGAGTAAAAATGAGTACTTTCGGATGTTGTTTTTGGTGGTTATTATTAGGTGCACTCATTGGTTGGTTACTAAATTATTTTCTTTGCAAATGCTCAGGGAAAAAAACAAAAGAGTCAGTAAGCCACTATACACCACCATCTGCTCCAGTTGCTAAAGAAACCCCTCCACCTGCTGCAAATCAAATAGTAAGCGCTGCGCCTGCAAAAGCTAAAACGAATACAACAAAAAAAGTACCAGCAAAACCAAAAGCTAAGGATGTTGCTATCGATTTAGCTGCAGCAAAAGCTGCTGGGTTTAAAATCAAAAATGCGGATGATTTAACAGTGATTGAAGGAATCGGTCCTAAAATCAATGACCTATTCAAAGAAAGTGGGCTTAAAACATTTGCTGATGTTGCAGCTGCAACCGTGCCACAGATGCGCAAAATATTAGATGCTGGCGGTGCCCGCTTCCGTATTGCCAATCCAAGCACATGGGCAAAACAAGCAAAACTGGCAGCCAATAACAAGTGGCTAGAACTAAAAAAACTACAAGACGAATTGTCTGGTGGTATCAAAAAATAAGCAGGGGTAATCAGTATGCATGATAATCAATCTAGTTATGCTTTTTGGAGCTGGGTCGTTGCTTTAGTACTAGCCATTATATTGTTTTGGATGTATCTGAATGGAAACGGCCCAACTAACGCATGCTGTAGCACTGACACTACAGCGTCAAGTGATTTAACAGTAGCGAATGATGCGCCAGCCATAACCGAGGCATTTAGCTTTACTGCTACAGCAACTGAATTTATAGGCAATGGTGACGCAAGTAATATCACTTGGATTAGCGATATTGACGCCTTAAAAGCATTGTTGAGCGACAACCTTAAGGCTGAAGGTGATGAGTTAACGATTACTTTATCGGGTGAAGTCGACTCACAAGAAATGAAAGAGCAGAAACTAGCGAATGCACAGGCATTTTTTGGTCCTGATGCGATTATTAATAATCAAATCACCGTATCTATGCCAATGACTACTGACACTACACCTTCAACTGCAAAACTTTATTTTGAATCGGGAGTGCATGCGCTACCTGCAGATGCTGATAGTATCCTTGGGGCTAGTATTGACTGGGTCAACACTCATCCTGAAGCAACAGTTATTATCTCTGGCTATCACGATGCAACTGGAGACCTTGAAAGTAACCAGCAATTAGCAAAAAAACGTGCGCAATCCGTCTATGATGCCTTGATTTCAGCTGGCATTGGTGCTGAAAGAATTGAAATGCATAAACCAGAGAGCACGCAGGGAGATGGCGATTTAAGTGAAGCGCGCCGAGTTGAGGTAACGATACAATAAACCATTATTAACAGTCACAAATAAAAAGCCGATATTTTGAATATCGGCTTTTTATTTGTTTACTGGATTAAATCATATCCATATGATCAAGTCCTGCTGAAAGATCTCTGTCTTTAGATGCTTTACCCTCTAATTTTAACCTCAATCTTAAATCGTTAACTGAATCTGCATTACGTAGCGCATCTTCATAACTGATCTCACCTGCTTCATGCAAATCAAACAGTGACTGGTCAAACGTTTGCATCCCTAGCTCTCTTGATTTGGCAATAACTGATTTAATTTCATGCACATCACCTTTAAATATTAAATCAGTAATTAATGGTGTGTTCAGCATAATTTCAACTGCTGCGATTCGACCAATTCCATCAATTTTAGGAATCAATCGCTGAGAGACAAAAGCGCGTACATTTAACGATAGATCCATTAATAGTTGCTGTCTGCGCTCTTCAGGGAAAAAGTTAATGATACGGTCCAAGGCTTGATTTGTACTGTTAGCATGCAGTGTAGACATGCATAGATGACCTGTTTCAGCAAATGCAATAGCATAGTCCATCGTTTCTCGGTCACGTATTTCACCAATTAAAATAACATCAGGTGCTTGTCGTAATGTGTTTTTAAGTGCAGCTTGCCAACTATCTGTATCAACGCCCACCTCTCGCTGCGTAATTACACAATTCTTATGATCATGCATAAACTCTACAGGATCTTCAATAGTGATAATATGCCCATGACTGTGTTCATTTCGATAGCCAACCATAGCTGCCAATGAGGTAGATTTTCCAGAACCCGTCCCCCCCACAAAAACAACTAGACCCCGTTTGGTCATTGCAATATCTTTCAACACTGCAGGTAAGCCTAACTCTTCAAACGTTGGAATTTTGGAATTAATGGTTCTAAAAACCAAGCCAACCGAGCCACGTTGTACGAATGCATTAACCCTAAAACGTGCTACATTAGGAATGCCTATAGCAAAATTGCACTCATTGGTTGCATCAAACTCTGCCGCTTGCTTGTCGTTCATTATTGATCGACAAATCTCACGAGCTTGCTGTGGGGAAAGTACTTGAGAGTTGACTGGTGTCATTTTTCCATCCACTTTCATTGCCGGTGGAAAACCCGCAGTAATAAACATATCGGATGCCTTTTTCCCCAGCATCAACCGCAGTAAATCAAATACAAATTTTTCCGCTTGCCCTTGTTCCATCAATGTATCCTAACTGTATTAACCAACTATAGATTCTTTATTTGCTGCTTTACCACGCGCTTCTGCAGCTGAGATAATATTCCTTCTGACCAAGTCTTGTAAGTTTTGGTCTAGTGTCTGCATGCCAATATTTTGGCCTGTTTGAATAGCCGAATACATTTGTGCAACTTTATTTTCACGTATCAAGTTACGTATCGCTGGGGTACCAATCATGATTTCATGTGCTGCTACCCTGCCCTGCTCGTCCTTGGTTTTACATAGCGTTTGAGAAATGACAGAGCGTAAAGACTCAGATAGCATCGAACGTACCATTTCCTTCTCTGCTGCTGGGAACACATCAACGATACGATCTACCGTTTTAGCTGCAGAGCTTGTATGCAAGGTACCAAACACCAAATGTCCCGTTTCCGCAGCACTAAGCGCCAAACGAATAGTCTCTAAGTCACGCATTTCGCCTACAAGAATGACATCAGGATCTTCACGCAGTGCTGAACGTAAGGCATTTTGAAATGATAGTGTGTGGGGTCCAACTTCACGTTGGTTAATCAAACATTTTTTAGATTGATGTACAAATTCGATTGGATCTTCTACTGTAAGAATATGACCCATTTCATTTTCATTGATGTAATCAATCATGGCTGCCAATGTAGTCGACTTACCAGAACCAGTTGGCCCTGTTACCAAAACAATCCCTCTTGGCGTATCAGCAATTTCTTTAAAGATTGCTGGACAGTTAAGCTCTTCCAGTGTGAGGATTTTGGAAGGAATTGTCCGGAATACTGCACCCGCACCCCGGTTATGATTAAATGCATTAACCCTAAACCTTGCAAGATTAGGAATTTCAAAAGAAAAGTCACACTCCAACGTCTCTTCATAAACTTTGCGTTGACCATCATTCATGATGTCGTACACCATATCATGCACCTGCGTGTGATCCATAGATGGGACATTGATTTTACGCACATCCCCATGTACTCTAATCATTGGCGGCAAACCTGCTGACAGGTGTAAATCCGACGCTTTATTTTTGACTGAAAAGGCGAGTAAATCTGAAATATCCACTTTTAACTCCTGTTATAATCACATTCTTAAGACTTTACATAAAGTATATTCTTTAAGATCATTGAATTATGACCATAATTTCTAATTCCTTGCAAGTTATTCGGGCAAATATTCTTAAGGCTAGACAGCGTGCAAACCGCCAAGAAGAGATCAAACTTCTCGCTGTCAGTAAAGCGCAAAGCGCTGAAAAGCTAAGAGAGGCTTACAATGCTGGACAAATAGCATTCGGTGAGAACTATTTACAGGAAGCAATTGCTAAACAAGCGCTGTTGGAAGATTGCAACATCGAGTGGCATTTTATTGGTCCAATTCAAAGCAATAAAACACAACTTATTGCCGAGCATTTCAGCTGGGTACACTCTGTTGATCGCTTAAAAATAGCCCGACGTTTATCAAGTGCACGCTTAGGTCAACAGTCACCTCTCAATATCTGTATCCAAGTTAATAGTAGTAATGAAGACTCAAAAAGTGGTGTTGCAATGCCAGCATTAATTGACTTGGCGAGAGAAGTAACCCAACTATCAAACCTTAAACTTAGAGGTCTAATGGCTATCCCAGCACCTACAGAAGATATTGTGTTACAACATCAACAGTTTAGGGAGATTAAGGAGGCGTTCAATCAATTATTGGATGCAGGTTTTGATTTAGACACTTTATCAATAGGGATGTCGAATGACTATATGGCAGCGATAGAAGAAGGTGCTACTATTGTCCGTATTGGCTCAGCTATATTTGGTGAGCGTAATAAAACTAATCAATGATGAAAGAGTAAGTAATGAAACTAGCATTTATTGGTGGTGGCAACATGGCAACAGCGCTCATCACTGGCTTAAAAACACAACAATTTGTGATGAGTGATATCACTGTTATTGAACCTGACATGTCAAAGCAAGAAGCATTAAAAATGGCATTTGGCGTTGTGGTATCAAGTTCAATGCATGATTTATGCCTTTCCGAGGTTATTGTGATTGCAGTTAAGCCACAGCAACTACCAGCAGTATCAAAAGACCTAACTGCCATACTCTCAAAGCAACTGATTATTTCAATTGCGGCGGGTGTACTGCTTAAGGATTTAAGCAAATGGCTGAATAATTATGATGTCATTGTCCGCGCGATGCCCAATACGCCTGCCCAAATTCAAGCGGGAGTGACAGGCTTGTATGCTTTACCCAAAGTCACGCAATCTCAAATAGCGACCGCTGATCAAATCTTGTCGTCTGCGGGCACTACCTTGTGGTTAGATAGTGAAGATAAATTAGATGCTGTCACAGCTATTTCTGGTAGCGGTCCTGCTTATGTATTCTACTTTATTGAAGCATTACAAGCAGCTGCAATCTCCTTAGGTTTAAATGAAGCTGAAGCGAAACAATTAAGTATTGCAACCTTCAAAGGAGCAGGTTTGCTTGCAGATGCAAGTCAGCTACCAGTCTCCATGCTACGCGAGCAAGTCACTTCTAAAGGTGGCACGACTGAACAAGGGCTGATCAGCTTACAAAGCAGCATGGTTAAAGAGGCTATCATCCTTGCTGCTGAAAAAGCTTATGAACGATCCAAAACACTTGGCGCAGAACTAGCTCAGCTACATCAATAATGCATATCAAAAGGAACCTATCATTATGATTACCAATGCCGCTCACTTTCTTATCTCTACAATACTTAACATTTTAACGATGATGTTTTTACTACGCTTTTTGATGCAAGCGACCAAAACATCATTCTTTAATCCCATTGGTCAAATCGTGATGGCGTTGACTGACTTTGCAGTAAAACCAGCTCGTAAATTCATTCCAAGCTGGAAAAAAAATGACTTGTCAACGCTGGTGCTCGCATTTGTAACACAAATTATTCTTCACTTCACACTGATTTGGTTAAGCGGCTTCCCATTTGCTGTTGCTAACGTGCCTGTGTGGCCAACTATTTTGGGATTAAGTTTGATTGGCATCATCAGTGGTGTGTTAGATATTTTTTTCTACGCTATTTTTATTCAAGTGATCTTAAGTTGGGTGAACCCGCACACCCCTATCACGCCAGTACTTAACAGTTTGACTTGGCCAGTGCTTGGCCCAATTAAAAAAATCATTCCACCTATTAGCGGCATAGATTTTTCACCTTTTGTTGCGATTATTTTGTTGCAAATGCTCAACATTTCCATCATCGGCACACTACAAAAAAGCATGTTGTCCGTATTTTAACTGTATTTTTTATTTGCTCTGACTTAGTATAGAACCTCATATTAATTAACAACAACAAGAGTCGATATGATAGAAACGCCACTACTAACCAAACTTAATGCATACAATGCTTGGCGTGCCAAGCTTAGAAAACGATTTCTGACTATCGTGATTGGCTTGCATTAAGCCCGCAGACAGATAGCGTCAAAGAATTACGATTGCACGACATGCTAGAGTCGCTTAAGCATGACCAAATTGTCATGACATTTCTGGCGGATAATGAGCTGGAAAAAACAGAAACGATCAATGCATTATTTTTTGATGAAATTGAGAGGCACTTTTTTCCTATTAAGCCAAGCAATACTGCAATGTGTTCTACAGAATTTTATTGGAACCCAAATGAAGAACCTTGCATCAAATTACTTCCTATCAG
The DNA here is from genome assembly GCA_048058875.1 of Methylotenera sp. GTDB lineage: Bacteria > Pseudomonadota > Gammaproteobacteria > Burkholderiales > Methylophilaceae. Next base: position 68,550 of record JBLLNR010000013.1, on the reverse strand, counting down.
CACCCGTCGTACAGAAGATACTCTCGCTTATTTAAAAACAACGCCTAATATTTGGCAAAAGCATCAACTCCACATCGGAGATGCGGAAGAAATGGAAGCAGCATTTAGCAAATTATCTGAACAATTAGAAGTCAGTCACAGTGAAGCAATTAGCTTGGGTTTATGGAATGAAAACGACAAAACAATGGTGGCGGCCCTAGATAAGGAAGGTTATATCAAGGTCCCACTCTGGCGGCATGCAATGATTAACTATCCACACCCAATACTGAAAAATGGCTTAGTTATTTTTAGTACGCCTGGACTTGATAAACTAAATGCAGAGCCTGAACTAATGTTGAACAATATGCAAAGCTCGGATGCTGCAATTTTTATTACGCCTGCTGATACCGGCATCACAGAAACTGACATTACCATCTGGAACGAATATATCAAAAATAGAATTAAGCAACAGTTTGTATTACTTGATAAAATCGATACATTAACCAGTAAGCATCACACTGACTTAAGTATAAAAAATGCAATTGATCGCCAAGTCACAATCACAGCGCATCAACTCCACACCTCTCCGGAAAATGTATTTCCTATTTCTGCGCATAACGCATTACTAGCCAAAAAGCAAAATGATCAAGAGCTGCTAACTTCGAGCAAATTACCCGTTTTTGAACAAGAACTAGGTGATAGGGTTGTTCAAGCCAAACATCATTTGCTAGGAAAAACAATTGCTTATGAATGCAGCGAGATGATTAAAAGCTCTCGTAAAGTAGTCCAACAACGCCGCAGCAGTTTACAAGAGCAAATCAATGAGCTTAGAGCAATTAAAGGTAAAAATGTGAGTGAAACACAGCTTATCTTGAAAAAAGTGATTGCTGAAAAAAAACGCTACGAGTCCTCAATACCTACGTTTAATCTCGCCAATGAAAAAATTTCTAAGCATGGCAAAAACTTACTCAAACATTTAAGCGTTGCTTATTTAGATTCTTCAATTAAGAAAAGCAGAAAAGAAATTGGTGATAGCTGGACCACTATTGGCCTAAATCAAGGCATGCGGAATGTCATGAAACAAGCCAATGAGCTGGCAGATTATGTCACCAAAGAAAGTAAAAAAATCAAGAAACTTGCAGATAATGTTTATGATGTTTTCCAGTCCAAACATGGGTTTGAAATATTCGAGGCACCTGAACTAGACATGTCGAACTTTCTCAATCAGATGCGTACCTTAGAAAAAGTGACTGATGATTTTTGCAAAGACCCTATCAATGTAATGACCGAAAAACACTTTTTAGTTCGCAGGTTCTTTTTAGGCCTAGGCACTCAAAAACAAAAAATATTTGAACAAGCACGTAAAGACTGTGAACATTGGCTTTTAGATGTGCTCAGTACACTAAAATCGCAAATGACAGAACATAAAACAACACTAACAGAACGTACAAAGAATTTGATGAAGGCAAATGATAGCACTAAGGCGCTAGATCAGCAGTTGAAAGCAGTTGAAGCAGAATTCGCGCAAATCTCAAAGGAAAGCAAAGCAATGGACGCATTGCTTTTGAATATCGTGACAGCAATGCAACCAGCGATTAAGGCACAGCTTGCAGAAAAAAACAATCTGAACATGCCCGCATTCAATTTGCCAGAGCTATCTTTATCATTTTTAACAAACAAAGAAAGCTCATCCTCTACTGTCTAACAAAAATTGAGACGCTAACTCCAAACAACATCATAGACCTCACGAGGGTATTGGTGATCTACTTGCAGTACGACACGCTTATTAATGAAGTCAGATAAGTTTGCTAAACTTTGAGACTCCTCATCTTGTAGCAGACTGATGACACTAGGTGATGCGATGACCTTGAACTCTTTCGCTTCAAATTGCCTAGACTCTCGCATTAACTCACGCATAATTTCATATGCAATAGTCTGCGCTGTTTTATATTCACCCCTACCGCTGCACACCTCACAAGGTTCACATAACAAATGCGCCAAACTCTCTCTTGTGCGTTTTCGCGTCATTTCTACCAAGCCTAACTGCGTGAAGCCATTTACATTGGTACGTGCACGATCAATACTAACTGCGCGTTTAAGCTCTTCCAGGACTTTTTCACGCTGCTCATCTTCATCCATATCGATGAAATCAATTATGATGATGCCGCCTAAATTTCGCAACCTGAGTTGTTGTGCAATACATTGCGCTGCTTCTAAATTAGTCTTAAATATCGTATCTGACAAGCTTTTACCGCTTACAAAACTACCAGTATTTACATCGACAGTAGTCAACGCCTCTGTCTGATCAAAAATCAAATAGCCACCAGACTTCAACTCAACTTTCCGTAAAAAAGCGAGTTCGAACTCTTTCTCAATATTGTAAAAATCAAAAATTGGCCGCTTACCTTGATAATGACTTAACGGTGCTAACGCTTTAACAACATATAGCTCAGCGAACTCTTTCATCATCAAATAGGTTTCTTTTGAATCAACTCGAATACTCACCGTATTGGTATTAACAACATCGCGCAGTACTCGCTGCGGGAGACTCAAATCATAGAAAATCAATGATTTTTCGGTAGCCACCTTACTATCTTCTTGGATTTTATCCCAGACTTTTTCTAGGTAATCAATATCCGACTTTAGCTCTTCATCCGTTGCATTTTCTGACATCGTCCTGATGATGAAACCACCTTTTTTACCTTCTGGCAAAAGTCCAAGCAGACGGTTTCGTAGTATTTCACGCTCTTCTTCGTCTTCAATACGCTGCGATACCCCTATATGATCTTGATGGGGTAAAAACACTAGAAATCGCCCAGCTATACTTACTTCAGTTGTCAGTCTCGCGCCTTTGGTGCCTATAGGCTCTTTAATGACTTGCACAATAATCAACTGTCCTTCATGCAGTACTTCTTGGATTGGCTTCCCTGCTTGTCCGTCCTCTTCTGAATGACATTCTCGAATATCAGCAGCATGTAGGAATGCCGCTCTTTGTAGGCCAATTTCTACAAACGCAGATTGCATTCCTGGCAATACGCGACACACCTTACCAAAGTAAATATTACCGACAATGCCTAATGAAGAACTGCGCTCAATATGTAGCTCTTGCGCGACACCGTGCTCTAATACAGCTACGCGTGTTTCTTGTGGCGTAACATTAATGAGTATTTCTTGTCCCAATGTTTCACTCTTTAACAATTAATCAATTATGTAGATGCTATTTTATGAATAAGTTGCATTGTTTCAAATAGCGGCAATCCCATCACACCTGAATAGCTTCCCTCAATATGCTTTATCCAAGCAGCGGCTTTGCCTTGAATGCCGTAACTACCGGCTTTGTCTCTATGTTCACCAGAGGTGATATACGTGTTAATCGCATCAGGACTCAGCCGCATCATGTCTACAGCTGTCGTACTTAAGACGACTCTAACCTTACCTTTATAGCATGCTGCAACGGCAGTGTGCACTATATGCTTTTTACCTGATAACTGCTTTAACATTGTATAAGCCATCTCGTCGTTTTCTGGCTTACCTAAAATCCGTTCATTTATACTGACTGTTGTATCAGCGGCTAGCACCACCAGATGAGAGTACTCACTCTTCATGCTATTGGCAGTTGTCAGTGCCTTTTCCTTCGCTAAACGTTTCACATAATTTTCTGGCTTTTCACCTTGCTGCACTGATTCATCAATATCAGCAGGTAACACGATACACTCTATGCCAACTTGTTTCAGCAGCTCTATTCGTCTTGGGCTTCTCGAGGCCAAAATAACCATTTGGTTGTTGTTATTTCTTTTCATGGCGATACTTTAATTGACTCCCAGCTGTTTGCCAAATACAAAGTGATGTTTGAACTGTATTTTTTTAGCTTACGCTATGTATATGCTTAACAAGCAGCTTGGCGTAAAATAGTAATTGTTCCTTTAATGAAATGTAATGTGAAAAAAGAAATTTGGAAACCCAATGCAACCGTAGCCGCAATTGTTGAACGAAATGGACAATTTTTGCTTGTTGAAGAAGCTACCAGCCGTGGTAACCGCTTTAATCAACCAGCTGGTCACATAGAAGATAGAGAAACAATTACACAAGCAGTGATTCGTGAAACGCTCGAAGAAACTGCATATGACTTTATACCAGAAGCATTATTAGGTATTTATCATTGGCGGCATGAACACAATGCAACAACCTATCTACGCTTTGCGTTCATTGGTCATGTAGATAGGCATTACCCTGAACAAGCCTTGGATGACGGCATTATCAGAGCATTGTGGATGAGTATTGATGAAATACGTGAAAAGCAAGCGCTAATGCGTAGCGATCAAGTATTAACTTGTTTCGAGGATTATCTTGCTGGAAAACATTTCCCTTTAGAAACGATTACGCATTTATGAGATTTTTTTGTTATGAGCAAACCTAAGGTAATTGTCGGCTTATCCGGCGGCGTTGACTCCTCAGTCACAGCCATGCTGTTAAAACAACAAGGCTATGAGGTCACTGGTCTTTTCATGAAAAACTGGGAAGATGATGACGATGATGAATACTGTGCTAGCAAGCAGGATCTGATTGATGCTGTTTCGGTCGCAGATAAATTAGCTATCGATATTGAGGCTGTGAATTTTAGCAAAGAGTATAAAGACCGTGTTTTCGCAAACTTTTTAGCTGAATATGAAGCGGGCCGCACCCCAAATCCGGATATTCTGTGTAATGCTGAAATTAAATTTAAAGCTTTTTTAGACCATGCAATCACGATGGGAGCGGATTTGATTGCAACTGGTCATTATGCCAAAGTCAGAGAAAACCCATTAAAAAAAGGCAACTACCAACTCCTAAAGGCAGATGATGGCAGCAAAGACCAGAGCTATTTTTTATATCGTCTTAATCAGGCGCAGCTGAGCAAAACGCTTTTCCCTTTAGGTTCTTATTTAAAGCGTGAAGTGCGTGAATTAGCAAGAGAAGCTGGTTTGGTAAACGCGGAGAAAAAAGATTCGACCGGCATCTGTTTTATTGGCGAACGTCCTTTTCAAGAATTTTTACAACGCTACCTGCCAAAAAAACCAGGAGTCATAAAAACCCCTGAGGGTAAAGTTGTTGGTCAACACGATGGGTTGATGTATTACACGCTGGGACAAAGGCAGGGTTTAAAAATAGGTGGTAGTCGTGACAGCACTGGTGAGCCTTGGTTTGTGGTCGCAAAAGATATGGCAAATAATGAACTGATTGTTGTTCAAGGCCATGACCATCCATTGCTATTAAGCGATGGACTGAAAGCAAGCCAACTACACTGGATAAGTGAAGAAGAGCCAGAAACCAACTGGGTCTATGCGGCTAAAACGCGTTACCGCCAGCCTGATGCACCATGTGAGATTGATGCGGTTAGCGCCAATGAAGTGGACATTCGTTTTGGCCAAAAGCAATGGGCGATTACCCCAGGACAGTCTGCTGTGGTTTATGAAAGCAATGTTTGCCTTGGTGGTGGCATTATCACTAGCCGTATCTAGCAATAATAAAAGCCTGAGTAAATTTTATTACTCAACAGGTGCTGTGTCTTTAAAGCTAGGGCGTTTGCTTAATATGGTGTATTGCTTGGCTAAGCTTGGATATTGATTCTGCCAGTCTAACGATTTAAGCCGCAAGCTAACGTACCCTAGCATGCACCCAACAGCGATGTCTGCTAGGCTAAAGGTTTCGTTTACACACCACTTCTTTTTACTAATATCTTTATTCAGTGCAGCTAAACCATTAACCACCTTTGTAAACTGCTTTTCTATGAATGCAGCTGACTGATGCTGCTGGTCTTTTCGCTCTTCAAGCATAATAGCTACAGTAGCATCACAAATACCATCGGCCAAGGCACCCCAACGAATCACATCAATACGTAAGTGTGTGTCATTTGGCATTAATCTGGTAACGGGTGTACGAGCATCCAGATACTCAATAATAACGCGCGAGTCATATAATCCAGTGCCATCATCCAGAATGAGTACTGGTACTTTGCCTAACGGATTGTACTGTACGACTTGTGAATTCGGTGCGCCTAAATCAACCTCTTCAAGCTCAATATCAATATGTTTTTCAATTGCAACAATACGCACTTTTCGCGCATATGGGCTATTCGGGGTATATAACAGTTTCATCTAATCGCCACCAAGTTTTTAAATTCCAACTGCATTATAATGTAAATATGATCTTACCTCTATTTACACAAAAATTCCCGCGCGGTAGCCAGCAATTTACTGATTTGGTACAGTCACAAGTCGCAACAGCTTTAGCTGAAGACATTGGTACAGGTGATTTGACAGCGTCATTGGTTCCGGACAGTAAAGCAATAGCAACAATCGTCTCCCGTCAGCACGCTGTAATCTGTGGCATAGACTGGGCCAATGCATGCTTTTTGCAACTCGACAGCAATACGCAAATAGAGTGGTACGTTAAGGAAGGCGAGCATTTAATGCCAAACCAAACACTGTGTACCATTACTGGTCAAGCAAAAACATTACTGAGCGCAGAACGCTGTGCACTAAATTTTTTACAACTTCTTTCTGCTGTTGCAACACAAACAAAAGCTTATGCTGATTTAGTTCAAGGCCTGAAAACACAAATCCTGGATACTAGAAAAACGATACCGGGGCTAAGATTAGCGCAGAAATATGCGGTAACTGTTGGTGGTGGTTTTAATCAACGTATCGCGCTTTATGACGGCATTCTTATTAAAGAGAACCATATCGCTTCAGCTGGAAGCATCTCTGCTGCATTAGCACAAGCTTTTGCTCTTCATGCTAATGTGCCCATTCAAATAGAAGTGGAGAGTCTGAGTGAACTCAAAGAAGCTATAGAGGCTGGTGCAACCAGCATACTGCTGGACGACTTCACTCTTGCTGATATGCGTAGTGCTGTAGAAATGGTTGCGGGTCGTGCATTACTGGAGGCGTCTGGCAATGTAAACCTGCAAACTGTACGGCACATTGCTGAAACAGGGGTTGACCGAATCTCTGTGGGTGCACTAACAAAAAACATTCAGGCCATTGATTTGTCTATGAGAATCCAATAGCATTGAACGAAATTTAACTTTCAACATCATAAAGATGAATTATGGCGACACAAAGTAAAATGAATAATAAGAATAAGCTTAGCCTAGGCGAATTCCTTCGCATGTTAGTAAATGCTGACAAAATCGACAAAAATCAAGCTGAGAAGCTATATAAAGATCGAAAGTTAGACAGCTCAAATCTTCATCCCATTATTATTGTAGGTGAACAAAAATGGAAAGATCTTGAACCACCACACAAAGTGATGAATGCGGACTTTTTGTCCCGGTGGCTCGCCGCTGAATCAGGGCATGATTACTTTCACATCGACCCGCTAAAGCTCGACTTTACATCGGCATCGCAAATGGTTTCCAGAGCTTATGCACAACGCCTTAAAATCATGCCGATTTCAATCAAGGGAAACGAAGCGATTGTGGCTACTGCAGATCCCTATCATACCGATTGGATACCTGACTTAGAGCGTATCTTGGGCATGCGCATTCGACTGGTTGTTTCCAATCCACTTGAGATTAGCCGATACTTACCAGAAATATACAATTTAGCATCTTCAATATCACAAGCGAATATTTCCAAGGCTGGTCAAATTGTAGGGGTGCAGAATTTTGAGCAACTAGTCGAACTGGGTAAGGATAAGAATCTTGATGCTAATGAGCAGCATGTTGTTAACATCGTTGACTGGTTGTTTAAATATGCATTCGAACAACGCGCTAGTGATATTCACTTAGAACCTCGACGCGGTACGGGTGTGATGCGGTTCAGGATAGATGGCGTATTGCATCAGGTCTATCAACTACCTGCTAACATCATGAATGCGATAACAAGCAGAATTAAATTGCTGGGTCGCATGGACATGGTCGAAAAACGCCGACCGCAGGATGGTCGAATTAAAACAGTCAATGCAGATGGAAATGAAGTGGAACTGCGTTTATCAACCATGCCAACAGCATTCGGCGAAAAACTGGTCATGCGTGTATTTACTCCTGAAATTATCGTTCAGGATTTCGTAAAATTGGGCTTTTCCAAAAAACAAGCAGATTTATGGAGGGATTGGACAAAACATCCCAATGGCATCATTTTAGTGACTGGTCCAACTGGCTCAGGAAAAACAACGACCTTATACTCAACGCTGAAGCAGCTGGCAACACCTGAAGTGAATGTCAGCACAATTGAAGATCCGATTGAAATGATTGAACCTGCGTTTAATCAGATGCAAGTAACGACCAATATTGGGCTGAACTTCTCGCAGGGAATCCGTACCCTGATGCGGCAAGATCCAGATATTATTATGATCGGTGAGATTCGTGATATTGAAACGGCAGATATGGCTATTCAAGCGGCACTGACTGGTCACTTAGTGCTATCAACACTACACACCAACGACGCACCGTCTGCTGTAACACGGCTTCTTGATCTAGGTGTTGCATCCTACCTCATTCATTCGACAGTACTTGGCATCATGGGACAAAGGCTAGTGCGCACACTATGCCCTGCTTGCAAAACGCCGACTGAAATTTCCGATATAGAGTGGGCAGCTTTAACCAAACCATTTAAAGCAACAAAACCCACAACTGCAATGAAAGCTGTTGGTTGCATTGAGTGTCGTCATACAGGGTTTAGAGGTCGAAGTGGTATTTATGAAATGCTGACAATCTCCCCCAAACTGCGCAAGCTTATTACGGCAAACACAGACCTTGCCGATATCAAAAAATTGGCTTACCAAGAAGGCATGCAACCTTTGCTTCTAAATGGTTTAGAGAAAGTTGCTGCTGGCCTAACAACTATTGATGAAGTATTGAAAGTCGCGCCTCAGCTAGATAATTAATTTTGGTTAAATGTTCCTGACTGACTTCGGTTTGTCAGAATCATTGACTCGATTAAACTTTTCTTGTGCAAGATAGACATCATTAATATTGAGGCAATATGCAAGAAAATACATATAATCACCAAATCGGTAAGCACAGCATGTGCAAAGACTGACCCGTCTTCACCCAAAAATACATCATTTCTGCTAAGCCAATTTAAAAAAGTAGCCGACTTACATCAAGTGAATGAATGCGACTCAAAAGATCGTTCACGATCAAGGAGATGCATATTGCTATGCATTTGCTACATCTAAGGTGAGTTAGGGCACCTTAAATTCTGTTGAAAACCGTTTCAAAGCTTCTATACACGGCTTACATAAAACTCAACGACTTACTGCAAACCGACCGGAAACGGTACATTATCTAATGAAGGGTAATGGCTTAGCCTTGCACTAATTGCCTGCTCATCCCACCCCATCCATTCCTCTCGGTCTAGCTCAGGTGCTTTGAGCGTTTCAATCATGATTGGCATATTGTGTCGCTACACAAGATATAGCCACCAACACATCCCTTGCAGTTGGTAACTCTGGGTCAAATCTTGCTTTTTACACTTTCCTGACTCACCATGCACCTTCATTTCAGCATCAAATTATAATAATACAAATGATAATGATTCGCATTAATAATGTAAAGTATTATTTTATATTTGTTTCAGTTTGCATTACTAACCTTGCTGCAGCTTTACGCACCATCTCATTCATCAACATAAAATTCACGGCATTAAGTTTTAAAGATGTTCCGCCAAGCTCCAAAACAACTGTATCCTGATATTGGTTATATACAACTTTATATTGCTCATTACCTGGCACTGTCGTTTTACCCACTACTTTGATTCCACGCATTTTTATAGACCTTTTGCAACTGAACTTTATTAAATGATAATGATTATCATTTAATATGTCAAGCACAAGTTATATCAAATGCATTTACCGTCTGTAAGTATCTTGACCAAATATGTTCAAACCGTTATTGTGTAGGGTTCGTATAAAACAGCTGAAACTATAGAGATTTATGAATCAACCCTCCCCAATCGATAGCAACAAGCAAGATGAAACCATGACCCAATTCACTGGGGCAGAGATTCTGATTAAGTGCTTACATGAGGAAAAGGTCAAATTTGTTTTTGGCTATCCCGGCGGCGCAGTGCTCAACATATATGATGCCATTTACCAACAGGATCAGTTCAAACACATTTTGGTCCGCCATGAACAAGCAGCGTTGCATGCTGCAGATGCATACGCCCGTGCAACGGGTGAAGTTGGTGTCGCCCTAGTAACATCTGGACCAGGTGCTACCAATGCAGTGACAGGCATCGCAACGGCTTATATGGATTCAATACCGATGGTCGTTATTAGTGGTCAGGTGCCAACTCACGCAATTGGAGAGGATGCATTTCAAGAATGTGATACTGTTGGCATTACTCGCCCATGTGTAAAGCATAACTTCTTGATTAAAGACATCAATGATATTGCCCCTGTGATGAAAAAGGCATTTCATGTTGCATCCACAGGCCGTCCAGGACCAGTGCTTGTTGATATCCCAAAGGATATTACTGCAACACTGAATAGATTTGAGTATCCTAAAAAAGTAGAAATGCGTTCTTATAACCCCATTACAAAAGGACATGCAGGACAAATTAAAAAGGCGCTAAAGCTTATTGCTGAAGCAAAACGACCCATGGTATACACAGGTGGTGGTGTCGTATTAGGCAACGCCTCACTTGAACTGACAAAATTTATCAAATCCCTTGGTCTGCCAACTACTAGTACTCTGATGGGACTTGGAGGCTACCCGGCCGAAGACAAACAGTTCCTCGGTATGCTAGGTATGCATGGTACTTACGAAGCTAATATGGCAATGCAGGAATGTGATGTGCTGTTAGCAGTTGGCGCACGTTTTGATGATCGTGTAATTGGAAATCCAGAACATTTTTTGAGTCGGCCACGCACGATTATCCATATTGATATAGATCCATCTTCTATTTCTAAGCGGGTTAAAATAGACGTGCCGATTGTTGGCGATGTGAAATCAGTCCTATCAGATATGAACGTATTGATGCGGACAGAAAAACCTGCCCAGAATACGGCTGCACTGAATGACTGGATGCAGCAAATCGAAGCATGGCGTGCCAAACGCTATTCAGATTTCGACTTAGATGATAAGCTGATTAAGCCACAACAAGTCATCAAAACATTGCATCAGGTAACCAATGGTGAAGCATACATCACATCAGATGTCGGCCAGCACCAGATGTGGGCGGCACAGTACTACCCTTTCAACAAGCCACGCCGTTGGATCAATTCTGGCGGTCTAGGCACAATGGGTGTAGGCCTACCATATGCTATGGGTGTTCAACTTGCCTATCCAGATGCACAAGTTGCCTGCATTACAGGCGAGGCATCCATCCAAATGTGTATACAAGAGCTATCGACATGTAAGCAATTTCATTTACCTATCAAAGTGATTACATTGAACAATCGCTATATGGGCATGGTAAGACAATGGCAAGAATTCTTTTATGAGAATCGCTATTCAGAATCGTACATGGATGCGCTACCAGATTTTGTTAAAGTAGCAGAAGCATATGGCCATGTAGGGATGCGTATTACTGATCCAGCAGATGTTGAAAGTGCACTGAAAGAAGCATTTAGTCCAAAATTGAAAGACCGGCTAGTATTTATGGATTTTATTACAGATCAATCAGAGAATGTGTTTCCTATGGTACCTAACGGCAAAGGGTTGTCTGAAATGATTACAGGAAAGAGCTCATAATGCGGCATATCATTTCAATCTTAATGGAGAACGAACCTGGTGCATTGTCAAGGGTAGCAGGGTTGTTTTCGGCACGCGGTTACAACATTGAATCACTAACGGTGGCAACTACTGAAGACCCTACTCTATCTCGGATGACAATTGTCACCAGTGGTAATGATGCGATTATTGAACAAATCATTAAACAGCTAAATAAGCTAATTGATGTAGTCAAAGTGCTCGATTTAAACGATGGTAAGCACATTGAGCGAGAGCTCATGCTCATTAAGGTCAAAGCTTCTCATGGCCATCGAGAAGAGATGAAGCGTATGTGCGATATCTTCAGAGGCAGAATTATTGATGTCACTGATGGCAGCTTCACTATTGAGCTAACAGGGTCTGGCCATAAACTAGATGCTTTTATTGAGAGCTTGGACAAGACCGCAATTCTGGAAACAGTTCGTACTGGCGCTTCTGGCATAGGCCGGGGCGATAGAATTTTAAAACTATAACTAATTATAAGTGATTGTATTGAAAGGCAAATAAAAATGAAAGTTTATTACGACAAAGACGCTGACCTGAGTATCATTAAAAGTAAAAAAGTGGCTATCATTGGATACGGTTCACAAGGTCATGCACACGCGCTAAATCTTAAAGACTCAGGCGTGGATGTCACAGTTGGCTTGCGCACAGGTTCAAGCTCATGGAAAAAAGCTGAAAACGAAGGATTAAAAGTAGCAGAAACCGTCGATGCAATCAAAGGCGCTGATGTCGTCATGATTCTAACCCCTGATGAATTTCAAAAAGCACTTTACAAAGAAGTGATTGAACCAAATCTTAAACAAGGTGGCACGTTAGCATTTGCACATGGTTTTGCAATTCACTACAACCAAGTGGTACCACGTGCAGACATGGATGTGATTATGATTGCGCCAAAAGCACCAGGCCATACTGTGCGCTCTGAATTTGTTCGTGGTAGTGGTATTCCAGATTTAATCGCTGTGTATCAAGACACCTCAGGCAACGCAAAAGAGTTAGCACTTTCCTACGCAATGGGTGTTGGCGGTGGGCGCACTGGCATTATTGAGACAACATTTAAAGATGAAACAGAAACAGACTTATTTGGCGAGCAAGCAGTATTATGCGGCGGCGCGGTTGAATTAGTTAAGATGGGTTTTGAAACGCTGGTAGAAGCTGGCTATGCGCCTGAAATGGCTTATTTTGAATGCTTACATGAATTAAAACTGATTGTAGACTTAATGTTTGAGGGTGGTATTGCCGATATGAACTATTCCATCTCTAACAACGCAGAGTATGGTGAATACGTTACCGGTCCAGAAGTCATTAACGAACAATCGCGTCAAGCAATGCGTAATGCATTAAAACGCATTCAATCTGGAGAATACGCAAAAATGTTTATTGCTGAGGGTGCAGCCAACTACCCATCAATGACTGCACGTCGTCGCAATAATGCAGCACACCAAATTGAGATTACCGGCGCAAAACTGCGCGCAATGATTCCATCGATTGCTGCGAATAAGATTGTTGATAAAGCAAAAAACTAATCATCAAGCAGGTTACAAAAGCACAGCAGATCAAATGCTGTGCTTTTTTAATATCTGTTCCAGTAAAATACGCGCTACACCACTTTTATTTGAAAGACTGCATTGAAGCTTTCCATACTATTACAATACCTTGTTCCTAAAAAAGCGATTACCCAATTGGCTGGCAAGCTTGCCAATGTGCAGTGCGGTTATCTAACCACATTAGTCATCAAATGGTTTGTAAGGCGATACCAAGTCAATATGAGTGAAGCAGCGAACCCTGATATTGAGAGTTATAAAACGTTTAACGCATTTTTTACTCGCGCACTGCAAGCCGATGCTAGGCCAATAGCTAGCGCAGACTTCATCTGCCCAGTCGATGGCGCTATCAGCCAACTTGGTGACATTAAAACCGACCAGATATTTCAAGCAAAAGGTCACACATACTCAGCGCTGGAACTACTTGCAGGCAATGCAACTCTTGCCACTGCGTTTACAGATGGTAGCTTTGCATGCCTATATCTAAGTCCTAGAGACTACCATCGCATCCATATGCCATGTGACGGAAAGCTCATTAGCATGGTTTATGTGCCAGGTGATTTATTTTCGGTCAACCCAACCACAGCTGCAAATGTCCCTAGGCTTTTTGCACGTAATGAACGTGTGGTTTGTGAGTTTGATTCAATGATGCATGGTAAATTTGTTATGGTGCTTGTCGGTGCAACCATCGTAGGTAGTATGTCTACCGTATGGCATGGCGTCGTGAATCCTCCAAGAAGCCATACTATTCGGACATGGAATTATAAGAATCAGGGAATCTTACTGAAACAAGGCGAAGAAATGGGTAGCTTTTTACTCGGCTCAACCGTGGTCATGTTATTTGAAAAATCAGCAATGTCCTTCAACAGTAATTGGCACCCATCAAGCGCTATAAGATTAGGCGAAGCAATGAGTAGCGAAAATGATTTAAAGTAAATTTTCCGATTTTGAGCTAATGTGCGTTACTTTTTTTGCCACATTTTGCTCTAACGATACTTTTTTTGATTTTCCTTTAGCAACATGGTGACGTGGACGCTTTTGTTTTTGGTGTAAAAATACCGCCAATTCATTTAGCGCCATCTTGTACACTTCGCGTTTAAATTCTACGACGTCCTCGAGTGGCACCCAGTAATCACTCCAACGCCACGCATCAAATTCAGGATGCGGCGTCGCTCTCAATGAAACATCACTGTCTCTGCCGATCAGTCTAAGTAAAAACCAAATTTGCTTTTGTCCGCGATAACTACTACGCCATTCACGTTTAATCCAATGACTTGGTACTTCATATCTAAGCCAATCACGCGTACGGCCCAAAATTTCCACATGCTCTGGACGCAAGCCAACCTCTTCCATCAGTTCACGATACATAGCTGCCTCTGGACTCTCACCATGGTCAATGCCGCCTTGTGGAAACTGCCAAGCATGCTCTCGGATGCGCTTACCCCAAAACACCTTATTTTGTGCATTACACAAAATAATACCCACATTCGGACGAAATCCGTCACGATCTAACATAGTTGTACTACCATATAAAATTTAACTATGATTTTTTCATACTTTAGCCACTAATGAAAGTAGTGACGAACATTTAAAATGTAATAATGAGGAATTAAAGGAGACTTAATGCATTATATTTCCCGAACATTATTCAATATGCTGTTATGCATGACGCTTGCATCATGTGCAATCAAACATCCAAAAAATAGCTATGCCTACATTACCAATCAAGGCGATAACACTGTCTCAGTTATTGATATCAAGCAACAGAAAGTAACCAATACGATTAAGGTGGGTAAAGCACCTGTAGGTATTGCCGTTGCAGATAAAATCAATCGTGCATTTGTCACGAATGTAGAAAGTGCCACTGTTTCTGTAATTGATACGCAGTCAAATAGAGTTATTCATAACATCCCTGTCGATGGCTCTCCTGTTGGTGTAGCCATCTCACCAGATAACAAAGCGCTTTATGTCGCGGACTGGTATAGCAATCAAGTCATTATGATTAATCCAATGACTTATGCAATAACAAAAAAAGTAACAGTTGAGAAAGCACCCGCAGGTATTGTAGTAGGTCCAGAGAATCATCAACTCTTTGTTGCAGCAAGAGACTCCAATGAAATTGCCATACTGAATGTTGATTCTTTAAAAATTATCAAACGAATAACGGTTGGAGAACACCCCTTTGGTATTGCATTAAGTAAAAATGGTAATTCTCTATATAGTGTTAATGTATACGACAATACAATTTCGATAATTGATGCTAAGACATGGCAGCAAAAAATCATTGAAGTTGGTGACCACCCTTATTGTGTAGCGACAAACCCAGATAACAACACACTTTATGTGACAAACACATTAGATGAAAGTGTTTCAGTAATAGATATTCATCAGAACAAAATCATCACAAGGATAGAAGTAGGCGATACCCCAGAAGGCATCTATTACGATGAAATAAATAAAGTTGCACTGATCGCTAACTGGGGTAGTAATACAGTCAGTATTATTGATACGCAGGAAAACAAGCTCATCAACACACTAGCAGTCGGAGACAAACCACGCGCATTTGGACAGTTTATTTTACAGTCAGCTAAATAACCACTATCACTGCAAAGTCGATAGGCCATGGCAGCCCAACTTTTTTGTTCTGTGAAAAGGTGAATTGCTTCGTCACTGCATTCCTCGCAAAGACATTACAATCGCTGACGTTTGCATCACCTGTTGTTCTCCCCAATCCTTCAATAATAATCAATCGAAAACAAAAAAAACAACCGTCACTGCGAGGCCCATGGGCCGTGGCAGTCTATACAGTCATAATGTAGGAACACATAATTTCTTGCTTTAGCACTCATTAAAGCGTGACAAGTCAACCAAGAAGCCAAAAACGCGTTAACTGATATACAACACTTGTTAGTAGCCAGTTAAAGTTTTCATTAGCGCTAGGTTGATTTATAATAGACGGCTATCTAGCTTTAGGTAAATTTAAAAATATTATTGGGAGACCATACATGAAGAAGTTTCTAACACTATTCGCCCTTGCTGCATTTTCATTAACAGCAGCAGCTCACGGCCCAACACCACAAAAAATCGATGAGAAAATCGTCATTAAAGCAGAACCAGCCAAAGTATGGGCCATGGTTAAAGATTACGAAAACGTTCAAAAATGGCTACCAACAGTTGAGAGCGTTAAAGTTGAGAAAAAAGGTAATAATATTTTTAGACACTTATCGCTAAAAAGTGGTGGTAAAGTCAAAGAAGCCATCAAAGAAGTTGATGACGAAGGCATGAAAATTAAATTTGAAGTGCTAGATGGCGGTCCGTTCACAAACTATAACCCCTACATTTCTGTGAAAGCAGGGCCTGGTGCAGGTGAAAGTACTGTTAGATACTTCCACCGCTTTTATCGCTACTACCCACAAAACCCACCAATTCCTGAAGGTCAAGATGAAGCAGCAGCGATTAAATTTGTAAATGACACGTACGGTCCAGGTTTAGAGAACCTTAAAAAGGTACTTGAAAACTCAAAGTAACAAGCTCGGGAGCAAGCGCAGCTTCTAAAGCTAACACTAAAAAAAACAGCGCAAGCAATAAAAAAGTAGTGCAAAAAAAACCATGGTGGAAATTTTGGTAATAGTATGAACTAAAAATGACAGTTAGAAAGTGACAAAAAGTGTCACGCCATGTGCTGAAAAGCGAGGGTTTTCCCTCGCTTTTGTGTTAATTGAAACAAGAAAAAACACATCGCAACCCTAATAAAAATAATTTTTCCTATTAATATCATAAAGTTAACCTAACAACATTAAAGTTGGCACAGCCATTGCAATAAGCCTTACAAGCACTGGTATTTACTACGTCTAGTGTGTTTTGTTAGTAATACTAAATTTTTATAGAGGAAAAAATATGAAACAAGTACAAAAAGGCTTTACTTTGATTGAGTTGATGATTGTGGTTGCAATTATCGGTATTTTGGCTGCTGTCGCATTACCACAATACAGAAACTACACCATTAAATCTGCAAACCAAGCTTGTGTTGCTGAGGCAACGGGTATAGCACGTGGGGTTGCATCAGCTGTTGCAAATACTGATCCAGCTCTGATGCCAACTATTGCATTGAGCAGATGTACTGGTACGGTTCCTGCTGCTGCTGACGCAGCTGCAGTAGCAGCTTTAGCTGGCACAACATTTACACTTAATCCGACAGCCCCAGGCGGAACAGATCCAGCAACAGGCTCAGCAGTTGTTGTTAACTGTAATGTTGATAGCGGTAACTGTGGTCTAAGTTAATTTAGATAACTATGGTGGGAAAGAGGCCTAATTGGCCTCTTTTTTATTTTAAGCCCAATGCGTAGCTTGAGCGCTTGTTTCTGTGGTATCTTTCTTCGAATCATATTTAAAACAGCACAATTAACCAATGCAAACCCTTGTCAGAACCACGCCAATCCCACTAATACTGGTTGCTTTAGTATATATAGCATTAATTACATTTCAACCGAGCTTACAACTGTGGCCAAAACATATCGTATGGTTTACTGACAGACAGAGATTATTAGAGTTAGTTTTACTAGGTTTTATTTTAGTACATGCCATAGGAACAGGACACTTAAAAGAACATACTATTTTGGCGAGCAAACATATTCAAATAGGGCTATTAATGCTGATTGTTTTTGCTATTTTTTCAATTACCTTAGCATATGCCCCACGACATGCGCTAACAGAATTTAGTATGTTTGCCGCACTCGGCCTTTTAAGTTTATTAATTGCAAATCAATTTAAAGAAAACAAAACTCACTTAATCAAATTTTTCACTTACGCCTTTTGGGTTAGCATATTGCTGTATATGTTGTCTTTCTACACTGGTTATATAACAGCCACAATAGTAAAAAACCCTCTCAAATGGCCATTCCCATTTACAGGCTTTACCAATATAAGGTCTTTTAACCAATATCAATTATGGGGTATAGGATTACTCCTGCTTCCTCTAATTTGCTTTGAGCTTAAGAAATCAACGCGCATTCTACTGCATATTGCACTAATAGCATGGTGGGTTTTGTTATTCTACTCTGCTTCTAGAGGTGTTCTGATTGCCTGGCTCATTGGAGCAAGTATAACGATACTAGTTTATCAAAAGACAGCATGGCCATTCCTTAAACTGCAACTAGCCTATTTGATTAGTGGGTTTTCGAGCTACTATGTATTGTTTAAATTCATTCCAAAAATGTATGGCTCACTATTAGTCACAAATACTGTCATAAGAGAAACAACAAATGACCGCTTGGCTTTGTGGAATCAAGCCATTTTGATGATTAAAACCTATCCAATTTTTGGCGTGGGGCCCATGCACTACGCATGGTTCAATAAAACAAATGGGCATCCACACAATAGCATTCTACAAATTGCTGCTGAATGGGGCTTGCCTGCAACAGCGATCATTTTAACTATGGTTATTTATGCTTTCTATTATTGGTTTAAAAAGTTCAGTCCTAATCAAGTGCAGGGAAAGTCAACATTAGATAAAAACTTATCTGTGATTCTGTTTTTTACCATGATTACCAACACAGCCTACTCGATGGTTGATGGTGTGATTGTGATGCCAATCAGTCAAGTACTGATGTTCACTATGATAGGCCTTATGCTTGGACAATATGTTTCATCAGATAATATAGTCAGAGCCTCTCATCAATCAAGACTTAGGCCTTGGATTGCTGGCATACTTTTAATTACGTTAGCTTGGTCAACTTATCCTGAAATCAAACAAGGACTATCAGGTGATAGAAAAGGCTTTTCAATGGGACATACGGCTATTGGTCCCCGTTTTTGGCGAGAAACGAAATAAAGCTTGGCGTAGCTAAGTATTAGCTGCTGTGCTACCGCGGGTGCCTCCTTCTAGCACCAGCGCTTTAATCCCATATTGCGCCAAGATAAAAGCGGCAGCAGAGCTACGACGACCAGTTTGGCAATAGACGATATACTGTTTATCTTGGTCAAGCCAGCCAATTTTTTCGCGCAACTCATGAATTGGCGCGTTAACTGCGCCATCAATATGATGATATTTGTACTCTGACTCAAATCTGACATCCATCCACACTGCGCCATTCGCAACGCGTTTTTTTGCCTCTGCCATTTTTACCGTGCTAACGACTGGAGTTTTTAGAAGCTCAACAAAGTCTTCTTTCTTCAATCGCAATAATTGACCATCAGTTTTCATGGTAACGGTTGCATTGCGTTTGGTATCTGAGGCTAATGCTTCTTCCCCAAATGCTTCGCCTGTAGAAATTTCAGCTAATTCGACTGGTGGCTGACTCATATCATAGACACGACTTACAACTGCAGTGCCTTGATGAATCAAATAATAATAATCACCCTCTTGACCTTGCGTAATAATGGTCTGCCCAGCCTCTACATTAACACTTGTTAATCGTTTGAGTAGCGTTTCAATATTGGCAGCGGGCACTTTACTAAATACACCGTTTTTAAGCTTGAAGGCATTGAATGTCTCACCATCAATATATGTACGTTGCTCTTGACTAGCATTTGTAGCCACTTCATCATCTGAGGCAAATCCTGAAATCTGGTCCCAAGTGAGCATAATATCTAATAAATCTAAATCAATCCTCACTACTTCAATAGGTGTCAAGGCGATAGTATCTTTAATGCGTAACTTTTCAGAATCAATGGGATGCTTTGCTGCTGAACTACCACCACGTAAGACTAGCTTTTTACCATTTTCATAGCGAATACCTAAATCACCTTTTATCAGATATAAAGCTTCCATACCCTTTTCACTCATCCTAGTCGGGTCTAAATCTTTGCTAATCTGTTCTATGATGACAACATCGGCTAGTTCCTCTAGGCGGCCTTTTGACAATTTAGATATCGGCGCTAAGTTCGCTAATATTGTCTTGCCAGCCATTAACGGTTTATTGTCGCTTTTCTGATCCATAGATTTGTCTTTATACCATTTTGTTTAAATTAAAGCTCAAAAACTTGTTCATTTAGCAATACTTTACAATGTGCAGTTTTAGGGTGTTGCGCAATTTCACTCATAATTTTTTCACCTGCACCCGGTTTCAGGTGTGTAATATAGACATGTGGTTGTTGATGTAAATAGTCTAACTCGTCAGCAAGTGTTATTGGACATAAGTGTTTTGACTCAGCTGCCAATGATTCGTCTTGATTACTAAAAGCGGTTTCGATAATAAGGTATTTTAAATTTTGGATTGTATTAACTTTATCCCACAAAGCTTTACAACTAGCTGTATCTCCCGTAAACACCAAGCTTTGACTGCCACTATCAAGCTGATAGCCTACAGCTGGAACACTATGGTTAACTGGTAGTGCAGTAATCATTCTGCCTGCTAATGTCACCGTATCACCGACATTCAGTATCTTATACGTCAGCAATGGGTTTTCTCGATTAGGAATTAAGTTAAAATTCGGCCAGATTAACCAATTAAATACATGCTCTTTCAGTATGTGTATTACTTGTGCACTAGCATAAACATTGATTGTCTCATCTCGCAAGCCGAGCACAGAATCTAACAGCAATGGCAAAAATGCGATATGATCCATATGTGCGTGGGTGATAAAAACATGATTAATCTTTTGCAGTGCGTTGAGTGATAATCTACCCACGCCTGTCCCTGCGTCAATTAAGATGTCCTCGTCTATTAACATTGAAGTAGTATGCAAATCACCTCCTACCCCTCCACTGCAGCCTAAAATTTTTACTTTCATCATTTCCAACTATTCTGCTTTCTTTACTGTACTTTAAATAACAGCAATAAGCTTGCCAATTAACACTTAGACATACTAACCATCATAACTAACATGCTAATCTGATTGGGACGAATGCTTTATAATTTTGGTATTTGACTGAAAAGCGATAAAGTTTATGTATGACACCCCGATTGAAATAAGCCATAGCAAAAGCCCTGCTGCAAGTGTGATTTGGTTACATGGTCTTGGCGCAGATGGTAACGATTTTGTTCCAGTTGTTGAAGTGTTGGATTTACCAGAATACCGTTTTATATTGCCACACGCACCATTTTTAAATGTAACGCTAAATGGTGGTTATGAAATGCGCGCTTGGTATGATTTATATGGTCTAGGAGCAAGCGCAGCGCAAGATGAGACGGGCATCAGAAAGACACAAGGGTATATTGAGGGTCTTATTGACAAAGAGCTGACTAGAGGCATTAAATCTAACAAAATTGTTTTAGCTGGCTTTTCTCAAGGTGGTGCAGTTGTGTTACACACAGGCTTACGTTGTACAAAAAAACTAGCAGGTGTGATTGCACTATCAACTTATCTACCATTAGGTTCGAGCCTACAAAATGAGAAGGTTCGAGAAAATCAAAATACACCTATTTTTATGGCGCATGGCACGCAAGATGAGGTCATTAAATTATCCATAGCAGAAGCATCATATCAAGCACTCAGGCATGAAGGCTATTCTGTCGATTGGCATGAATATCCAATCGGTCATAGTGTTTCTATCGACGAAATTGACGAAATACGCACATTTTTACTTAAGGTCCTTGCATAAGCATTTTTTAGAGAGCATGTGCTTGTAATTTTTGTTAAAATAAGCCAACTGCCGATAATCAATACAATCAAACAACTCATGCAAAATAACAACGCTGAAACCCCGCCTAGCTTTGAAACTGCAATTGCTGAGTTAGAATCAATCGTTAATCAAATGGAGTCAGAGAAACTTTCGCTAGAGCAGTCATTAGCTGCTTACAAGCGGGGTGCGGAACTACTAAAAATTTGCCAGCAATCATTAGTAGCAGCAGAACAGCAAATACAGATAGTATCAGAAGAAAACAAACTGACGGATTATAGTCAGGATTAAAGCAAACCCATTATGATAAACGAAGCCTCTACGTCAGCAGAAAATCAAGCACAAGCTTTTAAAACTTGGGTAGGTAATATGCAACTACATATAGAAGGCATATTAGACAAATACCTACCAGCATCTAATATCAAACCAGAGCGACTACATGACGCGATGCGCTATGCAACGCTCGGTGGCGGAAAACGAGTAAGAGCATTACTTGCTTATGCAGCTGGTGAATTCTGTGGTGCCAACACAGAAAAAGTCGACGCTGCTGCAGCTGCGGTTGAGCTCATTCATGCATTTTCACTGGTACACGACGATATGCCTTGTATGGATGATGATGATTTGCGACGAGGCAAACCGTCAACACATAAAAAATATGGCGATGCTATTGCTTTATTAGTGGGTGATTCGCTCCAAAGCTTGGCTTTCCAGCTTATCTCACAAGACTTAAATTTAAGAAGTCCGCAAAAAATAAAAATGCTGCACATGCTAGCGCTAGCTACTGGATCAAGAGGTATGGCTGGTGGTCAAGCAATTGATATGGAGAACATAGGCATCCCGCTGACGCAAGCAGAATTAGAAACCATGCACATTCACAAAACAGGCGCGTTGATACGCGCAGCCACATTGATGGGTGCCTATAGTGCTTATCGCCATAATGAGGAAAAGATTAAAGCTGCGGACCATTTTTCAAAGTCTATCGGGCTTGCATTTCAAGTCGTAGACGATATTCTGGATGCAGAAGCCGACACAAAGACGTTAGGTAAAACCGCTGGTAAGGACGCACATCAAAACAAATCAACATATGTGACTATCCTTGGTATACATGAAGCAAAAAAACTTGCGGCAGAGCTACATGCCAATGCAATGGCAGCACTCTCTTTTTACGGACATGAAGCAGACTTACTAAGATATCTAGCCAACTTCATTACACAACGAAGCTTCTAAATCACAACTAGTTTATGACTTCTTTATTGTCCACCATTGAATCCCCTTTTGATCTGCGTCGATTAAGCAGAGACCAATTAGTTACTCTTGCTGAAGAGTTGCGTACTTTTTTAATTGATAGCGTTTCAAAAACAGGAGGGCATCTAGCATCAAATCTAGGTGTGGTTGAACTAACGATTGCACTACATTATGTATTCAACACCCCTGAGGACAGACTTGTTTGGGATGTGGGACATCAAACATATCCACATAAAATACTGACTGGTCGACGTGAAGAAATGCGTCA
The DNA here is from genome assembly GCA_048058875.1 of Methylotenera sp. Lineage (GTDB taxonomy): Bacteria > Pseudomonadota > Gammaproteobacteria > Burkholderiales > Methylophilaceae. Next base: position 45,256 of record JBLLNR010000013.1, on the reverse strand, counting down.
ACTGCGAAAAGCTAATGGAATTGCTGGCTTTCCCAGAAAATCAGAAAGCATCTATGATACGTTTGGTACCGGCCACTCTAGCACTTCTATTTCCGCAGCTTTAGGTATGGCAGTAGCAGCAAAACAAGCTGGCTCTAATCGTCGTAGTGTTGCGATCATTGGAGATGGCGCAATGACTGCTGGCATGGCATTTGAGGCACTCAACAATGCCGGCAACACGGATGCCAACTTACTCGTCATCCTCAATGATAACGACATGAGCATCTCTAAAAATGTGGGTGCACTCAATAACTATTTAGCAAAACTGCTATCAGGCCGCTTTTATGACAGCGTGCGCCAAACAGGTAAGCATGTTTTAGACATTGTCCCGCCCGTTAAAGAGTTTGCAAGACGTGCTGAAGAGCATGCTAAAGGCATGGTTTATCCAGGCGGCACATTGTTTGAGGAGCTTGGCTTTAATTATATAGGTCCGATTGACGGCCATGATATGGATACACTTGTTACCACACTGCGTAATATCAACGCACTGAATGGAATGCAGTTTTTGCATATTGTGACGCAAAAAGGCAAGGGATTTGAGCCTGCGGAAGACGACCCAAATAAATATCATGGGGTTAATAAGTTTGATCCATGCAATGGTGTTGCTCACAGTAAGAGTGATCAAAAAACCTACACCCAAGTATTTTCTGACTGGCTGGTAGATATGGGATCTGCTGATGACAAACTAATAGCCATCACACCAGCCATGTGCGATGGTAGCGGTTTGAATGCGTTCGCACATCAATATCCCAGCCGTTATTTTGATGTCGGGATTGCTGAACAACATGCTGTCACTTTTGCTGGTGGAATGGCATGTGAGGGCTTGAAGCCAGTTGTCGCGATTTATAGCACTTTTCTACAAAGAGCTTACGACCAATTAATACATGATATCGCATTACAAAACCTAGACGTTTTATTTGCAATTGACCGTGCTGGTCTGGTGGGTGCCGATGGACCGACCCATGCAGGAAGCTTCGACTTATCTTTCTTACGCTGTATTCCTAATGTTGTCATTATGGCGCCAAGTGATGAGAATGAGTGCAGACAAATGTTGACCACTGGCTATCATTATCAAGGCACTGCCGCTGTACGCTATCCACGTGGCAAAGGCACTGGTATCAGCACATCGTCAACTCTGGAAAAAATAGAAATTGGCAAAGGGAAAGTCTTGCGCGAATGTACTCGTACCAGAAAAAAAGTCGCTATATTAGCGTTTGGTAGCATGGTGACGCCTAGTTTGACGGCGGCAGAGCAGCTTGATGCAACAGTGGTTAATATGCGTTTTATCAAGCCATTAGATACCAATCTGCTTGAGCAGATGGCCAGAACACATGCGCTAATCGTTACAGTGGAAGAGAACAGTCTAATGGGTGGCGCAGGCTCCGCTGTCATGGAAGCCATGCAAACGCTAAATCTTTCTACTGCTACATTGTGTCTCGGACTGCCTGATACGTTTATTGAGCATGGTGTACATGAAACTATGTTGGCGCAGTGTGGTCTTGATAGTATTGGTATCACACGGTCAATTGAAGATAAACTAAAGTCAGTTAACTAAGCATTTTAAAATGCGGTTGTTAATAAAATAACCGTTTACACACAGTCTGATACGAGTAGAATTTTAGTTCTGCCTTTAAAACATAAACTTTGGAGAATACAAACCGAGATGAATCAGCCAAACTTACCTAACAATACCTTAGAAGGTATAGAAGACGTTCAAAACAGACCCGATGTTCGTCATTTGGACATTAACAAAGTTGGTATTAAATCTATCAGGCATCCGGTTATTGTTAAAGACAAACATGGTGGTGAACAAAATACCGTCGCCGTTTTCGACATGTATGTGCATTTACCGCATAATTTCAAAGGGACACACATGTCCCGTTTTGTCGAGATACTTAATGTCAATGAGCATGCTATTTCTGTTGAATCATTTGAAACAATCTTACGAGAAATGGTTGAACGTTTAGAAGCCAGCTCTGGTTACGTGGAAATGCGTTTCCCATATTTTGTTAATAAATCTGCACCTATATCTGGCGTCAACAGTTTACTGGATTACGATGTCACGTTTATTGGCGAAATTAAAAACGATGTATTCACTATCACAATCAAAGTACTTGTGCCTGTCACTAGCTTATGCCCTTGTAGTAAGAAAATATCGGATTATGGTGCACATAACCAACGCTCTCATGTAACAGTTACTGCATTAATCAATGATTTTATTTGGATTGAAGACATTATTACATTGGTAGAAAAGCAAGCATCCTGTGAACTTTACGGATTACTGAAACGACCAGATGAAAAATATGTCACAGAACGCGCTTACGACAACCCTAAATTCGTAGAAGATATGGTTCGTGACGTCGCCTCAGCACTCAATAAAGAAGCACGTATAGATGCTTATATCGTGGAAAGTGAAAATTTTGAATCGATTCACAACCACTCAGCATACGCACTAATTGAGCACGACAAACGTAAAAAGCAATAAATAAGCAATATTAGGGAGGAAGATATTATGCAAGAGAAAGCATCCATAGAAGAAAAAGCCTCGTTATTTCAAGTCATTAGAATGGTCTTATGGACTATGATTGGTGTCAGAGGCCAAAAAGGTTATGAAGATGATATTGCTAAAATTACGCCTAAACAGGCAATTACCGCAGGTGTGATTGGTGCAATTATTTTCGTTTTGACTGTAGTTTTGTTGGTTAACTTAGCGATTAATTATTTAGGTTAACTAAAATCAAATTCATCACACAATAAAGGATTTAACTTATGTCATCAGTTGCAAAAGTGATTGAAATTATTGCTTCAAGCGAGACAAGTTTTGACGATGCAGTAAAAAATGGCATCGCGAAAGCTTCAGAGTCAGTGAAAAATATTACGAGTGCTTGGGTTCAAGATCAAAGTGTAAAGGTTAAAGACGGCAAAGTTATAAAATACCGTGTCGTGCTAAAAATTACGTTCGTCGTAAAATAGATTTTCAACTAGCTTGAAAATTATTAAGCAGGCTTTTGGTCGTTTAATACTTTTTTGTTAACGTCATAATTGCGTTGTCACGCTTAATGTTGAGTCTGTTTTGCGCTGACATCCCTAGCAGTATAAATGGTGGGGAACTACCCTCTATAACAGTTGCATCAACGTTATTTAAAACGATGGTACCTATTTTTAAAGTATTGAGTGTGACTTTAAAAGCAGACACCACACCATTAGCCGTAGCCATATTCACTTTTGTACCTTGCTTATAATCGATTTTAGCAGCTTTCGCATCGTCACTATTTAATGTGACATTAGTCGCACCTGAATCAATGATATATTTAAAACTACCCCCATTAAGGGTTAAATTCCCAAAAAAATGACCAGCCTGATCAGCGTATAAGCTCACAGGACTGTTCACAGCTTCTGGTGAACCAGAACTAGCGGCAACAAAAGCTGCCTGCCCCATCTTTAACACTCTTCGTTTACCTTCAACCTCTAATGTTGCTGCATCACTCGTGGCTGCAATCAATTTCACGCCACTTTTGGTCTGACCCGCTTGTAAATGATGCGGACCACTCCCATTAATCATAACCAGCGCTTTATTATTAAAGAGGCCAACTATATTAATTTGCGTATCAGCAAACAGATGCATGCTCACCATTAATGCTAACAGTCCCAATATCCATTTCATCATTTTTCTCATCTGTTCAATTCAGACTAACTAAACATACCATGCTCGCTATGTGTTGTTGATAGCTTTAATCCGAATGCTATCACAGTAAATCCAATTAGCGGGAAAGTCGCTGATAGTAAGAAAGTCATTTGCCCCCCTAAACTCTGAAGCGCATAGCCGCCAGCGATACCACCAATTGCTCCGCCTAAGCCATAGGTTACACTGTTATAAATTGCTTGTCCTTTCGCTTGATGTCGGCCATTAAAAAAATGTGTCACCACTTCAATAGTCGCAGCATGAAAACTACCAAAGGTTGCAGCATGCAAACTCTGGGCAATTAACAACAAAACAAGGTTATCTACTGCAACGCTTATTAAGGTAAATCGGAGGACAGCTAATGCGAGGCTAGCCAAAATGATTTTTTTTAGGCTAAACCGTTGCATGATTCTTGGCATCCACATAAATACTATAATTTCACAGATAACGCCTATTGCCCACAACCAGCCAATCATCCCTTTACTATAGCCATGTTCCGCTAAATAAATCGAATAAAAGTTATACATCACACCATGCGCAGTTACCATCATGGCACACCCTGTCAGAAGCGCAATCACTGCAGGTTTGCGAATAATCCTCCAGACTGAGAAGTCATCCATTTGATGTGGTGCAACGGTCACATCTGGTAATGCATAGGTCAGCATAAATAGTGAAATTTGCACAACTAAAATCGCCCACAACAAACTCGAAATATCTGTCCAATCAATCAAATAACCTAGCATGATTGAACCAATAATGAATCCAACCGACCCCCACATGCGAATGCGACTGTAATGGCCCTTAGTCTTAGCTAAATGAGCGAGTGTTAGTGATTCGGACAACGGCATTGTTGAACTCGTAAACAAGCTTAATGCGCCCATAACCAGCAACATTGGCCAAAAACCCTGTGCCCAAAAAACAGCAATGAACCCCAATACACCGAGTATCGTATTAAGTCTTATCCAAACCGTGCGTTTCGCTGTATGGTCAGCTAACCAGCCCCAAAAGTTTGGTGCAAAAATACGACTAATTTGAAATAGCGACATTAATACACCAATTTCGACTGGAGAAAATTGCTCTGATTGCAGATATAGCGCCCAATAAGGCACAAATATACCTACAAAAAAATAATAAACAAAATAGAAACTGGCTAGATTTCTATGTAGCGTAGTGGTCAAAGGCTAAATAATCAATATGAAAGTTATATGATAGGTACTTCAGGCATCACGTCTGCATTTTGTGCACGTTGCCGTAATGCATGATCCATTAACACCAAGGCTAGCATCGCTTCTGCTATTGGCGTAGCACGAATACCAACACACGGATCATGACGGCCTGTTGTTTGCATATTGATATCATTGCCAGCCTTATCAATTGAGCGGCGGGCTTGCGGAATACTGGATGTTGGTTTTAATGCGATATTGACCTTGATTGCCTGCCCAGTTGAAATGCCGCCCAATATCCCTCCCGCATGGTTGGTAGCAAATCCTGCGGATGTCATCTCGTCGGAGTGCACTGACCCACGTTGCGAGATACAATCAAAGCCAGCGCCAATTTCAACGCCTTTAACTGCGTTGATACTCATCATAGCATGCGCAATATCTGCATCTAATCGATCAAATACGGGTTCACCCCATCCTGTGGGCACGCCTTCTGCGACAACGCTAATACGCGCCCCAACAGAGTCGCGTTCGTTTCTGATTGTGTCCAGATACTGTTCTAATTCAGGTAAGACGTCTGTATTGGGTGAGAAAAATGGATTTTCGTTGACAAAATCCCAGCGTTGGAATGGGATTTCTATCCGCCCGAGCTGGCTCATATAGCCGCGTACAGTCACACCATAGCGTTCCTTTAACCATTTTTTTGCAATTGCACCAGCTGCCACGCGGACTGCAGTTTCTCGGGCACTTGAACGCCCGCCACCACGGTAATCACGAACACCATACTTTTGGCTATAGGTATAGTCAGCATGCCCAGGTCGAAAGGTGTCTTTAATCTTACTATAGTCTTGACTGCGTTGATCTGTGTTCCTGATTAGCAAACCAATCGGTGCACCTGTAGTTTTACCCTCAAACACGCCAGACAAAATTTCAACTAAATCTTCCTCTTTGCGTTGTGTGACATGCCGTGAAGTACCTGGTTTACGTCTATCCAAATCAATCTGTAAGTCTTCTGCTGATATAGCAAGACCAGGTGGGCAACCATCAACTATTCCACCAATCGCTGGCCCATGCGACTCACCAAATGATGTTAAGGTAAATAGTGTGCCAATGGTGTTACCTGACATGGTTAAATCTCAATATTAAAATGAACTTGGATTTTACCACAACGACCTCTGATTAAACCAACAGCAGCGTATGAGAGAACGGTGTTCGCTAGATCAATTTCTCAACTAAGCACTCAAGCCTAAAGCCCATTTAGCATATAAAGCATGCGCTTGCTGGTTCAGTTGTTTGATACGTTCGGATAAATTTTCTAAAACCTCTTGCTTCGTTTGTACCGCTGGACTCAAAGATGACTCAATTTGTGAGCCCCAACATTGGTACCACTTTCTTACTAGTTCGTCAGTCATTTCTACATGACACTGCATCGCTAAATGTTTACCGATAGCATAAGCTTGATTATCACAATACTCACTGAACAATAGTCGTTTTGCGCCCGCAGGCAAAGTAAAAGTTTCTCCATGCCAATGAAATCCTAAAAATTGCTTGGTATGGCCAAACCATTTTTTTGCATCAGCATTTTCATCAACATGTAAAGCTCCCCAGCCAATTTCTTCAACAGCGTTTTTTATCACTCTAGCCCCTAATGCCTTGCTCATCAGTTGACCGCCTAAGCAGTGTCCAATAACGGGAATGTCATGTTCAAAAGCTTGCTGAATTAATTTAATGGCATGCGGTATCCAAGGCAGGTTATCATTAACGCTCATTGGTCCACCCATAAAAACCAATCCACTATAACAGCTGACCTCTTTCGGTATTGCTTCACCAAGATCAATACGAACTTCTTGCCAAGGGATTTTTTCTTGATTCAAAAAAACTCCTAAATAGCCGGCACCCTCGCATTGGGCATGTCTAAATACAACTACTGGCTTCATGCATTATTCCTACAAGATTATCATTTCTTCACAATTTTATATTCCCCTAAGGAAATGTTATCTAAAGAATAAGCGCCTATTCTTGCCCTTATTAACCGTAAAGTTGGAAAACCAACCTTTGCAGTCATACGTCTTACCTGCCTGTTTTTACCTTCATTAATCTTTATTTCAAGCCATGTTGTTGGTATATTTTTACGCTCCCTTATTGGTGGAACACGTTGCCATAGGTTAGCAGGCTCATCAATGATGCGAACTTGTGCAGGTTTGGTTATAAAATCACCCAGATCAAGGCCCAAATGTAAAGGCATCAAATCTTCTTTTTGTGGAGCACCTTCAACTTGCACCCAATAAGTTTTAATTTCTTTATGTTTGGGGTGGCTTAAACGGTGTTGCAAAGCGCCATCATCAGTTAAAATAAGTAATCCTTCAGAATCTGTATCAAGCCGCCCTGCTGCATACACATTCGGAATATCAATATAGTCTTTTAAAGTTGGATGTTTCTCGTGTGCACTGAATTGACACACAACATTGAATGGCTTATTAAATAAAATTATCATTTATTAGGAAACGAGCAATGGCATCAAAAATAAAGGTCCCAAGCGAAGGCGCTAAAATCACGGTTGGCGAAAACAGTAAGCTAATCGTCCCTGACAACCCCATTATCGCATTTATTGAAGGCGATGGCATCGGCGCAGATATCACACCACCGATGATCAAGGTTGTCGATACTGCTGTAAATAAAGCCTATGACAAAAAGCGTAAAATCGCTTGGATGGAAGTTTATGCTGGCGAAAAATCCACGACTATCTATGACAAAGATACATGGCTATCAAGCGAGACAATGGCTGCGCTTAAAGATTATGTTATTTCAATTAAAGGCCCTCTCACAACACCAGTTGGAGGCGGCATTCGCTCATTAAATGTAACATTGCGCCAAGAGTTAGACTTGTTCGTCTGTCAACGCCCGATTCAGTATTTTAAAGGCGTTCCCAGTCCAGTAAAACACCCAGAAAAAACAGATATGGTTATTTTCCGTGAAAATACAGAGGACATTTATGCGGGAATAGAATGGGCTGCAGGTACAGACGAGGTGCATAAAGTCATTCAGTTTTTGAGTGATATGGGTATGCGTAAAAAAATTCGCTTCCCAGATACGTCTGCTATCGGAATAAAACCAGTGTCTATCGATGGTAGTAAACGACTTATTCGAAAAGCGATTCAATACGCCATAGACAATAATAGAAAGTCTGTCACTATTACACACAAAGGTAATATTATGAAATTTACCGAAGGTGGTTTTAGAGATTGGGGCTATGCGCTTGCAAAAGAAGAGTTTGGCGCTGTAGAGATCAATGGTGGACCATGGTGCCAGTTGCCAAATGGCATTATCATCAAGGACTGCATTGCAGATGCTTTCTTACAAGAAATTCTACTTCACCCTTCAGATTATGATGTTGTTGCGGCGCTTAACTTAAATGGTGACTACATCAGTGATGCTTTGGCCGCACAGGTTGGTGGCATTGGTATCGCGCCAGGTGCGAATCTAAGTAATACCGTGGCAATGTTCGAAGCAACCCATGGCACTGCACCAAATATTGCAGGCAAAAATATCGCGAACCCAAGCTCTCTGATTCTATCTGCAGAGATGATGCTGCGGCATATAGGCTGGACTGAAGCAGCAGATTTAGTATTAAATGGAGTGGCTAAAGCAATACAATCCAAGCGCGTGACCAGTGACTTCTCAAGCCAAATGGATGGCGCAACACAAGTTGGCACAGCAGAATTCGGGAATGAGATCATTAAACAAATGTAATCATAGTAGCTTTTTAAAGCCCTGGTCTCACCAGGGCTTTTTTTATAAGGTTTGAATAATTCATAAAAATGACAGCAACACAAAGAGCAATCACCTTGCAACTAGGTATTGCGCTTTGTTGTACTTATCTCACCAATTACCTACTTATGCATTGTAAACATGTGTAAAAGGCTACACTTCATCTTTACAAATACAAGCTTAACGTGCATTATAAATGAGGTGTAAAAATTGTTTAACTACAGTAGCTTAAACAGAATATATAATTAACTGGATTAAAAGCAACGAATAAAGATGGCTATTGCTGCATCAAAAACTAAATTAAGCGGGCTTGCTCGCATGTTAATTAAAGAATCACTGCTTACTGAAGAGGAAGCAGCAGCTATGCAATCGCAGGCTGACATTGCGAATATTCCATTTATTTCTCAGGTTATCTCCAGCAAAAAACTGTCAGCCGAGAGAATTGCGGACGTGTCATCAAAAGCATTTGGCTTCCCATATTTTAACCTTGACGCGCTCAATCCTGATTATCTGCCCGAAAAAACAATTGATATCAAACTAATGCAAACGAACCGTGTGATCGGCTTACAAAGCCGTAACAATATTCTGTTTGTTGGCATCTCAGACCCCACCGTATTGCACTCACTCGATAGTGTGCAATTCCAAATGGGCATGAAACTATCGCCTGTTATTGTTGAAGATGACAAGCTGGAAAAGTGGATACATAGCATTGTGGAATCCAAAGATACCAGCATGGCTTCACTTGACGTTGGCGATGACTTTGATCTGGAAATGGGTGGTGCTGAAGAAGAAACAGCTGACGATAACACACAAGAGGTTGATGACGCCCCTGTAGTCAAATTTCTACAAAAGATGTTACTAGATGCGATCAATATTGGTGCTTCCGACTTGCATTTTGAACCCTATGAGAAATTTTATCGCATCCGTTTTCGTGTTGATGGTGAGTTAAGAGATATTGCTCAGCCGCCCTTGGCAATCAAAGATAAATTAGCTTCGCGTATCAAAGTTATTTCTAACTTAGATATTTCAGAAAAAAGAATACCGCAAGATGGCAGGATGAAGCTGGTATTGTCAAAAACACGAACGATTGATTTTCGTGTCAGCACATTGCCTTTGATTCATGGCGAAAAAATTGTCATGCGTATTTTAGACCCAACTAGCGCCACGCTTGGTATTGAGGCATTAGGTTATGAGCCTAAACAGCAAAAGCTACTCCTAGATGCAGTCAAGCGTCCGTATGGCTTGGTATTAGTCACTGGGCCAACAGGCTCAGGTAAAACGGTTTCACTGTATACCTGCTTAAATATTCTTAACAACCCAGGTGTGAATATCTCTACAGCAGAAGATCCGGCAGAGATTCCACTAGCTGGCATCAATCAAGTCAATGTTAATGATAAGCAAGGTTTGACATTTGCTGCTGCACTAAAGTCTTTTTTACGGCAAGATCCAGATATCATTATGATTGGTGAGATTCGGGATTTAGAAACTGCAGACATGGCTATCAAAGCAGCTTCTACTGGACATATGGTGCTTTCTACGCTGCACACGAATGATGCACCATCTACACTGACCCGATTGATGAATATGGGCGTAGCGCCATTCAATATCGCTTCCGCCGTCTCGCTGATTACGGCACAACGCCTAGCAAGACGCTTATGCAAGAACTGTAAAGTGCCAATTGAAGCCCCCAAAGAGGCGCTACTTAAAGTGGGATTTATCGAAGATGACTTTAAACAAGAACTGAAACTATATGGCCCCAAAGAAGGCGGTTGCGATCAGTGCAATGGTGGTTACAAAGGGCGTGTCGGCATTTATCAAGTCATGCCTGTATCTGATGCCATTGCAAGAATAATAATGGAAAATGGCAATGCAATAGACATTGCCGACCAAGCAAAAAAAGAAGGAGTTAACGACTTAAGAAGATCAGGCATTCTCAAAGTCATCCAGGGACTCACCTCTATTGCTGAAGTGGAAGCCTGCACTAATGAATAATGTAGCTCATTTGACAAGAATAAATCATTTAAGGATGCAATATGGCCGCTAGCGCTAGTAAACAAATCACTTACCTATGGGAAGGTAAAGACAAAAAAGGAAAAGTTGTCAAAGGTGAAATGCGTGCAAATGGTGATTCATTTGTCAAAGCGACACTGAGACGGCAAGGCATAAACGTCACTAAGATCAAAAAACAAAGTAGCTTTTCAAAAAAAGGTAAAGTAAGTGACAAAGACATTACGCTGTTTACCCGCCAGCTAGCGACGATGATGAAATCTGGGGTTCCTTTACTGCAAGCATTCGATATTGTTGGAAAAGGTCATAATAACCCTGCAGTTGCCAAGCTCTTGGGCGACATCAAGTCCGAGGTTGAAACGGGTAGCAGCCTAAGCGCAGCATTCCGTAAATATCCACTCTACTTTGATAATCTTTTTTGTAACTTAGTCGGTGCAGGTGAGCAAGCAGGTATTCTTGATACCCTACTAGACCGCTTAGCAACCTATAAAGAAAAAATTCTAGCTATCAAGAGTAAAATCAAGTCCGCATTGATGTACCCAATCTCTATTATCGTGGTTGCATTTGTCATTACTGCCGTGATTATGATTTTTGTGGTACCTGCATTTAAGGAACTGTTTTCAAGCTTTGGTGCTGACTTGCCAGCACCAACACTGATGGTGATGGCACTTTCTGATTTCTTTGTTTCTTACTGGTGGGCTATCTTTGGTGCCATTGGCTTTGGCTTGTGGTTTTTCTTTTACACCTGGAAACGTTCAGAAAAAATGCAATCCACCATGGACCGATTACTGTTAAAGCTGCCTATTTTTGGTGAAGTCATCCGCAAAGCCACGCTAGCAAGATTTGCACGTACATTAGCCACCATGTTTACTGCTGGCGTGCCACTTGTTGAAGCATTGGACTCTGTAGCAGGTGCTTCTGGCAACCGCGTTTACTATGATGCAACCAAGAAAATCCAAAGCGAAATAAGTACAGGTACCAGCCTAACAGTCGCTATGCAGAATTCAGAAGTATTCCCTAATATGATGTTGCAGATGACAGCGATTGGCGAAGAATCTGGTGCGCTGGATGGCATGCTAGGAAAAGTTGCCGACTTCTATGAGAGCGAAGTCGACGACGCAGTCGAAGGCCTATCCAGCCTCATGGAACCAATGATTATGGTGGTATTAGGCGTGCTGATTGGCGGCCTCGTTATTGCCCTTTATCTACCAATATTCAAGTTGGGTCAAGTGGTCGGTTAAAAATTAATTCTTTTTCTTGCCTGTTGCACTACTCATCGCAGCCTCAATCGCATTATAAGGCTGCGCACCCATCATGCGTTTACCATCCGAGAAAATCAGCGTTGGCGTGCTTGATACGCCGACCTTTCTAGCCAATTGTCCCACCTCCTCAAGTGGCACCTTACAGTTACCTGCAGATTTAGGTAATTTATCATTTAATATCCAATCTTTCCACGCCTGCTCACGATTAGGAGCACACCAAATTAACTTTGATTTTTCTGCAGCATTGGGATGCAACTGCTCTAATGGATATAAAAATGTGTAAATGGTTACATCATCAATATTGCTTAATTCGTTTCGTTCAAGTCGTTTGCAGTAAGGGCAATCAACATCTGAAAAAACTGCAATTTTTCGGCTACCGTTGCCTTTAACGACCTTAATCGCTTTATCTAAAGGCAAACTATTGAAGTCAATTTTCGTCAACTCTTCCAAACGCTCACCCGTGATATCCTTCCTTGTTTTTGGATCAACTAAATGGCCTTCCGCAATCAAAAAGGTAAGCTTTTCATCGGTATAGATAATTTGTCCACCCATAAAGACTTCGTATAAGTCAGCATAAGGTGTTTTAACAATGCTCTCCACTTTAAATTTTGGATAAGCTGCTTCAATTTTTTTCTTAAGCTCAGCCTCATTTGCATGAACCAACTGTACTGCAGCTAGCATGGCTATAAGTACCAACTGTTTAATTTTCATTTTTTACCTTTTCTCTTGTCAGTTACTTACGCAACTGCTTGGTTGATTAAAACACGCTTGATAGTTGCGTATTTATCTAATTGCTGCATGCCTAACGATACTAGCCTTGCTAATGTCTTTGATTCAAACGCAAACATTGTATCTAGACCAGATGTCAGTGTATTCATCCGAATAATATCGGCTTTTCTTGTTCGTGCATATTGGCGTAAAAAAAACGCATCGCCGATATCTTGCAAAGGATGGCTACTTTTTAGCACGCTTTCAAATTCTATAATATCCCTAAACCCTAAGTTCGCACCCTGACCAGCCATAGGATGTACTTGATGTGCTGCATCTCCTACAAAAACAACTCTTTCTACCGTTTGCTTACTCGCAGTCACCTGCCGCAACATGAATGATAATGTATCACTAACAGGCGTAAGACTGCCAACGGTATTATCCGAGGCTAGCTGTACATTTTCTGCTAGCTCCTCTTTTGTTAATGTTAACAACTTTTGTGCCTTATCGGTTGACATCGCCCATACCATAGACATATGTTTATTCGGCATTGGCAGAAAGGCCAATGTTTCATGCGGTTTAAACCACTGCATGGCCACATTGTTATGTTTGTTACCTGTTCTGTAATTTGCAACCAAAGCGGTCTGATTAAAATCTTTTGTATTAGTCGTTATGCCTAAGGCATGCCTTACAGAAGAATTAGCACCATCAGCAGCTACAAGTAGTTGCGCTGTTAACTGGCAGTCTTTCTCTAATTGTACAACTACCTTATCATTGTCGTAGGCAATAGATTGACATGTAGTATCCATTAACATAGGGATATTTAATGTTTCAACCTTTTGCCAAAGCGCTAGCATTAGATTTTGATTTTCAATAATACAGGCTAACATGCTCAAATTAGCATCGCTAGCATGCAATCGAAGCGGTGATTCAGTCTCTGGTGGCCATAATGCCATACCTTCTACATATTGTATGCGCGACTGATCAATTAGCGTCCAAACATCATGTTGACTTAGCCAGCTTTCCGTCGACGGGGTCAATGCATAGATACGCCTATCCCAAACTTTGTTTAATTTGTTAAGTTTAGGTTTAGCTTTTGCATCGACCAGCGCAACATATTTTCCTTGCGCTGTGAGTGCAATCACAGCGGCTAAACCAACCAAACCAGCGCCAACGACGATAACATCAAAATGCTGATTTCGTGTATTCACTTTACTTACCATAACTCATTTTGCTCACTAACATTCGTTTAGCTGGCGGTATTATATCTAATAAACCGAGACCGACTCCACGCATGAATGTCAGACCAAGTAAATCATTAGAAAACAGATTGACTAGAAAATCAGTAAACAGCAATCCTCCTTTTGTATCTCTTACTCGCGTATCGGCATAATGTTTTAACATCGCCTCATTGCCCCACTCTGAAGGCGACAATTCATAGATCACCTTAGCTAATGATGTAGCATCTCGCAAACCTACATTAAACCCCTGTCCAGCGACAGGATGCATCGTCTGTGCAGAGTTACCAATGACCGCTATATGTGGCGTGACTTTCGTCTTTAATTCTGACTTCACTAATGGAAAGCTGAGACGTTTACCAATTGAGAGGAAACGACCCACTCTATCTCCAAATGCAGAATGAAGCTCTTCTAAAAATGTTACTTCTTCAAGTTCGATTAGACGATCAATTTTCGTTTTCTCACCCGTCCACACTAATGAAAAGTCTCGGTCTCCATTTGGCAGCAATGCCATTGGGCCTGTCGGGGTAAAGCGCTCATAGGCAATATGTTGGTGCGGTAATTCACTGACAACCATACTAACCAATGCATCGTGCCCGTACGCTTTAGCATGTCGCTCAATACTAGGTATCTCCCCTAAGCTGCGTCCACCTTCAGCAATCGCCACTAAAGTAGTTTTTAGTGTATGCTTTTCGCCTTGATAAAGATAATCAATTTCTGCTGCTGCACTCATTTGCCTGATTGCTGTAGCAGCCGCCTCATATAAAACTTCCTCACCACTAATCTGTGTGTCCAATGCTTGCATTAATGCGCCGTATGAAACTACATAACCTAATGCTGGCAAATCGTGTTCTGCTGCATCCAATCTGGTTCTTCCTATACCTCCAGCCTGCGAAACGTGAATTTCATTAATAGCAGTTGTATTTGCCGCCATAATATGCCAAACGCCCAAATTTTCTAAAATGACTTTGGAGCCATATGATAAGGCCAATGCACGCTTATCCAAGTAAGCATCCCCTTTTTTACGCGCTTCTAAAACTGTAAAAGGTAATCCATGCTTTCGCATGGTTAATGCTAGTACAAGACCAACGGGACCACCACCAACAATAACTAGCGATTGATTTTTATCCAATTGCTTCACTTTTGTCCCGCCATAATAGCTTGAATTTCAGTAACTGTTTTTGGCGCATCTATTGTTAAAATCTCACAAGGTCCTTTTGTCACGACGACATCATCTTCAATCCGCACGCCAATATGATGAAAATGCTCTGGTACATTATCCGCAGGTCGAATATAACAACCAGGCTCCACCGTTAATACGTTACCTTCCTGCAATTGTCGCCAATTGCCTGCTTTATTTTTATACTCCCCAGCATCATGTACGTCCAAACCTAACCAGTGTCCTGTTCTGTGCATGTAAAACTGGCGATAGCTACCAGTTTCCAGCACTTCCTCTTTAGTACCATGACACAATCCAAAATCGAGAAAACCTTGAATGAGCACATCTAAAGCCGCCTCATGTGGCGCATTCCAGTGGTGTTGCGTGCTTACTTTTTCTATTGCGGCAGCTTGTGCGGCCAGCACCAGTTCGTATATATCTTTTTGTTCTGCTGAAAACTTACCATTAACTGGAAATGTCCTTGTGATATCAGAAGCATATCCATCTAACTCACAACCAGCATCAATCAACAGTAAATCGCCATTTTTTAACTTACAGTTATTGGCGTTGTAATGCAACGTACACGCATTAGCACCAGTGGCGACAATGCTAGTATAGGCTGGCGCTTGTGCGCCTTTACGATAAAACTCATGGAGGAACTCTGCTTCAATTTCGTTCTCGTATTTACCGACTTTGGTTTTTTGCATTGCTCGCAAATGTGCGCCTGCTGCGATCTTTGCTGAGCGGCGCATTAAATCTAATTCGTATGGTGTTTTGCGCAAACGGAGCTCATCGATGAGTTTACGAACATCCATTAGTTGATCAGGCGCATGAATGCCTGTTCTAGCTTGCTCCCGCAGCTCGCCTAGCCAACGCATCACCTTTGCATCCCAATGACAATCGGCACCTAAGCTATAAAACAGTTTTTCCTTACTTGCCAGTAAGCTTTGCATAACGATATCAAGCTGATCAAT
Source organism: Methylotenera sp. (assembly GCA_048058875.1). Classification (GTDB taxonomy): domain Bacteria; phylum Pseudomonadota; class Gammaproteobacteria; order Burkholderiales; family Methylophilaceae. The sequence continues at coordinate 29,259 of JBLLNR010000013.1, read as the reverse complement.
ACTATAGGTTTCATCAAAACCAAACTCAATTTTTGCTGCATCTGTTCCAAAGCGAAAACCATCCCAAATTTCTCGTTCTACATTTTTATCTCGGCAAAAAAGAATACTCCTAGGCTCTTTTCCAGCAATCAATACTAATACTGACTCGGGCTCCTTAAACCCAGTCAAATAGTAAAAATAACTATCAAATCGATAAGGATAATGACTGTCGCGGTTTCTGATGACTTCAGGAGATGTCGGAATCACTGCAATACCACCACCCATTGCTGTTATAAGCTGCTGACGTCTAGCACTAAACTCTTTTATTGAAAAACTCAAAAAACTATCCTTGGGTCTCTTTCATGATGATGCATTTTAGCTTATTTGGTTGCATATTGTTGCTTAGGTTCAATTTTATCAAACGATATTCTGTGGCATTATCATTCGACTAATATGTAATACTTAAACAAGGCATTAAATCAACGCTATCAGGTTAAAAATTGGCCGTGATAGCTGAAAACATTTATTGATGTATTGAGCGCTGTATATTGCAAATACTGACTTAACTATCTGTTACTGACATTGGCATCAAGCTGCTTTAAGCGTTCAGGTGTTCCTATATCATGCCAAACTCCTTGATAATACTCTCCAGAAATCAGACTGTCAGCCATCGCCGAGATTAATAGTGGTGCCAACTTAGCCGAATCACCTTTGACTATATCCTTAAATAGTAATGGTGAATAAACGCCGACACCTGAATAAGTTAACTTTATTGAGCCATCTAATGCTAGCACGCCTGCATCTAAGGCAAAATCACCTAGTGCGTGTTGTGGCGGATTATCTACCATGACCAAATGTGCTAAATAGGGTGCTTTTAACTTTAAAGAGAAATCCATTTCGCAAAACACATCACCATTAACAACTAAGAAAGGGTTATCCCCTAACAAAGGTAATGCATTCGCAATCCCCCCAGCAGTTTCTAGTGCGACTTCTTCTGGGCTATATTGAATGCTTACCCCCCATTCACCTCCATCACCCAAAGCTTGTTCAATTTGCAATCCCAGGTATGCGTGATTGATCACTATTTCTTTAAACCCTGCCTGTGCTAGGCGTTCTATATGCCAAACAATGAGGGGCTTATTAGCTATTTTCAATAATGGTTTGGGGGTATTTGCTGTTAGTGGCATCATGCGCTGACCACGTCCAGCTGCAAGTATCATGGCTTTCATTAAAAAGTATATCCTGTTTTAACTTCATGGCCTTCCAACGAATTCAAAAGCTTAAACATGGGTCGAAGTTCCGCATAACGATAACAAGCGCGGCGCAGATAATCCATCACCAGTGGCATATCCTTTAAATACCCGTGCTTATGATCACGGTGAGAAAGTCTGGCAAAAATACCCAACACTTTAATATGTCTCTGAACACCCATCCACTCAAAATCACGATAAAAATCACTAAAATCGTCTGGTACTGGAAGCCCTGCTTTTTTTGCTGGCTCCCAATACCGTACCGCCCAATCAATCACTTGCTCTTCCTCCCAAGCGATATATGCGTCTTTTAATAGCGACACTACATCATAAGTAATTGCACCATAGACAGCATCTTGAAAATCTAAAATACCAGGATTGTTATCACAAACCATTAAGTTGCGTGAATGATAGTCGCGATGCACATAAACATGACCTTGAGTCATTACATTTTCAATCAACGTTGAAAACATTTTTTCGAGTACGTTTTTTTGCGCATCCTCAAGCTTAATATTCAGATGTTTGTCTACATACCATTCAGGGAATAGTTGCATTTCTCTATGCAATAAATTCCTATCATAATGTGGCAAACGATCTGGTTGACTTGCAAGCTGTAATTTAATCAAGGATTGCGTGGCATCAAAATACAGTGCTTGTGCATTTTCATTGGACAATTTCGATAGATAAGTCTCATCGCCAAGATCACTTAACAATAAAAACCCTTGGTTAATATCTTCATTAATAATACGAGGCACATTTAGCTGACAGCTCAGAAACAATTTAGCAGTATCTATAAAAGTCTGGCAACTCTCTTGTTCTGGTGGCGCATCCATCGCAATAAGAGTCTCTTCTGGTAGATGAACGCGAAAATAACGCCTAAAGCTCGCATCAGCCGACGCAACACTTAATGTAAAATTTTTCCCTGTTAGCACAGTGTTTAGCCAGTGCTCTAGTTGACATTTCCTATCCACAAAGTACCTTCTTAAATTTGATGTTACGCATTATAATGTGTCGTTGTCATAATGATTACAATAATCAATCATGACTTAAGTTAATTAAGGGATTTTATCACTGGCAGAGTAATTACAGTATTTCAGTCAGATCACAAGACAATAAACACCAAGCAACCACTTGACCATCAACCGTACACAAACTAGAGGCTTCAGATCCGCATTAGCAAAAAAAATAATTGCCAATGCTATCACTGCATACTGTCTGAGTTATGTTTTAGTTAGCTATAGCGAAACAATGACGCTTGACCTGTTTGAAGTACCAGAAACAGTTTTGCCAGAGGCGAAAGCAGGTGCCATTGAAATCGAAGGTGACACCCTAGACTTGCAGTTAGATAGAAAAATGCGCGCATCAGGTAACGCGGTTATTATTCGGGGTGATCAAAAAATATATGGCGATACCATAGAATATGATATTTTAAATGATGAGTTACAAGTCAATGGCAATGCACGTATTGATCTTGGTGACAGTGAGATTAAAGGTCCTGCACTTAAAATGCGTCTGACGGAAAGCATTGGTGAGATGAAAGATGCCAGCGTCACTCTGAAAAAGCCTATTACACTGAGTCAAGAAAAAATTAGAACCTATAACAATCCCGCTGTTTATACACAATCCAAGCTACTTAACACACAAACCACATTGACGGATGACCCAAAGCTATACCAAGATAATTATCGCACCTCGCCAAAACCAATTGGGCAATCTTCGATTGACCCAAAATTCAACTCTTCTCGTGGAGATGCGGGAGAAGTCCTATTTGAAGGACAATCAAAAAAACGCTTAAAAAATGCCCGCTACACCACTTGCGAAGCTGGTGTAGATGATTGGTATATCAAAGCAAGCGATATAGAACTGGATACTTATACACAGTCGGGGACGGCCACCCATGCGCGTGTTGAATTTAAAGGTGTGCCGCTACTTTATGCGCCATGGATGAGTTTTTCGTTCAATAATGAGCGTAAATCTGGTCTATTGGCACCAACTGTTGGCTCAACGAGCCGTAGTGGTTTTGAAACCTATATACCTTACTACTGGAACATTGCACCAGATAAAGATGCAACATTAGGCGTACGTTACTTAAGCCGCCGTGGTGCGCAATTACTGGGCACCTTTCGATATTTAGGAGAAACTTACTCAGGAACGGATAGTGTTGAGTATTTGAATAGCGACGATATTACTGGTGAACAACGATATTTTGTCAATGTCAATCATAGCCAGAATTTCCGAAATGGTTGGTCTGCTGGTTACAATATTGAAAAAGTATCAGACGATGAGTATTTTTCAGATATGTCTACACGGATTATCAGTACTAGTCGCGTGAATTTGCCGCAATCTGGTCGAGTTGACTATACAGGCGACGTTTGGCGCTTTAATGGACTTATTCAAAAATACCAAACGCTGGATGAAACCAATTATCCATATGAAAGATTGCCGCAACTGACACTGACCGCTGATAAAGAATGGAGCTATTTAACTACCAATCTTTACAGCCAATGGACTTATTTTGACCAAAACAAAGACGCTATCCCAGCTGCTACTGGAAGCCGACTGACGCTCTACCCCAGCTTGAGCGTGCCCATCAAAAAATCGTATGGTTTTATTACACCAAAACTCGGCGTACATTCAACCAACTATAGGTTAAATGACAACAACTTCAATATCAACGGTCAAAACATCAGCAATAACTCAGAAACGCGCACACTGCCAATTTTCAGTTTGGATAGCGGTTTATACTTTGAACGCGACATGAGTGTAGTTAAGAATAATTACACGCAGACCATTGAACCGCGTTTGTTTTATGTTTATATTCCATATAAAGATCAAGACCTGCTGCCAGTATTTGACTCTTCGGTTGCAAACTTAAACATGACAACGTTATTTACAGAAAATCAGTTTAATGGTGACGACCGCATCAATAATGCAAACCAACTAAGCCTTGCTATTACCTCTCGTATGATTGATAGCGACACTGGTGTAGAACGTTTTGCTGCTACCATTGGTCAACGCTATTACTTTACAGATCAAAAAGTGTTTTTGCCTGAGACCTCAGTGTCATCTCAAGGCGGCTCAACAGCTGATAGCAACTCTTCAGACATTATTGCTGCAATGACTGCGCATCTGAATAATCAGTGGAAACTTGATGCTTTTTGGCAATACAACACAGATGACGCAGGCATGGTACGCACCAACGTTTTGGCTCGATACAACCCTGAACCTGGTAAACTAATTAACGCCGGTTATCGATATACGCAGCAATTCCTTGAGCAAATCAATGTATCTGGTCAGTGGCCACTCAGTCAAGGCTGGTATGGTGTAGGTCGGTTTAATTACTCAATTAGAGAAAAAACATTGATTGAAAGCTTGGCCGGTCTAGAATATGATGCTGGTTGCTGGCAAGCAAGAGCAGTGGTTCAACGTGTTGAAACCGCAACAGCTGACGCTAACTACGGTTTCTTTATTCAACTTGAACTTGGTGGCTTAGCCTCAATCGGATCGAATCCACTTAACTTATTAAGACGAGATATTCCTGGATATTTAAGCTCCAGTGAACTTCCTGACATCTATAGACAACAAAACTACTATCAATGAAACTAATTTGTACGATTAATCAATTTCCAAGTATGTTGCTTATTGCAGCTTGCTTTGTGCTAAACGCTTTCTTTCACACGCATGCAATAGCTGATGATATTGTCAAAATGGATAGAATTATTGCTATCGTGGATAAAGATGTCATCACAGAACAAGAACTTGCTAACAAAGTCCGTACCGTTTCTAATCAGTTAGAAAAACAAGGTAAACAACTTCCTTCTGAGCAAGTGCTTAGAAAACAAATTCTAGAGCGTTTGATTGTTGATAGCTTACAACTTCAATTGGCGCAGCAAAGAGGCATTAACGTCAACGACTCTCAGTTAGATAAAACAATTGAGCGGATAGCAGAACAAAACAAAATGGGCTTAGAAGAGTTTAAAGCCGCATTGGAGAATGACGGTGTCAATTTTTATCAGTTTCGAGAAGACATGCGCAATGAAATCACCATAGCAAGATTAAAAGATACTGAAATTGATAAGCGCATTGACGTAAGTGATGGTGAAATTGATAACTATTTAACAACGCAAGAAAACAGCAAGGACAATCAGCAAGTTGAGTATGAACTATCGCATATTCTTGTACGAACACCAGAAGAAAGCACACCTGAAGACTTAGAAAAAGCAAGGATTAAAATTGAAGAAATCATGAAGGCATTGGCAAGTGGTGAGTCTTTTGAACAAGTTTCAGCAAGTTATTCAGATGCGCCAAATGCCCTAGAAGGAGGTAACATGGGCTGGCGTAATAGCGGCCAAATCCCACCTGCCTTTCTGAATTTATTACAAAGTATGCAAATCGGTGAAGTTTCAAAACCCATCCGAAGTCCAAATGGACTTCATGTTGTCAAGATTACTAATAAACGCAATACGGATTCAACATTGATTGTAGAACAAACCAAAGTTCGCCATATTTTAATTAAACTTAATGAAGTAGTTTCAGAACAAGAAGCCAAACAAAAAATGGATGGATTAAAAGAAAGATTAGATAACGGGGACCAATTCGAAGATCTAGCTCGTCAGTACTCAGAAGATGGCTCTGCAAATAGCGGTGGCGACCTCGGCTGGGTCAATCCCGGTGATACAGTGCCGCAGTTTGAGGAAGCAATGAATGCCCTTGCGCCTAGTGAGATAAGTGAACCGATTCGTTCACCTTTTGGCTGGCATATCATCCAAGTGCTTGAAAGACGTAAACAAGATATGACTGAACAAGCTGCGCGCATCAAGGCCCGTAAAGAAATTCATGCTAGAAAAGCAGAAGAAGCTTATGACGATTGGATACATGAAATGCGTGATCGTGCATTTGTTGAACTTCGACTTGAAGATAACTTTTAAACAAATAAATGCGTTAAACATTTACTTTGAAAACTGTCATTCCAAGTATCGCTATCACGGCAGGTGAACCAGCTGGAATTGGGCCAGACTTATGTTTGCTATTAACGAGTCAGCCGCTGAACGCCAAGATCACTATTGTTGGTGATATTGAAATGCTTGCGTCTAGAGCCAAGCAACTAAATATTAATACAAAGCTAACTACTTTTAAAGCTGACGCTACACCCGAGAAAAACACACTCTCCGTTTTGCATGTCCCTGTAAACAAGCCTGTTATCGCTGGGAAGCTTAACCAGGAAAATAGTGCATATGTACTCAAAACCTTAATAACGGCGACACAAGCTTGCCAAGAGGGGTTATTTGACGCAATAGTCACTGCGCCTGTACATAAAGGGATTATCAATCAAGCTAACATCCCATTTACTGGTCATACGGAGTTTCTTGCCGAACTCACACATACTAAACAAGTTGTGATGATGCTGGTCGGTGGAGGTTTGCGAGTCGCTCTTGCAACAACTCATTTACCTATCTCTCAGGTATCGGCCAATATTAACCAAGTAAGCTTAGAAGAGACAATTCGCATCTTGAATGCCGATCTTATCAATAAATTTAATATTCCCAATCCGCGTATTTTAGTTGCTGGACTCAACCCGCATGCAGGTGAGAGCGGTTACCTAGGCAATGAAGAAATCACAACCATTAATCCAGTTTTGGAAAAACTCAGACATGAAGGAATGATACTCAGCGGTGCTTTGCCCGCTGATACATTATTCACACAGCAACATTTAAAAAATGCCGATGCAGTGCTCGCGATGTATCATGACCAAGGCTTGTCGGTTTTAAAATATGCCAGCTTTGGGCAAGGGGTTAATGTTACGCTAGGGCTGCCTATCATTCGCACCTCTGTTGACCATGGCACAGCACTTGAACTAGCAGGTACTGGCAATATCAATACTGGAAGTATGCTTGCCGCCATCAACCTAGCCATCGAACTTGCTATTAATCAAAAGTTACTCGTATGAAACACCAAGCAAAAAAACGATTTGGTCAAAACTTTTTAATAGACCAATCCATTATTGCAAGCTTGATTAATGCAATAAATCCGCACAACGAAGAAACCATCATTGAAATTGGCCCTGGTCTCGGTGCACTGACAAAGCCTTTGCTCAATCAGGTTTCAGCACTCCATGTCGTTGAAATAGACCGCGATATTATCAACTGGATGAATATTGAATATGCAATGCCTGTCTATCGTAATAACAAAATTATCATTCACAATACTGACGCACTGAAGTTTGATTTTTCTTCGATAGGTACTAATCTTCGTATCACAGGAAACCTGCCCTATAACATTTCGACACCAATTCTGTTTCATCTGCTCGACAATTTAACTAGCATTAAAGACATGCACTTCATGCTGCAAAAAGAAGTCGTAGAACGCATGGTCGCCGCACCATCGACACCAGCTTATGGTAGGTTAAGTGTGATGTTGCAATATTATTTACAGATGGAATATCTGATTACCGTGCCACCTGAAGCGTTTAAACCTGCCCCCAAAGTAGAGTCAGCTTTCGTCCGATGCGTACCCTATACAGCACTCCCATACACCGCTAAAGATACAGTGTTATTTGCCAAAATTGTTTTAGCCGCATTTTCTCAGCGACGCAAAACGATTCGTAATACATTAAAACATTTTTTAAGTTTGGATGATTTTCAAAAGCTTAATATCGATCCACAATTAAGAGCAGAAAATTTGAGCGTTGCTAACTTTGTCGCTATTGCCAACTATCAACAATCTTAATTTGACTGCTATAATTCAGACTAATCTTCACCAATTAACATAAGAAATTTCTAGAAAGAAAGTTATGCGAATCATTTTATTGGGAGCACCTGGTGCTGGCAAAGGCACTCAAGCAACATTCATCACAGAGCATTTCAATATTCCTCAAATCTCGACTGGCGACATGCTAAGAGCCGCGGTAAAGGCAGGTACACCGCTGGGGTTAGAAGCCAAAAGCTATATGGATAGTGGTGGCTTGGTACCTGATGCTGTCATTATTGGTTTGGTATCGGAACGCATTAAAGAAGCAGACTGTAAAAATGGCTTTTTATTTGATGGATTTCCGCGCACCATTCCGCAAGCGGATGCCATGAAAGAGGCTGGTGTCATGATTGACTATGTTGTAGAAATTGATGTGCCAGATAGTGCAATTGTAGAGCGCATGAGTGGCCGCCGTAGCCACCCTGAAAGTGGACGTACTTACCATATCAAATTCAACCCACCAAAAATTGAAGGCAAGGATGATGTGACAGGCGAAAATCTTGTACAACGTGAGGACGACAAGGAAGAAACGGTAAAAAAACGGCTGGAAGTCTATCACGACCAAACAAAACCGCTTGTTAACTACTATGCGAATTGGGCAAGTAGCGGTGAAGCAGGTGCGCCTAAGCATGTAAAGGTAAACGGCTTAGGTGACATGACCTCAATAAGAGACAACATCTTTAACGCACTCAGCTAGAAATAAGTGCATGTAGCGTCACAACATAGACAGAGAAAATAGCCCATGAGTGATCAGCAAGCAGCCTCAACCGAAAGTGTAAACAGCGGCTTTCCAATCATTCGTGAGATCAAATTCAATCAAATCTTGAGTTGGTTAAAACTTGGTGTACATGATTTACGTCAGGCAAAACTAGCGAGTTTATTTTATGGCTTTGTTTTTGCTGTTGCCGGCTTCTTGATGCATGCTGTTTTGTTTGAGGCGAGCTGGCTTTTGTCTGGATTGACTACCGGCTTCCTGTTGGTAGGGCCCTTCTTAGCCATGGGGCTTTATGACCTCAGTCGCCGTATGGGCCTTGGAGAAAAACCCAACCTTTTAATCACCCTAACGGCATGGCGCGCGAATTTAATCAATGTCGGCATCTTTGCTGGGGTACTGGTTGTTATTTTATTAATTTGGGCACGCGCATCACTTGTTATTTTTGCGTTATTCTTCCAAGGTGGTTTACCTACTTTCCTAGATATCGTTCATACCTTAATCACCTTTCAACAACCTACTTTTGCATTAGTCTACTTCGCTGTAGGTGGTTTTTTCGCAGCATTTGTTTTTTCAGTCAGCGTGGTTGCTATCCCATTGATGGCAGACAAAAAAACAGACGCTGTAACCGCCGCGATTGCCAGTTTAATCGCTGTGGTGCGCAACCCATTAAAAATGGCACTATGGGCACTAACGATTGTTTTGTTAGTGGCAGTTGGTTTTGCAACATTCTACCTAGGACTGATTATCACTATGCCAATTATTGGCCATGCCAGCTGGCATGCATACAAAGACTTAGTTCAGTAAAAAACAATCAAAGTCTCTTCAAAAACAGCAATTAAAGAAGTAAGGGATAGCCATGTCAAAGGTAAGACCTTCAAGTATAATGGCGCTTTTACTTTTTTCATCAAAACGTTATGCAACAGCAATACCCATTTAAAGAAATCGAAAAAGCTACGCAGGAATATTGGGATAACCAGCAAGCATTTAAAGCAGAGAGTAATAGTAAGAAACCAAAATACTATTGTTTATCCATGTTCCCTTATCCAAGTGGCAAGCTTCACATGGGTCATGTGCGTAATTACACCATTGGTGATGTATTAAGTCGTTATCACCATATGAAAGGTTTTAATGTATTGCAACCAATGGGTTGGGATGCATTTGGACTACCTGCTGAGAATGCTGCGATTCAGAATAACGTACCACCTGCAAAATGGACTTATGACAATATTGCCTATATGCGCTCACAGCTTAAGTCTTTAGGCTTTGCAATCGATTGGTCACGTGAGTTAGCAACATGCCAGCCAGAATATTACAAATGGAACCAATGGCTATTTTTACGTATGTTAGAAAAAGGCATTGCTTATAAAAAAACACAAACCGTCAATTGGGATCCAATAGACCAGACAGTGTTAGCCAATGAACAAGTCATTGAAGGTCGAGGTTGGCGGACTGGCGCACCAGTCGAGAAGCGTGAGATTCCAGGCTATTACTTTAATATTACCAGCTATGCACCACAGTTATTAAATGACATTGATAAACTGACGGGCTGGCCAGAGCGCGTCAAAACCATGCAAGCGAACTGGATAGGTAAAAGTGTCGGTGTTCGCTTCGCTTTTACGCATAATATTAGAGATAGTAACAATAAGCTGATTCATGATGGCAAACTATGGGTGTTCACCACGCGAGCAGACACGATTATGGGCGTTACTTTCTGTGCTGTGGCAGCAGAGCACCCGCTTGCGGCACAGTCCGCACAAAACAATCCTGAATTAGCTGCTTTTATAGAGAAATGTAAGAGAGGCTCTGTTTCTGAAGCGGATATGGCGACGATGGAAAAAGAGGGCATGGATACTGGCCTAACCGTGATTCATCCACTAACAGCTGAAAAAATACCTGTGTGGGTTGGCAACTACGTTTTGATGTCATACGGTGAAGGTGCTGTAATGGCTGTGCCAGCACACGATGAGCGCGACTTTAGCTTTGCAAAAAAATACAGCCTACCTATCAAGCAAGTGATTGCCTCAGGTGAATCCATATTCAACGAGACTACATGGCAAGAATGGTATGCTGATAAAACAAAAAGCACTTGCGTTAATTCCGGTAAATACGATGGACTGAATTATACGGAGGCTGTCGATGCAATCGCCGCTGATCTGACATCTAAAAACCTAGGTGAAAAACAAACTAACTGGCGTTTACGCGACTGGGGGGTTTCACGCCAGCGTTACTGGGGATGCCCTATTCCCATTATCCACTGTGAAGATTGTGGTGATGTGCCAGTTCCAGATGACCAATTACCAGTCAAACTACCAGAAGACTGTGTGCCTGATGGCTCAGGCAATCCACTGAATAAATTAGAGAGCTTTATCAATTGCACTTGCCCTAGCTGCGGTAAGCCAGCAAAACGTGAAACTGACACTATGGATACTTTTGTCGATTCGAGTTGGTATTATGCGCGCTACGCAAGTGGCTTAAGTGACACCGCAATGGTCGACGAGCAAACAAACTACTGGATGCCAGTTGATCAGTATATTGGCGGCATTGAGCACGCTATTTTGCATCTACTATACTCCCGCTTTTGGAGCAAAGTTATGCGTGACCTAGGCTTGGTTAATTATGACGAGCCTTTTTCTAACTTACTCACACAAGGCATGGTGTTAAACCATATTTTCTCGCGACGTACTGCAAAAGGTGGAATTGAATATTTCTCACCAGAGGAAGTAGCGCTTGTGCATGATGCACATGGTAAGACGATAGGTGCAAACCTATTAGCAGATGGCAAGCCTGTAGACTTTCAAGGCATGGGCACCATGTCTAAATCAAAGCGCAATGGTGTTGATCCACAGTCATTGATTGAACAGTATGGTGCTGACACAGCACGCTTTTTTATGATGTTTGCCGCACCACCAGAGCAAACATTGGAATGGTCGGATACAGGTGTTGAGGGGTCTCATCGTTTTCTCAAACGTCTTTGGAATTTCGCTTACGCGCTTTCTTTCGAAAATAGATTAGACTTGCCGATAAAACTCAGTAGCAATTTATCGGCAGTCCGACGTGAAATCCATTTAGAGTTAAAGCAAGCGAGTTTCGACTTGGAGCGCCAACAGTTTAATACTGTTGCTTCTAGTGGCATGAAAATACTCAATGCGTTGGAAAAAATTCAAAAGGAGGCTGAAGAGAACTGGCAGAGTGTTGCTTTTGAGGGATTGTCTATTTTGCTGAGACTGCTTTCTCCTCTCACACCACACATAGCACAAACTTTATGGAAAGAACTTGCTTTCGGAGATGATATCTTAAATGCACCTTGGCCAGAACCAGCTGAGGCCGCGATGGTGCAAGATGAAGTCAAACTGATGATACAGGTTAACGGCAAGTTACGTGGAGATTTACAAATATCTGTTAACACCACTAAAGAAGAGATTGAACAATCAGTTGTTGAACAACCATGTGTTACCAAATTCTTGGTTGATGGCAAAAGTGTGCGTAAAATCATTGTTGTGCCAAATAAACTAGTTAATGTAGTGATTGGATAAACTTTGAATACGACCATTCGGCTTTGCTTATTTACCTTCTTATTAGCGATACTCTCCGCATGCGGGTTTCATTTGCGTGGTCCTAGCGAAATTCCGTTTGAATCTATTTTTATCGAAGGCAACACCTTGGTTATTTCAAGGGATTTAAAGCTAGCATTAGAAACGAGTGATATTGCCATTCTGCAATCACCTAAAGATGCTGAATTAAGACTTGAGCTCGTCGGTGAAGAAAATGAAAAACGCATCCTGTCCTTGGCTGGCACTGGTACAGTGAATGAGTTCGAATTATATTATCGAGTGCATTATCGTACAAAATTAGCTGGCCAAGAAACATGGAGTGACGTCTATACGATTGAGTCCAGACGAGACTTTACCTACAGTGATGCCACACTGCTAGCCAAGCAGACTGAAGAGCAAAAGCTAAACGAGAACATGCAAGATGATGTATTAAACAACTTGATGCGCAGACTATCGGCATTAAAGAAACAACAGTAGCCCACAGTTGATGATGCAATTAGCTGCTACACAACTTAAACAGCATCTGACCGCCACATTAACACCAATATATGTCTTAATGGGTGACGAGCCGCTTGGGCAATGTGAAGCATTAGATGCTATCCGCAAAGCAGCGCGTCAAGCTGGTGCTGAAGAGAGAGTCGGCTTTGTGGTCGAACGTAACTTTAACTGGCAAGCCATAGATCAGTTTAGTCAGTCATTATCATTGTTTGCTTCAAAGCGTATTTTGGAAATCGCTATTCCTAGTGGCAAGCCAGGTATAGACGGCGGTAAAGCTTTAACCGAGATTGCTGGGAACCCCATCCCCGACACAACCACCATCATCATTCTCCCTACATTAGCATGGGATGCAAAAAAAAGTACTTGGTTTACAAAACTGCAGAATGCAGCTACCGTGATTGAACTCAATAATGTTGCCCCAACGCAGCTGCCCCAATGGATAGCGAAACGCTTGGCTATGCAAAATCAATCAACAGATAACGCTTCACTAGAATTTATGGCGCATCAGGTAGAGGGTAACTTGCTTGCTGCCCATCAAGAGATTCAAAAGCTGGGCTTACTTTATCCTGAGGGTGAATTAAGTGCTGAGGATATTAATGCTGCCGTATTAAATGTCTCTCGCTATGATGCATTTAAACTTGGTGAAGCGGTATTAGTGGGTGACCCAGAAAGAACGTCACGTATTTTACAAGGTCTGCAGGACGAAGGTGAGCAACCGGTATCGGTAATGAACCCTTTGATTTGGGTATTGCGCCCATTAGTCCGCATTAAGCGCGCACAAGCCAATGGTGAAAGCCTCAATCAAGCGATGACCAGTGCACGTATTTTCGGAGAACGTCAGCAATTGACAAAACTTGCATTGTCGCGCTTTAGCATACGTCAACTAGAAGCGGCCTTACAAAAACTATGCGATATTGATAGAATCGCAAAAGGCGTAATGCAAGGCGATGCATGGTTAGAATTATCGAGACTATGTTTTGGTTTAGCAAAAATTCGCAGCAGACGTTAATAAACTAAAGTTAAAACGATTAAGAAACCACTATGCAAAATATAAAAGAATACATGGAAGCACTGGGTAAAAGCGCCAGACAAGCGTCACGATACATCGCTAATGCAGATACCAATGCTAAAAACCAAGCGCTAACTAATATAGCCAATGCCATCTTGAGAGAAAAAGATGCCTTGCTAGCGGCAAACGGTAAAGATTTAGCTGCAGCGAAAGAAAATGGTCTAGAGAGTGCCTTGGTTGACCGATTAACCCTTACTACCAAAACCGTCGATAGTATGGCAGAAGGTTTATTGCAAATTGCAAGTTTGGCAGATCCTATCGGTCAAATGAACAACTTCAAATACATGCCAAGCGGCATCCAAGTCGGTCAAATGCGTGTGCCTTTAGGCGTGATTGGTATTATTTATGAAGCACGCCCGAATGTGACGGCTGATGCAGCTGGTTTATGTATCAAATCAGGTAATGCAGCTATTTTACGCGGTGGTTCAGAAGCGATTCACTGTAACCAAGCATTAGCTAAACTGGTGCATGAAGGCTTGGAAAAAGCAGGCTTGCCAAAAGAAGTGGTACAAGTCGTAGAAACCACAGACCGCGCAGCAGTGGGCGAACTTATCACCATGAAAGACTATGTTGATGTCATTGTACCACGCGGTGGCAAAGGCTTGATTGAGCGCATTTCTAACGATGCACGCATTGCTGTCATTAAGCACTTAGATGGTAACTGCCATGTGTATGTGGATAGTGAAGCAGACATTGCAAAAGCGCTCAACATCATAGAAAACAGTAAAACTCAACGATTAGGCACATGTAATACAGCAGAATCATTATTAATTGATCGCGCGATTGCGAAAGACGTTTTGCCAAAAATCGCTGATATGCTCATCAGTAAAGGTATTGAGATTCGCGGCTGTGCAGAAACTTGCGCATTGGTTAAAGCAGCCAAGCCAGCGACAGATGAGGACTATTACACTGAGTATCTAGACGCCATCATCTCCTGCAAAATAGTCGATGGTTTAGATGAGGCGATTGCTCATATCAACCAACACTCATCACAACATACGGAAAGTATTGTGACAGAGAACTACACCAAGGCACGACGTTTCTTGCGTGAAGTGGATTCCAGTAGCGTGATGGTCAACGCCTCAACACGCTTTGCAGATGGTTTTGAATATGGCCTAGGTGCAGAAATTGGCATCTCTACCGATAAGCTGCACGCGCGTGGTCCAGTGGGTTTAGAAGGGCTAACTTCGCTTAAATATGTTGTCTTAGGTGATGGTCATATCCGTACCTAAAATACATTTTTGGGGCACATTGCGGTGTTGCTCGGTACGCGAAGCCTCGCTCGTACTATCTCGTCTTCTGTGTCCCGTGCGCCTAGCACGGCACTCCCCAAAATCCATTTTATCTTCTGGTGTGTTTTCGAGCCTATGAAACTTGTAGGGATTTTAGGTGGCACCTTCAACCCCATCCATTATGGGCATTTACGCATGGCGCAAGAGTTGGCTGATGGTTTAGGGATGGATGAAGTTAAATTCATCCCATCTGCCAATCCTCCGCATAAAGACAGCGTAACCGTATCTGCAGAACATCGCGCTGCTATGGTCAAGCTTGCTATTGCTGACAACCCTAAATTCTCTATAGATGAGCTAGAGTCAAGGCGAGATGGTGCTTCTTACACCATTGACACACTTATCAGCTTACGCGAGACGTTAGGCAAAGACACTTCATTCTGCTTAATGATGGGAAGTGATGCCTTTGTTAAACTGAATACATGGCATCGCTGGCAAGAACTTTTGGAATATGCACATATTATTTTGGTACAACGCCCTAACCAAGGTAAACCGCAAGAAAAGCTCCCAGACGAACTGCAAACACTTTTGCGTGAGCATTATGCGGAAGATGTTAGCGAATTAAGCAAAACAAATGCAGGCTTAATTAACATGCAAGTGATTTCAGCCCATGATATTAGCTCGTCGCAGATTAGGGAGAATTTAAAGCATGGGGTATCGGTGAGGTATTTGT
This sequence comes from Methylotenera sp., assembly GCA_048058875.1. Lineage (GTDB taxonomy): Bacteria > Pseudomonadota > Gammaproteobacteria > Burkholderiales > Methylophilaceae. The sequence goes on along the minus strand of JBLLNR010000013.1, from coordinate 13,488 downwards.
TGCCTAAAGAAGTGGTTGGGTATATTCAGCAACATAAGCTTTACCAACCATAAACACTCCTTAATATTTATTAGGCAAATGTCTACTAACCAATGATAAAAATAGTGACATGGAACTGTAATGGAGCATTACGAAAGAAACTCAATAAACTAGGTACTCTAGATGCTGACGTATATATCATTCAAGAATGTGAAGACCCAGCAAAATCAACTCTAAGTTACCGCGAGTGGGCTGGGGATTATCTTTGGGTTGGTAGCAGCAAGCATAAAGGTATTGGAGTATTTCCAAAAAAAGGAAATATTGTCAGCCCACTGAATTGGTATGGTTCATTTAGCCTAAATGGTATAAATGAAATTCATAACTCCTCTCAATGGTCAACTTCTGACTTGAAATTATTTCTTCCATTTATATTAAACAATCAATACACCCTGCTTGGCGTTTGGACAAAAAGTAACGATACAGAAACATTTGGATATATTGGACAACTTTGGAAGTATATTCAAATACATCACAAAGAACTTAGCAATAAAAATACACTTATCATCGGCGACTTCAATAGCAATGCCATCTGGGATAAGCCAGATAGGTGGTGGAGTCACTCAGGAGTAGTAAAAGAACTAGAGCTTCTAAACTTCAAAAGCGTTTACCATACGCAATATAGTGAACTGCATGGTTATGAAAGCAAGCTATCATTTTACTTACAAAAAAATTTAGCAAAACCATATCATATAGACTACGCTTTTGTTTCAACAGACCTACTCAGATTGAGCACCCTAAAAATTGGGGAATTTCACAACTGGATAGAGTTTAGCGATCATATGCCAATTGAATTAGTCATAGATACCTATTAATTTAACCAACTGAAGCCTGGCACAGAACATATGCACACTTTTCACCAAGTCGATTTTCGCGCGACAGCGGCCCTATTTTTTGCTTAGCCAAAAGAAACAAGGGAAAGAAAAGGCTACCCCGTTACCTCGACCTTCGCCTTCCCTGCGCTACTCAGCAAGCAAGGCGTCTGCGAAACTCGCCATATAAAAACGATATGGCTCAGACAGTCCTCGACGAAATCCCCTTGCTTACTTCCGTTGCTCGGCGTGGCTAAAGGGGGCGGGAAACCCATTAAGTTTCACCATTATTTCACTGAACAAACACCGTCATTCCCTCGAAAGCGGGAATCCAAATTAAACTGTTAAATTAAAAATTGATTCCCATTGTCATGGGAATGACGAAATTCTAAGTTGGTTTTGACTTGCCTCCCTTTTATCAAGCTGAGTAGCGCAGACAAAATAAGATGAAGGCAAGGACTGTTTGAGCACCGCAACAGACTACGGTTTGTGTAGTCTGTTAGGGCGAGTTCCGCAGCCGCTTATTTTGTTGAGCAACGCAAGGTACCCGTAGGGCTTGATAGTAGGGTGTGTATTTCTTTGGTTACTTTCTTTGGCACAAGCAAAAGAAAGTGAGTCGCCTAAAGGCGAAAATAAATGCTACATTAAGAAGCTATTACCCAATCCACTCTGACACCAACATCGGCTCCAACCCAAGCCGCCCCGTTATCGTTTGAATATTCTCTTTTTGCACATCCATTATAGGATCAATATGATTTGCAACCCAGCCATGCATTGTTAAGCCTCGCACTTTGATTGCCTCAGCTGTTAACAAGCTATGATTAATACAGCCTAACCTCATACCAACAACCAAAATGGTTGGAATGCCTAAGGCAGTCGCTAGATCTGCCATATCATCATCAGCATTCAGTGGCACTAAGAAACCCCCTGCCCCTTCTACAATCACCACATCTGCCATCGCTTGTAATTGTTTAAATGCACTAACAATGACATCAATATCAATAGTGACACCTACTTTTTCTGCGGCTAAATGGGGGGCAATGGGTTCTTTAAATCGGTAAGGGTTTATCAGGTCCATTGGCGCTTGTACATTACTGGCAACAACTAGCCTTTGCACATCATCATTTACCCATTCATCATCTACCAATTCACAACCTGCGGCGATGGGTTTCATACCCATTACTTTCAAACCCTGCGCGGCATATTGCCTCAATAGTAGGCATGTCACATGGGTTTTTCCAATTTCTGTGTCTGTGCCTGTGACAAAAAACGCGGTACTCATAGATTACCTTCTTGGCCTAAAGCTTATAGGCGAAAAGCCTTCACCTAACCCGTTATCTTGTTTAGCTTCTGGTGTCCAGGCATGGCCATAGATGACTTCAAAAGTAGCTGGTAGCTTGCCGTCTAAACGAAATTGCTCATATTGAGCGGCTAGTTGTTTGAAAAAACTTTTACCTGTTAAGCCACGAACACGTCCTTGGGTGGCATTATTGGCACCGATGGATTTTAAATCCTTCATAACGGCTTTAACATCATCATACGTCAAGGTGTAGCGCTCAACATCTAACACGGGGGCAGTAAAGCCATTACGTGTTAAGGCATCGCCAATATCATGCATATCAATAAAGCGACTCACATGCGTTTTGCCATTGTTACTTGCAGTACGAAGTTCTTTGAGTGTGTCTGGACCAAATGTACTAAAGATAAACAAGCTATTTGGTTTTAATACTCGGCTAATTTCAGTAAAGCTCTGATCTAAATCATTACACCATTGCAAGGCAAGATTAGACCACACAATATCCATGCTGTTATCAGCAACAGGTAAGTTTTCAATATCTGCGCACACGAGTCGCTTATGACCAACCATTTTGCTTAACCATGATTGCTGTGCATAGGTTTTTTGTAGCATGCCAAATGCTAAATCTAATGAGAATATTTGCGCAGATCGAAACCGTTTTTGCAATTGAAAGCTGCCATGGCCAGTGCCACACCCTGCATCTAAAATGCTGTGAGGAGCGACCTTAATCAGTCCTAGGCGATCAAACATTTCATCTCGCACTAGCTTTTGCAGAACAGCGGCAGCATCGTAGGTTTTAGCGGCACGATCAAAGGATGCGCGCACGTGCGCCTTGTCGATAGTATATTCGTCCATTAAGTATTAGGCTCTAAAAACTGCTCAAGTGCGTCAATAAACTGTTCACTATGAGATAAAAATGGTGCGTGCGCAGCGCCAGATATTACCCGCAAAAACCCTTTGGGTAAGTTTTGCATCATCCAATGTGCAGCTTGCACAGGCGCCAGTGTATCTCGGTCACCATGAATGAGTAAGGTTGGTTTACGAATTTTGCTACTTTCCTCTCTTAAATCAGCCTCCAGCAAAACATGTAAAGCGCTTTTCAATGTTTTTTGTGCTGGGGCTGGTTTTGCATCAAAACTATTGCGTAGCTGCTTAATGGTATCGCGCGCACCATTCGCTTTCATGCATTGCAGCGTTAAAAACTTAATCATGGTCTTTTTATAATCCACATCCATACTATGTGAAAAATCACTAAAGTAATCTGCACGGATACCAGCTGGCCAGTCGGATTTTTCGACAAAACAAGGGGTCGTCCCAACCAATACTAACCGTCTAATACGATCAGGTTGGCTAGTCGCTAAATGCTGCGCTACCAACCCACCCATAGACCAGCCCAACACGTCCGAAACACCCGGAATCACCTCTGCTACCGTTTCTGCTAAATTGTATAGATGGTATGGCTCTACTGGCCGGCTATGTCCCATGCCAGGTAAGTCTATGATATAAAGCATGTATTGCTTGGCTAAGCGTTTAACAAGTGGCTGCCATACACCGCCATGCATTCCCCATCCATGGATAAGAACCAATGGTTTACCTTGCCCGACAATTTCTACATGACAAGTCATGCTAATTCACCTTCTGCTTGATTAATAACTTTTGCTAATTGAATAACATCCGCTTCTTTGTGCGCGGCTGAAAGTGAAATACGTAACCTTGCCGTGTTTTTTGGTACGGTAGGTGGGCGAATTGCTGGTACAAGTATACCTTTAGTTTGCAAATACTCACTTAGCTTTAGCGCATCAAGATTACTGCCAATCAACAATGGTTGCACAGCAGTTTCTGATGGCATCAACTGCCACTTGCTCAATTTCAAATGTTTTTTTAGGGTTTTTATTAATTGTTGCAAATGTGTTCTTAGCGAATCGCCTTGCTCGATTAGTTGCACTGATTTAGACAAAGTTGCCGATAGTGCCGGCGGTGCTGGTGTACTGTACACATAACTTTTAGCCGTTTGAATTAAATAATCAATCACCACTTGCTCGCCCGCAACGAAAGCTCCCGCTACTCCAGCAGCCTTGCCTAAAGTCGCCATCATAGTAATACGTGGCGATGCTAACTGTAAGTGATTTAATGTTCCCTGACCATGGTCCCCCAGTACGCCAAAGCCATGTGCATCATCAATATATAAATAGGCATCATACTGTTCGCACAATGCTAAATACTCTTTTAATGGTGCAATATCGCCATCCATACTAAACACAGCATCAACAGCAACGATTTTACGTTTCGCCTCACTAGCTTTTAGTAATTTTTCTAAAGCGACTACATCATTATGTGCAAACCGATGAAATTCAGCCAAGGAATAGTAACTACCGTCGTTCAAACAAGCATGGTTTAACTTATCAGCAAAGATTGCATCCCCACGACCAGCCAGTGCACCCAAAACACCGATATTGGCCATATAGCCAGTGGAAAATAATAATGCTGCTGGCATTTGTACAAATGCAGCCAACTGCTTTTCTAAAATATCATGATAACGATGATGCCCAGTAATCAAATTGGATGCGCCACTACCAACACCAGCCTCGCCTGCTGCCAACTGCATCGTTCTAATTAAATCTGGGTGATTTGCCATACCTAAATAGTCATTACTACAAAATGATAAATATTGTTGGCTATTGGTTTGAATCGTTTCTGCTTGTGGTGAGTCCAGCAAGCGACGCTGACGGATCAAACCCTCGGCTTGGCGTTTTTCCAATGCAGTTTGCAATGCGGCTAACATATTAAATTGGATGAATGCCTAGTTTTGCAAATAACTTTTGATCGGTTTCTGCTTCAGGGTTACCTGTTGTTAACAGCTTCTCACCATAAAAAATACTATTAGCGCCTGCCATAAAACAAAGTGCCTGTATGCCCTCATGCATGCTTTGGCGGCCTGCAGATAAACGAACATAACTCTTGGGCATGGTGATCCGTGCAGCTGCAATAGTGCGCACAAACTCAAAATGATCGAGTTCATCTATCCCATGCATAGGCGTACCCTCAACTTGCGTGAGCAAGTTAATTGGCACACTCTCAGGCGGCCTTTCCATATTGGCAAATTGCGCCAGTAGGCCAGCACGCTGTCTACGTGTTTCACCCATGCCGATAATACCGCCGCTACAGACATTAATATCTGCAGCACGTACACTATCCAGCGTATCCAATCGATCTTCGTATGTTCTGGTGCTAATCACATCCCCATAATACTCTGGTGCCGTATCAAGATTGTGATTGTAATAATCCAAGCCTGCCTCTTTTAGCTGCTCCGCCATCCCTTCTTTTAGCATGCCTAACGTTGCACAGGTTTCTAAACCCATGGCTTTAACTTCTGCAATCATTTTAAGGACAGGCTCTAAGTCACGTTGTTTTGGGCTACGCCAGGCAGCTCCCATACAAAAACGACTTGCACCATTATCTTTAGCGGCTTTTGCCGCTTTTAGCACATCTTCAATGGGCATCATTGGTTCGTTTTTAACTTCAGTGTTGTAACGAGCAGCTTGTGGGCAATAGCCACAATCTTCACTACATCCACCCGTTTTCACTGACAACAATGTGCTCACTTGTACTGCATTGGGATCAAAGTTTTCTCTATGTACTGCTTGTGCCCGAAATAATAAATCATTGAAAGGCAACTCATATAAGGCCTCTATCGCCTCAACTGTCCAACGTTGCACTGTCTTGCGTTCACGCAGCATTTTTTTTGGATTCAGTGCTTCGGCGTTTATAATAGTTTCTTGTGATTTACTTTGAGAGTTTTCTAGCATAATAAGCCTTATAGATAATTTTTTATTATATTAATCAATAAATTAACTACTGTAAAGAAAAATAAAAATGCAACTAAACAACTGTTTAAAAAATAATCAATGGTTCAATTTTGACACTTTCATCTCTTATCTTTTTAAACAGCATTGCTTGCTATGCAATGCTTCCACCAATAACAAAATAAGCTTATGCAAACAATGTATAGATGCATTACCACGCGCGCCACAACCGTACTGCCCACAATGCGGTCTGCCAACGCAAGGTGAGGTTTGTGGGAAATGCCTGAAAGAAAAACCATACTATGACAAAACAACCGTACTTTTCGCTTATGTCTTCCCATTTGATGCCGTGCTTCAGGAATACAAATACAATCATGCACTATACCTAAGCAAGACTATTGCGAAATTAGTCATTGAGAATATATTAAGTCACAATATTGATGTCATTATCCCTATGCCACTTCATCCAAACCGACTAAAAGAGCGAGGCTTTAACCAATCAGCCGAGGTAGCATACATTCTCGCAAAAGCGATTGGCATCCCGGTAAACGATACGATATGTCAGCGTATTAAACACACACCACCGCAAGCAAGCCTTCCGCTTAAAGCGCGCTTAAAAAATATGCACGGCGCGTTTTCTGTTAATCGAGAATTAGCGGCACAGCATATTAAAGGTAAACGGATAGCGATTATTGATGACGTTATTACAACAGGCAGTACTGTAAACGAATTATCACTGGTACTCAAAAAGGCGGGCGCACTATCAGTACATTGTTACGCTTTCGCAAGAGCAACATAATTAAATCAAAATAATTGATAATCGTAATCATCAGTTAAAATATCGCTATGTTCCATATCGTTTTATTTGAACCTGAAATACCACCAAATACCGGCAATATCATTAGATTATGTGCCAATACAGGTGCGCAATTACATTTGGTTGAACCGCTAGGTTTTAAGTTAGAAGATAAACAACTTAGACGTGCTGGATTAGATTACCATGAATTTTCCACGGTTCAGGTACACAATAACTGGGATGCGTGCAAAACAGTACTGAGCGACAAACGTATGTTTGCAATTACAACGAAAGGTAGCTCGCGCTATAGCAATATAACGTTCAAAGCTGGCGATGCATTTGTGTTTGGCCCAGAAACAAGAGGCTTACCAGATGAAATTCGCAATAGCTTCCCGGTAGAACAGAGAGTACGTTTGCCTATGCTACCAAATAGTAGAAGTCTCAATTTATCAAACTCTGCCGCAGTGCTATTATATGAAGCATGGCGACAAGTTGATTTTGAAAATGGTCTTTAATTAAAATTTGATTTATCGAAAACTGACATATAAAATCTCGCCTTTTATACAACCGTATATATTAAAGCTTAATGTCGACACTCATCACTATTACAATTATTGGCGCGATTTATACCTATTATTGGTATAAAAAGAATATCTATATTGATGCGTTAAGGAAAAGAAAAAAATCAAAGCTCGATAATCCTCGCATCATCAGACAGAACACTCAAAAACAAACGTATAAATGCGTTGTTATCCATTTAGGTGAAAGTGCCTGTCCCGCAGCAACGACGATGGCAAATAGGCCCATTTTGCTTGATGATGCAGGCCCACTACCATTAAGCACATGCGATGCTAAGACCTGCCATTGCGGTTATATCCGCTATAATGATCGCCGTATTGCATCACGTAGACGTAATTTAACAGGCGCGGATTATTTTGTTTCTCATAGTAAAAATAGACGTAATCGCCAAGATCGTAGAAATCCAAATCTGGCTGTAAATTAAGCCAAACAATATCTTGTTAAATGCCTTCAGGCTTTTGTTCGCGGCCAAGCAAATCAATCACAGCTTGCTTGGCTGACTTACCAGCAGATAATGCCTGATTGACCTCATAGGTAATAGGCATATCAACGCCAATCTTTTCTGCTCGGCGCATTACCTCTCTTGCTGTGTTAACACCCTCTGCCACATGTCCCAAGCCACTTAACACCTCTTGCAAATCTTTACCTGTAGCCAATTGCAAGCCGACCTCTCTATTGCGGGAATACTGGCCTGTACAAGTGAGGATTAAATCGCCAGCACCGGCTAAACCCATAAAAGTCTCAGCTTTGGCGCCTAATGCAACACCAAAGCGTGTAATCTCAGCTAAACCACGTGTAATCATAGCTGCACGCGCATTATTACCGAAACCCATACCATCTGAAATGCCAGCAGCAATTGCCATCACATTTTTAATGGCACCACCGACTGAAACACCAATAACATCAGTACTGTTATACACTCGCAAGCTACCACCATGTAATAAATGAGCAGCCTCTACTGCAAATGCAGTATCATTAGCTGCAAGCGTAACTGCGGTCGGCAATCCTCTTACAAGCTCTGCGGCAAAGCTAGGGCCAGATAAAACGCCCCACTTGCGGCTCATGCTTAGCTCTTCAACAGCCACTTCATGTGGTAGTAGCGCAGATATTGGCTCTAAACCTTTGTGCGCCCAAATAATCGGTTGAGTAGACCCCAGTTTCTTAATTTCTTTAAGGAGCAATCTGAAGCCTGCTGTAGGAACCACTGATAAGATTAAATCAGCGCCGTCAATGGCATTTTCCAAGTCTTCCTCAACTATCAAAGTGTCATGAAACTTGAAGTCACCAAGGTAGAGTGGATTAGCACGGGCTTTACGCATACCTGATACATGCCCGGCGTTTCGACCCCATAGCGTTACATCATGCTGTTGACCACTAATATGGATAGCTAATGCAGTGCCCCAGGCACCAGCACCTAGCACTGCGATTTTACTCAATATAGCCCCCAAATTGCACTACTTTGTATATAACCAACAATGCCACTTTGATGCTTAACTTTAACCCAGCCATTATGAATATTTGGAGACAGTAAATCCAAGACAACATCTTTTTCTACTGTTGCCAGCAGTTTTGACTCGGCACTTTCCGTCTCTTTAATATCGGTGTTATCTGTTACAACTACAGTTCGCTTCGTATCCAAGTCTTTACCTTCTACCCAGCTTAACCCACTCTGTTGATCTCGGACTTTTACCCATTCACCCAAGTTAACAATGATTTCAACCGGATAGCCTTGGTTCATGATGTATAGCTTTTTTGATGCAGCTGATGGCGCATCATAGGTAATTGCTTTAGCTGGTAAGATAGAGCGGAAATCTGCAGCATTTGCATGCATCGCTACAAAAAAAGAAAAACCCAAGCAGAAAAACACCTTGCTTGGGTTTGTATACGAAACCAGAATGTTGACTATTGAAAATAAAAATTTCATAACATTAGATTGTAAATTTTAGTTCGGCTTTTCTGTTTTATTTTCTTCCATTTTTTGTTGTGCATACAAAGCTTCAAAATTAATTGGATTAAGGAGTATAGGCATAAACCCTGCTCTAGTTACCATGTCAGAAACAGCCTCTCTCGCATACGGGAATAAAATATTGGGGCATGTGATTGCTAAAATCATTTCCAAATTTTCATCTGGTATGCCACGAATACCAAAGATACCAGCTTGCGTCACTTCAACCAAAAAAGCGGTACTTTCTTCAATTTTCGCGGTTACCGTTACCTTGATTGACACTTCAAACACGCCATCATCAAGCTTACTTGCGCTGTTTGCCAACTCTACATTTACTTGTGGCGCTGTTCGATTAGTATACACTTGCGGTGCATTTGGCACCTCAATGGATGCATCTTTTACATATAGTTTTTCAATTCCGAAGCCTGCTTGCGCTCCTTGTGCTGCTTCATCTGTATTGGGTGCAGCATTGTTATCTTGTGCCATGTATCATTCCTATTGTTTATCTATAATTGAGTACAGTCTTTACTGTTAATCTTCTATTTTAACTTTTAATCAGATTTTAATCATCTCTATTTTGGCAAAAGTGAGTCTACTTGCTTAGTAATGACTCAAGTCCACCTGCCAAATCCAATGCGCGCAAATCATCAAAACCGCCAATATGATGGTCATCAATATAAATTTGCGGCACTGTTCTACGGCCAGTTTTTTCCATCATTTCCATTCTTAGCGCTGGGTCTGTATCAATTTGGATTTTATTGATTTCTGTTACCCCTTTGCTCTTCAATAGCCTTTCTGCGTTAGTACAGTATGGGCAGTACCCTGTCGTATACATGATTACATTTGCCATCTTAATCCTTCACTAAAGGCATTTTTGCCTCAACCCATTTATCTAAACCACCTGCCAATTGACACAACTGCTCGAAATCATGCTGAGCCAGTATTTTACTCGCCGCATTGGAGCGTACACCTTTCTGACAACAAACTAACAAAGGCTTTTTTTTATGCTTATCAAGCTCTTTAATCCGCCCTTCTAGCTCGTTTAACGGAATATGCTTAGCTCCTTGAATATGACCAGTTGCAAACTCTGCTACATCACGCACATCTAGGACTATTGTTTTTGATTGATTCATCAGCATGACCGCTTCTGCGGCTGAAATACTAGGCACTCCTGCTGCACTGCCCTTACTCAAGATAGGCCATAATAAAGCAATACCAGACCCTAATGCCAAAATAACCAACAAAGCGTTTTCAGTAATAAATTCCACTATCATCTTTCTCTATATGTATTGATTAAATGCTGACTTTTGAAGTAATTTCAAGAGGATTAAATAACTTTAGTCTGCCTTTTACTTTTTTTTCACCAAGCAGCTATTATAATGTATCTATCCTAATATCGAATGCAAAAGACTTAAGATGCCGATTACACCTGTTATTTTACTCATTTTAGATGGCTTTGGATTCCGCGAAGAATCTAAAGACAATGCAATTTCTCTAGCGAGAACACCCAATTTAGATACATTAAAACAGCATTATCCGAATACGCTCATCAATGCGTCAGAACACTATGTTGGTTTACCAGATGGGCAAATGGGTAACTCTGAAGTTGGACATTTAAATATCGGTGCAGGCCGTGTCGTGTTCCAAGATTTTGAACGTATAAATAACAGCATTATAACCGGAGAGTTTTTTGAACTACCAATACTGATAGATGCAATTAAAGAATTAAAAATCAACAACAAAGCTCTGCATGTTTTTGGATTACTTTCTGATGGTGGCGTACACAGCCATCAAGAGCATATTTATGCCTTAATCGAGCTAGCGGCTAAACAAGGACTAGAGAAAGTCTACGTGCACGCATTTCTGGACGGTAGAGACACACCACCGATTAGCGCCTCACCATTTATTGCTGCTTTAGAAGATAAAATTACATCATTAGGTACTGGTCGGATTGCTAGCATCTGTGGTCGCTTCTATGCGATGGATAGGGACAAGCGTTGGGAGCGTATTGAACCCGCCTATAATATGATTGTAGAAGGTCAAGCTGACTTGGAAGAAACATCTGCCAGCAAAGCCTTAGATCATGCTTATGCACGCAAGGAAACCGATGAGTTCGTAAAATGCACCTGCATTCGCCAACCAAATGAGCCGCCAATTAAATTAGAAGATGGGGATAGCGTTGTCTTTATGAATTTTCGCGGCGACCGTGCTAGAGAAATTACTGATGCTATTCTTAATGATAGATTTGAGGGCTTTGAGCGCAAACGTGTTCCACAGTTGTCGCACTTTTTTACCTTAACTCAACACGATCAAAACCAGAAAAAGGCAACACCAATATTCGCGCCATTTACACTAAAAAATACGTTTGGCGAACATATACAAAATCAAGGTTTGACTCAGTTACGTATCGCAGAAACTGAAAAATACCCGCATGTAACGTTCTTTTTTAACGGTGGCGATGAGGATGTTTTTAAAGGCGAAGATAGAATCTTGGTCCCCTCACCCAAGGTTGCCACTTATGACTTAAAACCAGAAATGAGTGCTGTGGAAGTCACAGACAAGCTAGTTGAAGCAATACAATCAAAAAAATATGATGCTATTATTTGCAACTATGCAAATTGCGACATGGTTGGTCATACGGGCAATCTTGAAGCTGCTATTAAAGCAGTAGAAACGCTAGATAAATGCATAGGCCGAGTTGTCGAAGCGATGCAAGGAATTGGTGGCGAAGTGATTATTACAGCAGACCATGGTAATGCTGAACTCATGCAAGATTACAAAAACAACCAACCACATACGCAACACACAACCAATCTAGTTCCTTTAATTTACGTAGGCCGAAAAGCGAATCTTGCTGAAGATGGGGCATTATCTGACTTGGCCCCAACACTGCTACATATGATGGGAGTCTCACAACCAGCTGAAATGACAGGTAAAAATTTAATTTCATTTCAACATGATGCCTAAATATTTGTAGTGTACTGAAGTTAACATTGAAACTATTAAGACAAGTCTTTTCTAGCCTAACTATTCTCATTTTGCTTTTTGGGCAGAGTACAAGTTTTGCCAATAAAAAAGCAGACTCGGCAAAAGAAGATATAAACAGCATCAAAGAAAAGATTAACACCATAGAGAAAAAGCTTAATCAGACCAAAGCCAAACAGGATGACGTCACGGATGCGTTAAAAAAATCAGAATCGGCAATCAGTGTAGCTAATAAAAAACTATATCAAATTACACAAGCCCAAAAAGAAAATGAATCTAAGTTAAAAAAGCTTAAAAAAGAATCTCAACATATTAAGGAGGAGTTGCAAAAGCAAAAAGAAAAGCTGAGTGCTTTGCTCAATCAGCAATACATTCAAGGCAACCAAAGTTATTTTAGGCTCATATTAGAAAGTAAAAGTCCCAGTCAATTAGCGAGAGACCTCAAATATCAATCCTATATCGGACATGCACATACTAAACTCATTGATAGCATGCAAAGCAATTTAAATGAGATCAAAACACTGGATACGCAAACAACCGAGGCTTTGCAGAAAGTAGCAGAACTTAAAGAACAACAAGAAAAGCAACGTGAAATATTAGAGAAAGAAAAATCAGAAAAGAAATCTGTGCTCAAGCATTTATCAAAAGAAATTGCTGCTCAGAGAGGGCAAATACAAAAACTTAAACGAGATGAAAAACGCTTGGCAAACCTTGTGAAAAAACTATCTAAAATTGCCAAACAAAAACAAAAAACCAAGGAGTCAGAACCACCGAATAGCATCGAAAAAAATCAACAAACACCTGATAATCGTTATGCTGGAGAAAAATTTGCACGACTAAAAGGCAAGCTTAACTTACCTGTTATCGGTGAGGTAATGAACCGTTTTGGTCATAAACGACAAGATGGCGGTCTAACCTGGAAAGGCCTTTTTATCCGCGCCAAAGAAGGCGCTTCCGTAAAGTCAGTTGCAAGTGGTCGTGTTGTATTTGCTGAGTGGATGCGAGGTTTCGGCAATTTAATCATCATCGATCACGGCAGCGGGTATATGAGCCTATACGGCAATAATCAGGCCATATTAAAGAGTGTCGGCGAAGATGTTACAGCTGGCGATACAATTGCTCAAGTTGGCAATACCGGGGGAAATCAAAGCAATGGCTTATATTATGAGTTGCGTAACAACAGCATTCCATTTGACCCATTGAAATGGAGCTCACTTCGTTAAAGTTAAAGACAC
>JBLLNR010000012.1:0-74802 GCA_048058875.1 Methylotenera sp. | reverse complement strand
AAATTTCTAAGACTTGGTGTTTTATATTTCCAACTGTCTTGTGGATCTTCCGTGATTTCAAAGCGTCCAACATCGTTTTGTGGCTTTTCTGAAGAGGTCTCAAGATAGTCATGCTTCACCTGCACAATAACGCCTGGTGCCAATTGAACTGGAAATGTTTCACTGTCATACTCTTTTTTAATCACCTTGTTATTACGCGCCCAGCCAATTCCAGTATTGTGAAATGATTGATCAGTAAACAGTGCTGTTTTGTCATTCATGGTATGACATAAAACACAACCACCTTTCCCTTTAAATATCTCAAAACCATTTATTTCTTCTTGCGTTAATGCCTTCTTATCTCCGCCATAGCGCCACTGATCAAACCTTGAGTTACCTGAAATTATAGTCCGTTCATATGCAGCAATTGCTTTACTTACCCTTTGTAGCGTTACTCCACCACCATAAACTTCTTCAAACAACCCCTCATAATCTTTCAGGTTACTTATTTTTTCTAGCACATGTCCAATTGATGGGTTTCCCATCTCATTAAAGGCTAACATTGGCCCTATTACTTGATCCTCTAGAGTAAACTCTCGGCCATCATGAAATAGAAAATCGTAGTATCCAACGTTGAAAATCGTTGGAGAATTTCTGCGATGCGAACGTCCCTCAATCCCTACTGCTGTTGCAAGCTCATTAGAAGTAAAACCTTGCTCAGGGACATGACACATACCACAAGAAATTGTATTGTTATGTGAAAGCCTTCTATCCATAAACAATTTACGCCCTAGTGCTACCTTTTTATCGGTAGGTTTATTATCCATTGGGTGGTTCATCACTGGCATCCCAAGTGGAGTTTTTTGCGTATAGTCTTGGGTAACTATATGGCTTAACGAGAACTCATTTTTATATCCGGCTATGTTATAAAGCAAGTAGATAAAAAATATGACTATTAATAATTTAAACATATCTTTAGATTCACTTTATAAAAACTATTAAACATTTCTTACTGGCTATCGCGTGATAGTGTTTTTATATCATTAAGTAACATATCTTTACTAACATAAGCTGTTGAGTATATCTCCCTAACGTCTCCCTCATCATCTATCAAAAAAATTTTTAGCACATGGGAGTAACTAATTAACTGATCATTTGTAAGTGAACTGACATTGATGTCTACATTTTGTCCAAATGCATCAACGACTGGAAGTAACTCATTTATAGACGAAGTGGTTAAAAAATCCCATTCGATACTTTTTTTATCTTGATTAGAATTAGCATAATATTTTTCCAATCCTGCCATCATCTTTGGTGTATCCCTATCTGGATCAAAACTGATATGAACGAATCGAATCCGGTCTCTTAGCTCCTCATCTTTGTCTAACTTACTCTTTACACGATGAAAAAGTTGCATTGCATAGGGACATCCATCAGCATCTGAACATCGTTGATAAAAAAATGTTAGCAGCGTTATCTTACCTTTTGTATATTTACTGATTGGTTGCAACGTTCCATCTGAATCCAATACGTTTAAAGATGGTACTGAAAAAATTTTATGTAATTCGTATGTTCCTGGATCCGGCATTTTCGCTTTTAGGTCACGTAATGGTGACTCTGATGGTACTGAAAAAAAATCTGTCTGGCTTTTTGGAGTGGTTAGGATTTCCGGATAAAGCAGCCAGACAGATAAGGAGAATACTACTATCAACAATATAACGATACTTAATTTTTTATTCATGAAGTAGCGTTACATCCCTTAGTAAATAAAGATAGTCGTATTTGAAGATCTAGTTATTTGCAAGTTTCAGTTTTGAGCCAATTGAAGCCCTTAATGGTTGTAGCGTTTTTAAGTCACGCGTTTGGAATTTCATATGGTGAGCTCTACCTAACTTCTCTTTTTCAAAGTCAATTTCAAAGGCTAGTGTCAACTCTTTACCATCCCAGTTATACATTTTCAAAAACTGGTCATTATGCTCACCCTTTTTATCCCAATTTGCCACTAATGAGGTTGTAAAATAAACACGTTTACCGTCAAAGCTTGGTGACACCATATTGACTTGGTTACCAATTTTCTTTGTGTAGATTTCTTTTGCATTTTTTGGATCACTCATATCCCATAGTCGAGTTGTTCCATCCATAAAAGTATTAATCCACATTGATTTCCCGTCAGAATTCATTGCGATATCAACTGGTAATGGAATTTTAGATGGGTCACCAATGGTGCCAGCTTCATACTGTTGCCACTCACCATTCTCATCTTGCATATAGGTATACACTTTTGATGTTAATGCAGTGGTAGTTACTGCCCAGTTATCACCTTCAGCAAAAGACCATCTCGTTTCTAATGGCGCTCCCGGCGTTACAAATTGTTTAATGGGCTTCATCGACTTGAAGTCCCACATCACTGATGAGTTACCAAACTGTTTCATGGCTTCTTCATCTTTAATTAATTTACCCAAATCCATCATATAGTTATTCCAACCAGTAAATGATGTAGTTAACATGACGTTTTTATTTGGATTAATTGCTAAATCATATCCAAATCCGTCCCCCCATTTGTGGTCGGCATCATTGTTGTTGTGACCAATTCGCCACTATTAGTATAGGTGGCCATACCAGTTCTTCCACCATGATCTTCTGCATTAGACAAAGCGCCAACAATCATTCTGCCTGGAATGGCGTAAAATGTATGAGGACCAACTAATCCGGTTTGAGCTGTGAAATTTCTGATTGTTTTTACCCATTTCGGTTTGGCAGGATTTGTTGCAATATCGAAAATAAAAATATTATTGCTGTCTAACGCACCTGCCCACATGTATTTGCGATCATCAGTGAAGCCCATATGATGTGCTTCACCTCTACCACCAACAGAAACTGTATTAATCACTTTCCCGAAGTTTTTTGAATCTGGATTAACGTCAACTGTTACTAATTTATCTGATTCATTACCAAGCCCTTTAACACCAAGTGTCCATACATATACAAAATCTTCTTGCCCTTTCAGTAATGGTGTAAAGGGTGAACAGCTTGTCTCATCTGCAAATGCCGTAGTAACTTGTGCAGACATGCCTAGCGCTAAGCCCAGTACTGCTAATTGTGTTGCTTTCTTTAAAGTTTTAATATTGCTCTTAATACTCATCTCAAAATCTCCTTACTCTAATTAATTCAACTAAACTTAATAAAACAAATTCAATGCATTAACTCGTTCAAACATTTAGTAAATTTGAATATGCATTTATTACTCTAATTAACTGGCAAACCAGCTTCTTCCCAAGCCATAAAACCCCCTGCCATAGAGATAACAGATTTATATCCCATTTTACTTAGCGACTGCGCTGCTAGAGCACTCCGTCCACCCGAGCGACAATATAGGATTATTTTAGAAGTCTTATCGGATAGGGGCTTTATTGCACCTGGATATTTATCATCTGTCCTAAACTCTAGAACTCCTCTTGGTATATTAAGGGCACTTCCTATATGTCCAAGCGCAAATTCTTCCGGCTCCCTTACATCAATTATTAAATGAGATTTGTTTTCGATTGCTTTTTCAACAATCGATAGATCACACTCTTCAATTTCACTCTTTGCTAATGCAATCAAAGCAGCAACTGTAAAATTCGCCATAGTAGCCCCTTACTTTTAATTAATTATCTTTTAAATGGCTAGATAGAATTATTTAAACGACCAAGTGAAACCTAATCCTGCTTGCCATGCTTGAGCATCAACCTTGTTTGCCGCACCAACTTGCTCATCCCGACTGAGAGCAAATGCTGCATGCGTGTCAACTCTTAAAGTAGGTAGTAATTGATAACCAAATCCAGCAGAAATACTATCCTCCCATACTGCTCCTGCATTAGTTGCCTGAAAGTATTCAACTACCGCGCCGGTAACAGGTATTTGACCACCTCCTGGTGCACCAATTGTAAAGTTGTTACCAATACCAATAAGAGCTGAAGGATCCTTAATATTCTTTAGAGGGCTTCTTGCGTAACTATAACCTAAACGCCATTGTGCTTTGCCTGTCGTCAGTTGACCGCCTAATGCAAAAACCGTTTGATCTCTAAAAAAGTCTTTATAGAAATCTGCACTAGAGTAGTCTTTATGAATAATATCTGCATTTATTTGCAAATCACCACCCATTAAACTGTTGTTGGCAATACCAATAGCAAATTCTTGAGGTTGCTGCCAATAGTCTGACCAATAGGTGTCGTTGCCTGGTGACGTTGGAATACCACCATTGTCAATATAATCTTCATAATGGATTTTTAGAGGGCTTCTATAGTATCCGCCCACGCTAGTAGCACCCATATTATAGGTAGCGCCTATAGTTCCTCTAAATCCAAAGTTGTGAGCTGAGGAACTGTTAGTGTTCAAACTTGCTTGCGCATAGCCATTGCCAATTGTGGCCATGGCACCAATTGACAGGTTTTCAGTTAATTGATATCCAGCACCAACATTTGCTAAAAAGATAATTACTTCACCATTTGCACCTAAACTACCTGCCACATCCCTAAAGTCTGAACCTGCCCCGGTTGCAGATAAACCTAAACCAAGAACTAAGTTATCTAAACCTAAGCCACCCATACCCTGTGTTACAGCGATAGTTGGTATTAGATATTTATCAGCATTAGACGTTCCTGACCAAGCTGTGCCTGTAGTTGACCCATCGTGATCTACCTTGATTTCTGGATCAAAAAATGTTGCACCGAATGAAAAAGTAGTGCCTTCTTTATACTGCGTTAAATTTGCTGGGTTGCCAAATACAGCAGCAGCTCCTTCAACTGTACGAGCAATACTTGCGCCTGCCATACCCCCTGTTGCAGGCAGTGCAGAGTTGTTAACATCTGTACCATAAGTAGTTGCCTGAGCTACTGGTATAAACAATGCTGCTATAGCAGCTACTAATATTTTATTTTTCATGCCCCAACTCCCATAAATATAATAATTACTAAATAGTCAATATGGTTTCTCCATATTGTTTCGAGCTGTTATTATTTAAATTACTCACACCTCACCATTTGACTGATTCGCTTATGGTTTAAATGCTTCATACACTTTAAACGTCAGCAAAATAATTACTATCCGTAAAATTACGGTTAATAGCAGCGAAGTACGTATTTTGAAAAGTTGATGGAGGGTGAACTCAAAGACTATGAGAAAAACTTATTCATAATTATTGAAATTAGACTTTTGAATACATTTCGTACTACATCATTTTTTAAGCCTCAGTTAAATTCAGTCAAAATTTGATTATATTTTGATAAATTCTTCTACTTTTTTTACTTTTCTAAGTAGTACTACACTAGAAAATAAAATCCATATTAGATATTTTGTACTGACTTTTAAATTACATAATTTAAGGCTTAGCATATGAAAGTTAATATGAATTTAGAACAAAAAATGTGCATCAATACCAATGAGTATGATTGGTCTTCAACACTTCAATTTGGTGTATATAGAAAAAAATTGGAACGTGATCAAGAAGAAAAAGGACATGCAACTAGTATTGTTCAATACAAACCTGGAGCTTCATTTAATTACCATTCACATCCTAACGGTGAAGAAATTTTAGTGTTAGAAGGTACATTTTCTGATGAGTTTGGTCACTATAAAAAGGGGGCTTACCTCAGAAACGCACCAGGCTCTAAGCATGCTCCATTTAGCAAAATAGGCTGTACTCTTTTTGTAAAATTAAATCAATTCGCTCCTGGTGATGCATCAAAAGTTTGTATTGATACATTAGACTCAGATTGGTTAAGCGGACAAGGTAATTTACAGGTAATGCCTCTGCACAATTTTAAAGGGCAACATACAGCATTAGTAAAATGGCCTGCAAATGAATACTTTCAAACACACACTCATTTTGGTGGAGAAGAAATATATGTTATTTCTGGTGAGCTCATTGATGAATTTGGTCGATATCCTGCTGGAACTTGGCTTCGTAATCCTCATATGAGTACTCATACACCATATGTAGAAAAAGAAACGATAATTTTAGTTAAAGTTGGCCACCTTTAGATGAAGAACTAAACCGACTTTGACATTTAATTAAACTCTAAATCGACCGCTATTGTAGCAATAGCCGCAGTAGCACATTTATGATCTTCTTTACCAGAAGGCGACCCAGAAACACCAATTGCACCATAAATAGTCCCACCTATATCAACTGGAACTCCACCACCAATTGCTAATACTCTACTCATCGCTCTGATACCGCTTGACTCTTGACCGCTTTGCGTTACTTTAGCAAGCTCTGTTGTACTCATTTTAAAGCTTGCAGCGGTCCATGCCTTATTCGTAGCAGCTTCAATCGTATGCTCACCTGCAAGCCGATCACGCAACATCACTTGAGTTTGTCCTGATCTATCCACCACTGCTATTGACACCTGATATCCTAAAGCTCTACATTCACTCAATCCCGCCTGAGCGGCTTTTAATGCTGTCTCTGGCGTCATTAGTTTAATCGTAAAACTAAGCTTTGCACTACTAGCAGCAGTATAGATCACCATAAATAACAGTATCAAACAATCTTTTTTTGAAGTAGGCTCAAAGTCTTACACCTTTGTTAGTTCATGAACCCAGGATTTCCATCCATTCCTATAATCCGTGGAACGTTAGGCTTAACTGAAGGAATTGTTTTTTTGTCTCTAATCCAATTCGCGACCACATCCCAAACAGGTTCACCGCTGGCACCCTCTGCTACTGGTGCCCAACCTGCAACCTTGTACGTTCTATCTGCATCAATTAGTTTTCCATTTAGTCGCATATCTTGGATTCTAGAACCCATACTTGCATTCGGTTCTATAGCGTATTGCATTCCTCCTACACGTACCATATCGCCGCCTTGTTGATAATATGGGTCAGGATTGAACAAGTTATCAGCTACATCTTCCATAATTGCTTTGATTTGACTACCCTTCATCTCTGTCAAGGTACTATAAGAATATGTCGTCGCTGTTTGATCCATTAGGTTTTCCATGAGGATTTCAGTGTTCGGCAGTAAAGAAGTTCCCCAGCGGAAACCTGGCGAAAATGCCATCTCCGCACCTTTAACATCCATAAGCGCATCCACGATTAATTGGTCATATGTACCATTAAAATTACTACGTCGATACAGAGTGTCTGATGTTGTGCCCAGTTTTTCGTTTAGCTTTGTTTCAAATGGTGCACGTATGTTGGATATTAATTTATCCATTTCAGCATCGGGCGTTAAAAAATTAGAGAATACTGGTAGTAATTTATATTTAAATCCTTGAACATGTCCATTGATTACATTAAAGTCAAGCACACCGAGAAACTTACCATTGCTTCCTGCGTTAGTGACGATAGTTTTCCCGCCTGGATTATCAACAATTACAGGCACGGGCATACCATCATGCGTATGTCCGCCCATGATGGCATCTATACCTCTTATTCTCGATGCCATTTTTATATCAACATCCATACCATTATGAGATAAGACAACGACCACCTTGGCACCCTTTGTTCGTGCTTCATCTACATTCTTTTGCATGCTTTCTTCTTGAATTCCAAAAGTCCAATCAGCAACAAAATGACGTGGGTGAGCTATTGGTGTATATGGAAAAGCTTGTCCTATAATTGCAACCGACACACCATTCATTTCTTTCAATACATACGGATTAAATACAGGGTCTTCAAAGTCTAGCGTTTTTACATTTTGTGCGACAAAATCAATATGTCCTTTGAAGTCGTTTTCTATCACTTCTTGCACACGCTTATCGCCAAGAGTCATTTCCCAATGCGCAGTCATTACATCGACACCAAGTGCCAAGCATGCATCTACCATGTCTTGTCCATTTGTCCATAGAGCTGTTGCTGACCCTTGCCATGTATCACCACCATCTAACAGTAAGGCACCTGGTCGGCTTGCTTTCATTTGTTTTACAAGTGAAGACAAATAAGAAAACCCGCCTACTTTCCCATAGGTACGTGCGGCCTGCTCGTAATTTAGTGCCGTGAAGGCATGTGCTTCTGGTGTATTTGGGTTAACCCCAGCATACTTTAACAAACTCTCTCCCACTAGATGTGGAGGTCGACCAATAGCTTCACCTACACCTAAATTAACGCTTGGCTCACGATAATAGATAGGATTAAGCTGTGCATGACAATCAGTAAAATGTAAGAAATGCACATTACCAAAACTCGGAATATCATAAAGCTTATCAGTAGCTGGCTGTGCTAGCAAAGCCTTGCTGTTTAGTGCCATTCCGCTAGCTGCGGCCACACCTAATAATTGCAAAAATTCACGACGACTTAATGACATTTTATTTCAACTTCCGTTTTTTATAGTCGATTTACAATGCGTAAACTATGTCTACTAGTTTATTGATTAACTGGTGATTCTGGCGCTAACAATAGTGCCATTACATCTTTAATCTGCTGCTCAGTTAAGATGCCTTGATGACCAAATCGTGGCATACTTGAACATGCAATAAATGACTGAGCGTTATATATTTTTGCCCAAGTGTATTTATATATATCTTCAGTATTTCCACGCAATTTCCCATATTGATAGAGTGATGGGCCAATGGTGCCATAAGCGACTTCTTCCTTAGTTATTTGGTGACAGCCGTAACAGTTACCGCCGCTGACTGATCCAGGTTCATCAGAAAACTGCCCACCTTTTCCATTATTAGCTATTTCGTTACCAGCTTTCCAATCTCCCAAATATTTTCCATCCTTTGGATACTTAACTGTTCTTAACTGACTTTCTCTAATCGTTGCAAGCTCATCAATAGTAGCGTCCTGCTCCTCCAAGGAACTACAGAACTTTTGTACTTCATCTTGTGCCATAAATTTCTTAATATTCACAGAACCTTCAGACTTAAAATCCGATTTGATTAGTTTTAACATTTCAACCTGATAGTTTTTTTCTGGTTTTTGGCTCGCACACCCAAGTATTGAAGTAGCTAGTATTAATAATAATAATTTTTTCATATCAGCCCCTTAGCGCTTAATAGCGGGTGCACTAAAAACACCACCTTCTGCATTTTTGGCCAAAAACGTAGTGAGCGCTGTAATCGCATCAGAAGCATAATTTGGATTTGGAAATCGCTGTTGGCGTAAACAGCTTCTGATTCTATGCTGCATTGTTCTCACCTCACCCTGTGACAAGCGATAGGCTGGCCAAGTGGTGTAAGTTGCTTGCGCGTCATTTTTTTTCAAAAGGTTTGGCAAGTTTTGTAAACGAATTCTTTTATTATCGTTTGAATGGCATGTAACACAACCAAAATCATGGGACCCAGCACGATAAAAAAACAATTTTTTTCCTATTTCGTAAGCTTCTTTTTCCATTGGATGATCAAGTTTTACAGCCATTGGCATACCTTTTGACGCTGCAGTTATGTAAGTAACCAATGCTTCTATGTCCGAATCCTTACCAGGTTTACTAAAGGGAGTGCTGACTGCCTCTTCGTAAGTCAGTCCTTGTATGCTTGTTCTGCAATAAATAAGACGTTGTTCAAGGTCCATTACTTTATCTACATCACTAAAGTACCTTGGTAGTTCTACATAAGCTCCCTCAATCACACCCGGGCCTTTACCTAAATCACATTGCTCCAAAGATACATTTTTTGGTGCTATTTTTTTGTGCCACAGTTCATCACCACGCATTTCTTTAAAGTCTGCTGGATTGCCATCTTCAATCAGTTCTTTATATATGTCGCTTTCCTCAAGGGAATTAGATTCTGCATATGTACTTATGGATATTTGCAAAGCTAACACTAAAAAGGCTAATTGCTTTATGCGATTCATCATTTATCCTCTATTATTTTGACTCAAATGCAGCTCAACCCTAGTTAACTGTTACACTATCTGTGCGAGTCTCGTCAAAATTGTCAATCCAAGTTACGCTTAGCGTTCCACCTTTTGCACCTCCATTAAATGTAAACGATAGGAACGGATCTTTTGAAACGGCAATTCCCATCACAGACTCTAAAACAACCTTATCATCGTATTTAACAATCAATGTTTTAATAAAATGAGGTGGTATTTTTGTACCATCTGCAGCCTTACGTAAGCCGGTTTCCATGTCGTGTTGAATCAGAATTTTTGCTTCCACTTCATCACCTTTTAATTTCGCGCGTATACGCATTGGTTGAGTCATACATATCTCCTATCATTAAACTTATTTATTTGGCTTTTATCCGCCACAACCACCAAGTGTCACCTTAATTTCTTTGCTCGCAGCAAACCACTTTCCATCTGCTTTAACTAAAGCAAGTACGTTAGATGTTTCTCCCATTTTGATCCGTGTTTTTATATCTGCTTTAGTACCTGTAGGAATAGTAAAAGCAGTTGCTAAAGGATTAGGGTTCTTTTCAACTAATATTGCCATATACTCAGTATTGGGTATATCACTAGAAATACTCACTGGAACAACTGCGCCATTTTCTGCAATTTCAGCACTATTTACTGCAACATCTTTAGATATTGTGTAGTCTTCAGCACCTATCTCTTTCAGCGTGTCCTTTAAACTCTTAGCATTAAAGTTGCTTGCTTTCCATTCAACTGCACCTGCATCCTTTATTCCATAAAGCCCTGCTACCACAGCCAAACTGAAAGCAGCGCTCAACCTTAAAAAATCTCTTTTACTTACCGCTTGATTTAATACTTCTGATTTACTACTTCTTACATGTTCTCTCATTTTTTAGTTTCCTTTCAAAATCCAATTGACTAACGTCTTAGCATCAGCATCACTAACTGATGTTTGAGGTGGCATAGCTATGTCACCCCAATTGCCACTTGTTCCTTGCTTAACTCTTTTGACTAACATCGTATTGGCATTTTTATCAGTTTTATATTTAGCTGCGATTTCGTTAAAACCGGGACCAATTAATTTCTTTTTAATCCCATGACAACCTAAGCAATTGTTATTTTTAGCAAGACTTTGCATCTCTAAATCAGCAGAGCTGGTTGCATTATTCTCATCTGTTAATGATGAATTGTTATATCTGATAATTGACTCTTCTAAAGTAGTAGCAGTCGGCAAACTTGTATCGACACCTCTTACTGCACCAAATGTTCGATTTTGAAGCTGTAAATTGCCATGGGAATTTCTTGCAGAATCAGGGTATACAGAAGTAATACGATCTAGTGTTTCACAATTTTGCATACAAGCTTTACTTTTAACATCTGGCTTGCCATTAACAGTTCGTAGTCCGTGCTCTAGGGTCATACCATTTCTGTTAGGCATTAACTTTTGCACGTCTTGAATGTTTTTATCAGTTAAAACAAAATCATCTGGAATAATTCTTGCCAAATTCAATAGGTATGCAGTTACTGCAAAAACCTCATTCTTGCTGAGTGATTTTGGCGCCGTCCAAGGCATAGCTCGATGAATATAATCCCATAAAGTGGATATAGTAGCGACTTTCATTATTGTTGTTTTTTGTGGCTGTTTATTACCTACTAAGCCAGCAACATGCCCAGAGGCGATATCAGCTTCAGTTATGCCACCTATTATCGGCGTAAATACTTCGTTTGACTCTCCAAATGTACCATGACAAGAAGCGCATTTGGCCTCCCAGACAACCTCTCCATCTTCGACACTCCCTTCGCCTACTGGTAAGCCTTTAAAATCTGGACGCACGTCAATATCCCAAGATGCAACCTCTTCTTCTGTTGCTGTTCGCCCAATATTTTTATATTCCGCAGCGTATGCTCCAGTTGCCGCTAACATAATTAGAATAATTAGGAGATTAATACGTTTGAACATTAGTTAACTCCCCCGATGCTGTTAACTTCCATGACTGGATTGCATTATTGTGATAGACAGACCTAGTCCCACGCACCTCTCTTAATTCATTAATTTTTGGCTGCACGTAACCTGTTTCATCAATAGCTCTTGACTGCAATATTGCAGGAGAGCCATCCCACACCCAATCGATATTAAAACGCGTTAAGCATTTAGGTAATATAGGGCTCTCAAGACGTGCTGTTTTCCAGTTTTTACCGCCATCCATTGAAATATCTACACGCTTTATTTTCCCGCGACCAGACCAAGCCAAGCCTGTAATATTGTAGAATCCTTTGCCTAACAGCATTTGTCCGGCTGATGGAGATGTTATAACTGACTTGCACTCTTGTATTGATGTATATTGTCGATACTGACCGTCAGGCATTAAATCAATATAGTGAACAGCCTCATCTTTTGTCGCATAAGGCTTATCCCCTATCTCTATCCTGCGTAGCCATTTAACCCAAGAAACACCTTGCACCCCAGGTACCACTAAACGTAATGGATAACCATTCTCTGGTCTAAGCATCTCTCCATTCATCCCCCAAGCAACCATTACATCATCTAATGCCTGATCAATAGGGATAGTTCTAGTCATGCTTGATCCATCACTGCCTTCAGCGAGAATATATTTCCCATTTTTTTTATCGTATCCGCAATCCTCTAGCAATACTGATAAAGGCACACCCGTAAACTCGCTGCAACTCAACATCCCGTGTGTATATTGAACTGTTGGTACAGCTACATTTCCCCACTCCATTGCTGTATTAGCTCCGCACTCAATAAAATGCATACGTGATACAGATGGCAACCTCATCAAGTCGTCCATTGTGTAAACTTTGGGATTTTTGACTAAACCATTGATCATGAACCTATGCGTACTGGGATCTATGTCATGCCAACCTTGATGATGCCGCTCAAAATGCAATCCACTTGGTGTAATAATACCGAACAGCCCTTGCAAGGGCGCGAAAGATACAGAAGCGGCTGAAACCCTAGTAAGACCTGGAGATTCTCGGCGCAATAAATTCGTCTCATATTTAGAAGGAACACCATAAGGGTTAGCCGCAACTGGCTTACCTAGCGTTGTCGAATGAGTTGGAAGAGACAATATACTAGGATCACCAACTTCTCTTGCTTTAGCTGTAAGTGCAACACCTCCGGCTAAAGCTGCACTTGCAGCAATAAAACTTTTTAATAAAAAGCCACGCCTTTCTGGATTTAAACCATTCTTTGTAATCTCGTGTGTTAACTCTGCATCCAGGAAATTTTCTGGTGCGGGCAAAATACGCCCGATTTTATTAATGTGATCAACCATAAAAATGCTTCCCAATACTCCATTCAATACTTATTAATACCATCGTCGCTAATGTGTTACCTTGAATTACTATTACGCTGTGAATTTTTTAAGATAGTATCTATTTCGACACAGCCTTACTCTTCTAACAACTGACCAGAGCCGCCCATTTCTTTAGGTAAGTCTTTCATTTTAGGAAGTCCATCTTTAATGCATAGCACGCTTTCCTCATAGAACACATGAACACCTGGCTTAAAAGTAAAATCGTTTATGACCGCTGCATAGACATCTACCAAGCCGCCTCCTAATTCAGGGTGTTCTGTATAAACATGTCCTCCGCAGGTTTTACACCATTTACGAGCACTTCTGGAGGTCTTGTTATATGAACCTAACTTATCTTTTCCTTTTGTAACTTCAACCACTTCCGGTTTCCATAATGTAAAGGCATTTACTGGACCTGCAGACCAAGTACGACAAGATTCACAATGGCAATAACCCATTCCTGCTGGCTCACCACTGATCTTTAGTTTTACATCTCCACAAAAACAACTAGCCTCATAAGATTTATCGTTGCTCATAATTAATACCTTTTTAACAAAAAAATAAAGAAATCAACTGACCAAAGATTAACGGTTAAATCACATCAGTTCTAGCGTAAAACTACCTGTTTAGGAGAGAAATAAATATAAAAGCTATTTATTACTTGCGAAATGGGAGCTATTTACAATAGTTATTTTTTACTATTAAAAACAATATCTTATTTAATTGCTCTTGAATGTTGTGAGAATAAATTTATTCAGAAATGGTCTAGTCCATAATGTCTAGTTTAGGACTATAGCTATATTGCATTGATTGGTATTTTCAGATATTGGATACCATTGCTTTCTGCTTGTGGCAATTCACCTGCGCGAATGTTAATTTGAATAGAAGGCAGTATTAGGGTAGGCATATCTAGTGTAGCGTCTCTTTTTTTTCTCATCTCAACAAACTGTGCCTCACTAATATTCTTATTAATTTGTATGTTCAAACTACGCTCCTCACCAACTGTGGTTTCCCATTTTGGTTTGCGGTTGTTTGGTGGGTAATCATGGCATAAGAACAAACGTGTTTCATCTGGAAGCCTGAACAACTTTTGGACAGACCGATAAAGAGTATGAGCATTCCCGCCAGGGAAGTCACAACGTGCAGTACCAACGTCTGGCATAAATAAAGTGTCTCCAACAAAGACTATTTCACCTTCAACGATATATGCCATATCAGCAGGCGTATGGCCTGGCAGATGCAACGCTTTTACTTCAAGGTCACCGATATAAAAAACTTCTTCATCTGAGAATAGATAATCAAATTGTTTACCATCTGTATTAAACCATTCTTCTAGATTAAACATTTTCTTAAACACATTTTGCACTTCCTTGATTGTCACTCCAATACCAATTAACCCTCCTAAATGTTCGCGTAAGTATGGTGCTGCAGAAATATGGTCAGCATGAGCATGCGTTTCTAGTAACCATTGCACTTTTAATTCTTTGCTACGAACAAAGCTTATAACCTGATCTGCGGATTTTGTCGTCAGTCTTCCTGATTTGGGGTCGTAGTCCATTACAGAATCTATAATCGCACACTCGCTCCCATTTGATTGGTAGACAACATGTGTAATCGTAGAAGTTATCTCATCAAAAAAAGATTTTACGATAGGCTTTTTAATCTTATTTGTCGTATTTAATTCAGTCATCTCAAACATTCTCTTTCTAATTTTAATTAGTTTTAGCAGGCAATAGCGAAGTCAATTCGTTATATGCCTCATGCCCACTTAAAAAACATTTTCCAGTAAGCGCTTTGAAAAAATCTGTATGCTTTAATGTATCCAAAACAGGCCCCTTTACTTCTGCAAGATGTAGCCTCATATTTGAACGGCCTAAAGAATGATTAATATCCTCGAGTACCATTAATGCCGTAGAGTCAACTCTATTAACTGCTGACATTATTAATAGCACATCTGTTAATGCAGGATTGTCAGCTATTTTTGCCTGCACAATGCTCTCGACTTCTTGCACATTTCCAAAAAACAAGCTCTCGTCCACCCGCAACGTTAGTATGTTCGGAGCAACTTCAACTTGATGTCTTTCTACATTTCTGAAATGTTCTGTTCCTGCTATCCGTCCCACTTCGGCAATATGTGGGTGACTGGCACGCCAAAAATAAGCACTTAGAGAAAAGACTACGCCGATTAAGATGCCCTCTTCAACACCCAAAGCAATCAGTCCAAGGAAAGTAAGCATAAATGCAGCGAAGTCAGCTTTATCAAACATCCAGATATCTTTTAATTTTGTAAAGTCAGTTAACCCCAACACAGCAACAATAATGGTGCCAGAAAGCACTGCTTGCGGCAGGTTTGAAAAGCTACTCGTAAATCCGACAAGTACAATCACCATTAATCCAGCAGAAATTACACCTGCAAGGGGTGTATTAGCGCCTGCACTAAAATTAACAACCGAACGAGAAAACCCTCCTGTTACTGGATAGCCTCCAGATAAGGCGCTTGCTACATTAGCAGCCCCTAGCCCATATAACTCGCGATTTAAATTTATTTTTTGCTTTCTTTTCATTGCCAGCGACTGTCCAACTGATACACTTTCTACAAAGCCAACAATACTAATAAGTAGTGCTGGCAGCCAAAGTGATTGAAGCACACTCAAACTAGGTAATGCATAATGAAGCTCGGGGATTCCGCTAGGGACGAAACCAACAACAACAACACCATTATTTACGTGCAATTCAAATTTAGTGACTAATATAATTGAAACTATCACCACCAGCATTGGTGCCAATTTGCTAATCATATCTGCTAGTTTTTTCTGTAAGCCTAATTGACATAAGTAATAAGGCAGCAATGATTTGGCGAAATATAATAACAATATCGTTCCGACACCAATATATAGTGTAGTTATGTTTGATTGCGGTAATTCACGCCATAAAGAAATGACAGTGTCTAGTGCACTTGCTCCTGTAACTTTCACTCCTAAAATATGCTTTATTTGCCCTATCGCTATTAATATGGCCGAACCACTGATAAAACCACTAACAACAGGGTGGCTTAATAAGTGTGCTAAAAATCCGAGTTTTAAAAACCCAAATATTAAGTAAATTGACCCTGATATCAATGCTAATTGGATAGCCAGCGTCACGTATTGATCTGTGCCAACAGCGGCTAATGGCACCAGTGCGCTAGCCGTCATTAATGAAACTACAGCAACCGGACCAACAGCTAGCGTCATGCTTGACCCAAAAAATGCATAAGCGATTAAGGGGAGAATACTTGCATACAGACCAACTTCAGGAGGAAGCCCCGCAATTAAAGCATATGCTAGACTTTGTGGTATGAGCATAATTGTAACGATAATACCTGCTACCAAGTCTCCAAAAAACCATTCTTGATCGTAACTATACATCCAGCTTGGAAAAAGGTTTTTTAATAAGCTCTTTTTATAATTGACAGTTTTTTCAGAATCCATATTGAAACAATTTGGTTAGAGGCTATTAATAGCTGTAGTTACCAATCTTCTATAACACTTCCTATTAATACTATTAATTAACAGACAGATTATTCGAAATACCAATGGCTACACAGCGTATTAATACGTATATGTAAACTTTTTCAAATGTTTATAGTGTTACAAATAAACTGACCAACAAGCAGATTAAGTGGAAACTTCTAATACACAGAATAAAAATTGAGCCGTAGCAGATATAAATGACTTAACCAAATAAAACGGTATTTCTCACGTGGACACGATTTCATTATGAAATCAGAGAAGTAACTATAGCGCTAAGGGGAAGCTAATAATTGATTAACAGTTTGACATTATGTTGCTAAATCTCTGTGTAAAAGAATCAACATAATTAATAACTTTAGTTCGAGGGATAGCAAATGGCCAATATAAATTTAAAAACAGAAACAGACATAGAGAAGCAACACTCTTATTGTGAAGTATTAGTAATAGGTGGCGGTTCGGCCGGAATAGGTGTTGCGGCCAGCATATTAAAACGACAACCAAACTTGAAAGTTACCATCGTAGAGCCAAGTGAAAATCATTACTATCAACCTGCTTGGACGTTAGTTGGTGGGGGTGCGTTTAATGCTAGCGACACTGTGCGCCCCATGAAATCAGTAATACCGAAGAATGCTACATGGATTCAGGCAAGTGCTACTAAGCTAGACCCTCAACACAATCAAGTGTTTTTATCTAATCGTAAAACAGTGCACTATGAGCAGCTGATTGTTTGCCCAGGCTTAAGACTCGCATGGGAAAAGATAGAAGGTTTAGAAGAAACTTTAGGGAAAAATGGTGTTACCTCGAACTACCGCTATGACTTAGCCCCTTATACATGGGAACTTATATCAAATATTCGCAGTGGTAGAGCCCTTTTCACGCAACCGGCAATGCCAATCAAATGTGCTGGCGCACCACAAAAAGCAATGTATCTATCTTGCGACCATTGGTACAAAAAAGGCAACCTTGCTCAAATGGACATAGAATTTAACTTAGCAACCCCAGGTTTATTTGGGGTAAAAACTTATGTAGAACCTTTGATGAAGTATGTAAATAAATACCGTGCTAAATTAGTATTCACCTCTAATCTAGTAAAAATAGACGGTATTAAGAAAAAAGCTTGGTTTGACATAAAAGATGCAGATGGAAATACAACGCTAGTCGAGAAGTCCTTCGACATCATACATGTAGTACCACCTCAAGTGGCTCCTGATGTGATTAGCAAAAGCACGCTGGCGGATGCAGCTGGTTGGTGTGATGTAAATCAACACTCTTTACAACATGTAAGATTTCCAAATGTATTCGCCGTTGGTGATATATGTGGTACTCCAAATGCAAAAACAGCCGCAGCAGCACGAAAACAAATAGTTATTGTTGCAGAAAATATCATTTCATTACGTGCAGGCATCCCCTTATTGTCAGAGTATGACGGATATGGCTCTTGTCCACTAACTGTAGAAAAAGGAAAAGTGATATTAGCTGAGTTTGGCTATGGTGGAAAACTATTGCCAACATTCCCAATAGATTCAACTGTGCCGCGCAAATCAGCTTGGTTTCTAAAAGCAAAGCTATTACCTTGGGTCTATTGGAATTGCATGCTCAAAGGCCGTGAATGGTTAGCAAAATCAACTTTTTTATAGTTCCAAGTATTAGTACGTATACCGAATGTTTTTATAAATAGTCATACTTAAATTATAAAAGAACAATTTAATCAATAAGGAGAGCTACATGAAAGTAAATTGGGATAGTGAAAAGTGTATACATAATGGCAATTGCGTTAGAACATTGCCAAACGTATTTAAAATTGAAAATGGAAATTTTGTAATCCAACCAGAGAATGCAAGTGAAGAAGAGGTACTTAAAGTAGTTGCAGCATGTCCAGGTAAAGCTTTTAGTGTAGAAAGCTAACAGGGACGTAAAATACTGGCTATAAACTCCCTCCGTGTATAGTCAGTTACAAACTAAGCAGTCCTTTTTGGTCTGCTTTTTTTGTACCCTATATTAATTGCTTAAATGTGAGCTCTTACAGAAGATTAATAATATTTTCGGAGTTAAAGAATACTAAATATATTGTAGGACCACCTTACATATATTTATGATTGTTGATACTGATTTACAAAGTTGTAATGGATTATGTAGCTAATAATTTCGATAAGATAGGATCTATTTGTTCATTCTCATTAGCACAACAAAACATACCGAAATGTGCCCACAAGGTATTTATAAGAAAAAACTCACTATTTGGAATCATTTCTTGCTCTGCCATACTGTGTTCTGGTGGAAAAAACATATCGTTAGTAAACGTAATAACATACGTTTTGGCTTTTATTCTAGATAATGCTTCGCTTAAATTCCCATTTGCATGTTTACTAACATCCCCATGCCGCCATTTCCAACTCATACAAATCAAATTGTTTGGGTCCATTGGTAAAAAATAATTGTCCCAAAAACCTTTTTGAAAGTCCTCCAGTGAGCTAAACGCTAAACTTCGCCATGTTTCTTGCTTGTAAAAATCTTGACATAAACCCATTACCCCCCAAAGTCGAGAATGCCTTCTTATCCCTACATGGCAATCGCTAGCCTTATCATAAAATCCATTATTGTAATTCGGATCCGACTTTAATGCATCTTCATGGGAAGTTACCCAGAGTGCATTATGTGGTGTAACTTTAGCAAATCCTGCGAACGGTGCTGCACGTTTTACCATGTCAGGATAGCGAACAGCCCATTCATATGTTTGTTGCGCACCCATGGACCACCCTAAGACTAGCTCTAATTTTGTAATCCCAAATCGATCAGTCAATAGTCGATGCTGCGCTACCACATCGTCACCTATCGTCACGTGAGGAAATGCACCTCTATCATGTGGCGTAGGTGTGTTACTAGGTGACGAGGAAAATCCATTTCCAAACATGCCAGGTAGTATAATAAAATATTTTTCTGGATCTAGTGGCCTTCCTTTACCAATAAAGCCTTCCATAGAGCTGGAGGTGCCGGACCACATATGAGGGAACAAAATAGCATTATTTTTTTTATCGTTTAACTTACCATGTGTTTTATACAATAGTTTGGCGTTTCTGAGCGTCTCACCGTTCTCAAGTGGGAAATTTCCTAAATCAAATGTCTCATGTATCCCATGTACCTCTTCAGAGTAATATTCGTTTACATTCATCTTTAGCTCCACTCTTCTTTATTGTAAAGTTATTAATCAAATTTATTGCTATTTTTTGAATCTAAGCTGTTAGGCTCTTCCACCTTGCATATTTGAAGCATCTAAAAACTTATCGTAAAAAATATTATCATTTGACAATCCATTTTTATTAAGTATTTCAATAGCACTATCTATCATTGCAGGTGGCCCACATAAATATGCATCTGTACCCGAGCTAAAGTCATGAGCATTCATTATTTCATCGACACATCGGCCTCTTAATCCATCCCAATTGCTGTCCTCTGGTTCTTGTGACAGAACTGGTATGAAATTAAACTGCCCATTGAATATTTTTTTTATTCTTGCTAGTTCATCTAGGCAGTACAAATCTCTTTGCGATCGTGCTCCAAATAAATAAGTTACTTGTTTATTAACACCATTATTTACCATCTGTTCGAGTAAGGCTTTAATCGGTGCCATACCGCTACCACCAGCAATACATAAAATTTGATTTGGCGAATCCCTAAGCCAAAAAGATCCGAATGGGCCTGTCACATTAACTGACTGTCCCTCTCTGTTTTCAGCATGTAGCCATGTTGTAAACTCACCGTTGGGTACATGTCTAATAAAAAAACTGATATGGTTTTTTTTCTCTTGATCTGGTGCTTTTGCAAAAGAATATGATCTTGGTTTATCTATCAAACCTGGCACTACTAATTCAGCATATTGTCCTGCTAAATATTTTGGGAATGGCTCTTTTACTTGTATTGTGACTTCTAAAATATCATGTGTTAATGGCCTGGTAGATGCAATCACTCCTTCTAAAGTTTCAGGCTTAGATATTACCGCAGGTGGATTGTCCATCTTAACTTCAATCTCTACATCACTTCTCAAGCTGGTTTGACAGGCCAAAATCATACCTGAGTCCATTTCTTCGCTATTAAGGACATAGCTAAAGTCGCTTAGAGGCTTAATTTTTCCACTAACTAAGCGGCACCTACATTTACCACAACTTCCTACCCTACAATCATGTGGCCATGCTAATTTATTATTTAGTGCCGCCTTAAGTAAATTATCGCCCTTTTCAACTGTAAATGTTTTATCGATTGAAGCCACTTTGACTTTAAAAGGGCCTTTGGAGGAAAACAATCCAAACATATGATATCCTGTCTATTACTTTGCTTTAGACCATCTTGCAATGATCAATTAATTTATAAATGAACAACTTCATCTTTCATTGAGTAAAGAATACAAAGAACCTCATCTTTCTCTCGTTTGCCAACTTTATTCTTATCCAAAGCTTTAAGTACATCATCACAAACTGCAATAAACTCAGCTTCATTAATATTCATACCTTTATGTGCGGAAATCATATCCATTCCTGTATATTCCTCGGGCCCACCAAAACCCGCACAACATAACTCTGTTACTAAGCGTTTAACTTTTACTGGGTCACTAGCTGCATAACGGTTATTAATAATAGGATTGCTGATATGATTATCCCAGATATCTGACGCTATCTGCTCAATACCTGGTCTTTTTCCTAAACGTGCATATAGTGATTCATCTGCTGTACTCATTTTCAAATTCCTTTAATATGAGAAAAGCATCAGCTAGTTTTAGCTGATGCTTATTTGTGTTTAGATATAGTTAACTTCTAATTTTTTACCTTCTACTGCTGATAAATCACACTCATAACCAACCATACGGTTGATTTTTGCTGCGATTTTACGCTCTTCAGCATTCGCGAAATCACGATCCCAAATTGCTAATTTCTTTTTCATAATTGAATGCCACAAAGGTGGAATAAGCGCGATAACAAATTCTGTGTAATAGCCCATTAGTGCGTTTGGAGCTCCTTCAGGTGTTGAAGGTACGCCAACACTTGATAATTCCCAGAAGTGTGTTTCGCCTCGGTCATGGTGATCTGCTTGACGGCCAATTTCGATAAATGCAAAGCCTGTAAAAATACTATCGTTATCCCATGAGTGACGATATTCAATAGGTTCACCTTTTACACGAATCAAGCCATAATGCTCCATATAGTTCAGTGCTTCTAGTTCAAATGTAGAGATAATCCAAATGACAGCCAAACATCCTAAACCTAACAATGCACCATCTTGTCCACCTGCCATGTAGCCAACATAGCTAAAAGCAGCAACAGTTGGCACGCTCAGCAAGTAACCTTTAATCCAACGATTAGCAAAGATATTGAAGAAAGATTTCCCCATACGTTTCAAACGTCTTTGCTCAGTTTTGAAACCAAAGTATGACTGGCCTATTGTTGAAATAACCCAATGTTTATATAAGCTTCTTCCACGCGGTGAAGTAGCAGGATCGGTATCATCCAACATAGCGTTGTTTTGTGGACCCAGCCAAGCTCGACCTAATTCGAGGTGGTGATTGTATACGTGTGCATAGCAGAATGCAGCAACGCCAGACAAGCCCATCATCATGCGTGAGATCATGAAACCGAATCCTTTTGTATGAGCCAACTCATGGCCAAACATAATACCGAGCCCTTGGTGTAAGCCGGCACCGATAACGACAGCCGTAAGTCCTAAACCAGTAATGCCACTTTCATATGCAAAAGTTTGACCAAACGCACTGTAAGTCATTGCTTCGATTGGAGCACCGCCTACATATTGATAAATTCTCCACAACACTGCAGCTTGTAATGCTACAAAACTGACTAATTGAAAGTACATCATTAAATTTAGAATTGGCCCAACACCTGCCGCTTCCCCCTTTGAATTTACTGCTGCACCCTTGAGGTGAATTCCGCTAGTTAGCGTATCCGCTACAATATTAAATCCAAATATTGCTATACCTATCCATACCCAGTCTCCACCCATTAAAATACCAGCGATAGTTGCAAGTATTCCTAGAGGTGTGTATAAATAGACTAGATGCCCTAATATGAGACTTCGCATAATTAATACTCCTAATGTTATAAAATTTATTGTTTCATTGTGTTTTTGAGTAATGAATAATGATTCATAAAATACTCAGTTATTCAGTCACTCATTCACACAACATGAAATCAATTTTACATACAAAAATATTTAGGAATACCCGAAGAAATACGGATAAAATGTAGAAAATACGTGGAAATACTTGCTTTTTAACTCATTAGCTCAATTCATGAATTAAACCGGCTATTCTCACTGGATAGCCTAAAATGCCTACTTACAACCAACATAAAAGGGGCTTCTTGACTAAAAGGGGAGTATAAACCTGCAATTACTCTGACTTAATAACCATATCTATTAGGACGCCTAAAGATTTGGCTCCTAATTTATCAGTAATATTAGCTCTGTAGCCTTCTATAGTCCTTACAGAAAGTGACAACTCTCTAGCAATTAATTTATTTGATTTACCATTTTTCAATAACTCCAACACCTCTCTTTCTCTCTTAGTAAGCACAGCTAGGTTTTTAGCAGCTTCAATGCGTTTATCTTCTTCTTCCCATATAAGGTCGTATTGATTTAAGGCTGCTTGGATTGTATCTAAAAGAACCTGATCATTAAATGGCTTTTGCAAAAACTCAAATGCACCAGATTTCATTGCTCGAACTGTTATTGGCACATCACCATGCCCCGTAATAATAATTATAGGTATGTGCGCACCTAATGATGTTAGCTCTTCTTGTAAATCCAATCCGCTCATCCCTGGCATACGTATATCAAGCACTAAGCAGCCTCGCATCCCAACTTTGAAAAAGTTCAGGAACTCTTGCGCTGCTGTAAAAACTTTTGGGGTAAACCCTACCTGTTTAACAAGAAACCTTATTGCATCTCGCACTGCTGGATTATCGTCAACTATGTATATAGTGTATTTTAAATTTAGATCACTTTTCATTTTCATCACCTGTTTCGATTTCCACCGTTTTTTCAAGCGTAAAACTGAACGTTGTACCGTTGTGTGAGCTTTTATCCAACCATAGATTACCGCCATGGGTCACTACAATCGTCTGACTTATTCCTAGCCCAATGCCAAGCCCATGTTTTTTTGTCGTAAAAAAAGGTTCATATAATCGCTGAGCGACCTCATCACTACAACCATGCCCAGTATCGCTTACACTAACACAAATATATTTTCGCTTATAATTCCGTGCTTTGATAACTATTCTTCTGCGCGTCTCTTCAGTATCCTGTAATGCATCCATACTATTCCGTACAAGGTTGATTAATACTTGCTCAATCTGAATTGGATCTACTCTCACTGGCGCTAAGGTTTCTGACACATTAACAATGAAATCAATTTGATTTTGCAAACACTCAGCACGTGTAAAATCTCGTACCTCGATAACGATATCTCTAATGCTGGCTGGCGTTTGTGGTTTTTCTTCTTTGCGTGCGAAATTACGAAGCCTCCTGAAAATATCACCACCAAGCTCAGCTTGCTTAACAACTTGCTTAAGGCCGTAACTAACATCCTCTATTTGATGATTTTCACTTTGGATAATACGTAGACAAGTTTGTGCATAGGTTGTGATTGCACAAAGTGGTTGATTTAACTCATGCGCTAACCCCGATGTCATCTCGCCAAGCACCCCAAGACGAGCAACATGAGCAAACTCTGCTTTATGAATACGATCTTGTTCTTCAGCTTTTACTAAATCAGAAATGTCATGCCCTGTAGAAATATAGTGCGTGATGTTACCTTGATCATCTTTTAAGGGCGTTATTGTTTTTTGTTCATGATAAACATTACCGTTCTTTTTACGATTAATGATAACCCCACGATAAACTCCACCAGAGCTAATCGATTGCCATAGCTCATCATATAGATCTGGTTTTCCCATTCCTGATCTTAGAAAATATGCTTTCTTACCAAGCACTTCTTCTCTTGTATAACCCGTCATGCTTTCGAAAGAGGGGTTAACATACTCAATAGTACGGTTATGATCAGTAATAATCACCGAATCTGCAGCTTGCTCTAAGGCACTCGAAAGTTTACCCATATGTGCCCCAACAAACTCTCTTTGCAATTCGTTCCCGACCCACTGAGACATTAATTTAAGCACCTCTAAATCAGCTAATCTGAATGGTATTCTCCTTGGTTCTCTACTGGCGAAGGAAAGAGTTCCATACAAGCTCCCTTCAACAATAATACGAACACCCATATATGCTTTTATTTTTTCTACTTTGGTACTGTAATGTTCTTTCCATTTATCTGTTTTACTTGCATCTTCAAATGCTAATGGCTCAGCATTTAAAATTGCTTGACTACAGAATGTGCTTTTAAGTTTTTTTTCAATCCCTGGCGCAAAATTAGAGTATTCACTAATAGAGTCCTGAACATAATATTTCTTATTCTCTATTCTTGACAATATACCTATCGGCATGCCAAATTGCTCGCAGCCTAACTTTAAAAGTAACTGTAGTTTTTCTTTTAATCTCAATTCCAAGTTCGAACTGATTTCATAAAATGACCGCAACACTCTCAGATGAAGCCTCTGATCCTCCTCAACACGTTGCCTTTCACGTTCAGCTAAAACTTTATTAGTCACATCCTGCAAGATAAGCATAGCGCCCTTTTGACCAGTTCGATATGCAAGTGGTGTCAACAACACTTCAATAAAGCAGGTTCCTCTTTTTTTATTATCTGTCTCGAACACTTGTGGCTCTTGCCTCGTAAATGAGTTAAGGCCATTTAAAAGCAAGGACTTAGCCTTTTCTCTTTCTCTATGCGGAAGTTGAAGACCAATCGAATGTCCTAGCGCTTGTTGTTCACTCACATCTAAAATATCTAGTGCCTGATGATTAATTGTTAGAATAGTGCCATTAACATCTATGG
Source organism: Methylotenera sp. (assembly GCA_048058875.1). Classification (GTDB taxonomy): domain Bacteria; phylum Pseudomonadota; class Gammaproteobacteria; order Burkholderiales; family Methylophilaceae. The sequence continues at coordinate 49,261 of JBLLNR010000012.1, read as the reverse complement.
TCAGCACTCCAATTGGAGCGTGATTTAATAGTTGATCTAAATAATGCTCTGCCTCTGGTTGTAATAATGGCAACTTTTCAAGACGAATATGAGATCTAGCAATCGTATTTTGATGCAACATACGGAGTTGCCGCCTATGCATAGCTTTGCTAATTGCATTTGATAGCTCGTCTATATCTGTCACTGGCCAAGGAATAATCTCATTACTAGCAAAAGGACTAAACATTAATGTTCGTTTAAGTTGGGGACAATGTGCTGGCTCACTCAATATAAAAATTGGTAGGCTTTTGTCATACAAAAATAAGCGTTGTGCAATGCTAACTGGTTCTTTAATATCCAAACCCAACACTACAGTGTCTGCTGACTGAGATCCGTTTTCAAACCCGTCATATATATTCGACTTATCTTGAATTTTTTGGATTGAATGTGCAGGCCAAAGTTGATCGAATAGTAAATCTGAAACAATTGGGGACACTCCCAGCAATTGTAAAGTCCCAGACTTAGATGTTTCCAGTATAGCCATTTATTCAGCCTCAATCCGACAGTAAAGGTTGTCCGAGCAATGCCCTTCCAATCCATACACGCATAATATCGCTTGTTGGAGCCATTAAGGGAGCGGCGCGGGCATCTCTCAACAATAGGTTTAATCTAGAGTCCTTCCGGTAACCGATGCCTCCGCATAAAGTCATTGCTTCATTTACCATATTGACTACAACATCAGCAACTTGAACCTTTGCTGACATTAAAGCAATAAGCGCCTCTGGTTCTCCAGCATCAAAGCTAGCAGCTGCATGATAAGTGAGATGACGAGCTGACTCCAGCGACGCCCAAAGTGTTCCTAATCGATGCTGTAGAACGGAGTTTTGTGACAAACTTGATCCAGTATGTGAGTGGTAGCGCCTAGATAAATGCTTTTTGGCTTCCTCAAATGCAGTTGTGGCTACGCCAAGATATGTGCCTGCCATTGCCATCAAGAAATATGGCATTACAACATTAAATATATACCATATCTGATCTCCATGCCGACCAAGTAAATTAGCTTTAGGTACGCATACATCTTGCAGACCCATAGTACGAGATGAGTTACCACGCATACCCATACCAGCCCACTCTGCCCCCCACTCTATTCCTCCGGAGTTATTAGGGACAACAATACAGGAAAATAAACCTAGTGGTTCCTCTGGTGTATTAGAAACAACTGAAACTACATATGAATCTGCATTTTGACCGTTTGTAACAAAGGTTTTACTTCCGTTAATGCAAAACTCATCTCCCGACAATGCTTTCATTGTCGTCTGGGGTAGATAAAAACTACTCCCTGTTCCTGCCTCACTTAGCGAAAGCGTTGTAATATGCCGACCCTCACAAATAGGTGTTAGGAAGTCTGCTTGCTGGCTTGCCGTTGGATTTGCAGCAATTACCGAGCTACCAACACAATGCATTCCAAAACATATAGCAGTTGAAGCACATTCCTGCCCTAGGATTTCACAAACTTTAGCCAAAGTCAAAACCCCTGAGCCTAAACCTCCATATAAAGTAGGAATAACCAAACCACCTAGGCCTTCTTCTTGCAATGCCCGCATTGCTTTTTCTGGCCACTTAACATTATCACCCAAAAGGTCTACATTTGGCGCAACTACTTCTCTAGCAACTTTCTGCGCCTTTAATAGTAAAGCTGTTACTTCCTGAGATTGCATGTTGATTACCTAAATATTTGTTAAAATCATTATAACCAGTACATATTTAGATTTACACTAAAACTGACTAAAGAAGCAATAAACATCTAAATGTTTTTACTTCTTTAGTTAATTGAGGCTTACTGAAACTTAATGGTGATCTATTAATGAAAATGATAGTACTTTTTCAACACTTTCAATGCGATTTGCCCCAGAGCCTACTAAGCATTGGCCGTTCACATCACATCCCCACAGGTGATAAGCTTTAAAATTTTTCAAATCTTCATGTAATTGGTCGCGATGCGGCATCTCTTTAGAAATTAAAGCATCTGATGCCCCTTCTTTTGCCATTGCAGCTTTGATGCGTTTAATTTCTGCCATCAATTCTTTTACGCATTTTCCATCCCAACTGCCAACAACTCTTCCACTGCTGGTTTTTATTTCATCCATAGCTACACCTCCTTATACTTATATTTATATTTATACTTAAAAACGTTCTCTGACCATCATTAGAACTACTTTTGGAATTAGCCAGTCGTGACCCGTTTTTTGCTCTTGGACAACTATTTTCATATCGTCAGCAGTAAAGTGTATTCCTTTTTGTGCTGCCATATTGACATATGCAGCGATAAAGCTATCTGCATCACTCGTTGCTTCTAATTTTGCAAGCATTGCATCATCGTCTTTTAAAATTTCTCCAAACTTTCTGACCTCTTTCTCAAAAGCACGATTGTTAGCATCTCTTTCTAGTGCTGAATGTAACATCTTCTAACTCCTATTTATAATTATCTATATGAATAGTCTTATGTCTTTCGACTGAATCTTCAACTCTAAAATTTGTAAGAGTCGCCATTGAAATATACTTGTTAAAAACAGTACTGATAATCCGTATCTACACTATAAAACCAAGTAAAACTACCTAGTTTGATATAGAGCCAAACATAACATTCGTACACAATCGTTTCAATTATCGAGCCTTATAGAGTCATCGATTGAACTAATTTAGATAAAGGCTGTGTTTGGCTGAATAAAACTCTTTGCAGAGTTATTATTAGTCAAATATAGCGGTTTTGAAGGAAGCTGAAAGGGACTCAACTGCTAGAAATAGTTAATTACAGTAATTGATGGAGATGGGGTATCGATTAACGAAATATTTACAATTAAATAGTTAAGGGCTTGTTTTTGCGTTTAATTACAATATTTACTTTCATTGATGTGATTCATAATGCATGAATGAGCCAAGAACAGAAACCGCTAGACTTAACAGCTCGCATCAGACTAATACAAAGTCATGATGACTTTCCTGCATTATCGAACACGATCAGTGAAATAAATGAAGTAGTGAGCTCAGAAACGTCATCTATACAAGCGCTTAGCAGTATCATCCTTGAAGACTTTTCACTGACCAATAATCTGCTTAAGGTAGTGAATACCGTTTCTTATGGTCAGTTTGGTGGCAAAATTAGTACGATTTCCAAGGCAGTTGTTATTCTGGGTTTTGATGTAGTACGCAATATTGCGACTGCATTGATTTTATTAGACTTCCTTGAGAATAAATCGCAATCTGAACAAATATCAGATAAAGTCATTGCTGCCTATTTCGTTGGGCTTACTTCCCGCCAGCTCACGATTAACCAACAAGCTAGCAATTACGAAGAAGCAATGATTTGCGGTATTTTTCATCATTTGGGTCACTTACTCTCTATTTTCTATTTTTATGAAGAATCTCAACAAGTTAATCAATTGATTGCCAGAGGCATGTCCGAGCATGAAGCCTCTCGTAGCATCCTTGGTGTTTCTTATGACAACCTAGGGGTTGAGGTCGCTAAGATTTGGAAACTACCGCAACAGATATTACAAGGGATGCAAGGGTTGCCTGATGACAAAATTAAGCCGCCATCTAACGAATTCAGCCAGCTTAGACTAACGGTTAACTTGGCAAACGAACTGTCAGCAATTGCAGCCAATGAAAACAAGCATGACAAGCATAAATCAATACAAGCATTGGTTGCAAAATATAAAAAAGCATTGCCTATTGATGTTGCACCACTTCAAAAAGTACTGGAGCAAAGCCTAAAAGAGGTTTCTGCACGCGGTAACATTGTCAAATTAGCAGCTAAAAACTCTCGATGGTTACAGCGCGTCACAGACTACACAAATGGGTCATTAACAAAGAATGATCAATCATCAGAGTATGCTAATACTGTGCAATCAACGACTACAGAAGACCATGCAATACTGCAGGATGAATCACAAGTCTCAAACAAGGAAAGTGGCGAAGCAATTTTAGGAGCAGGCATTCACGATGTGATTAATACACTCATTGGCGAGTTTGAGCTCAATGATGTGTTACAAATGATTTTAGAGACGATGTATCGAGGCTTGCAATGTCACCGCGTGCTGTTATTTATTCGCGACAATAAAACACATTCGATGCGTGCGCGCTCAGGCTATGGTGCCAACATTGATCAAACATTACCGCTTTTTAAATTCTCTTTGGATTACGCTGCAGATGTTTTTCATCTGTCTGTAGAAAAAGGTGCAGATATTGTCATTGCCGATACAACGACTGAAACAGTCGTATCCAAAATACCAAAATGGTACAAAGATGTGTCTAACGCAAAAAGCTTTTTGTTATTACCAATTATGATTAAAGAAAATGCTGTGGGTTGTTTTTACGCAGACACTGAGACCACACATGGTTTTGATGAAACGTCAAAAGAATTAGGTCTATTACGAACGTTACGTAATCAAGCTGTATTGGCGATAAAGCAACATTAAACCACTAGTATTCATATTACTCACTTGCCGCAGTAAAAAAACAATCCAAATTGCTATTCCAAATTACTTAAATTAAGCATAGGATAGTATGCATATGGTCTTAGCTTTCAAGCAAATCGCGCTATGTTAATCGGTATACCAAAAGAAATAAAAAACCATGAGTATCGAGTTGGTCTTACGCCAAACGGAGCATCCATTCTGATTCGTCATGGGCACCAAGTCATTATTGAGAACAATGCAGGGCTAGGCGCTGGATTTGACAATCAAGCTTATGAGCAAGTGGGCGCTAGTATTGTAAGCAATGCTGAAGAGGTGTTTGCACAGGCAGATATGATTGTCAAAGTCAAAGAACCACAGCCAACAGAATGCAAGATGTTGCGTGCTGGGCAAATTTTGTTTACTTACCTCCATCTTGCACCAGACCCACAACAGGCAGATTTACTACTTAAATCCAACTGTATTGCCATTGCCTACGAAACAGTCACCGATCACTTTGGTGGATTACCGTTATTGAAGCCAATGTCAGAGGTAGCTGGCAGAATGGCTGCACAAGCTGGCGCACATTGTTTAGAAAAAGCACAAGGCGGTGCAGGTGTTTTGCTCGCTGGTGTTCCAGGCGTTGCTGCTGGCAAAGTACTCATTTTAGGTGGTGGTATCGTTGGCACTAATGCTGCACGCATGGCAATCGGTCTAGGCGCAAAAGTCACCATTATGGATGTGTCGTTAACAAGGCTGACGCAAATTGATAATGATTTTGGTCACGCGGTAACAACAGCTTATTCAAGCCATGAGAATATTTGTGACCTGCTCCCAGAGACGGACTTGTTAATTGGAGGGGTATTAATTCCTGGGAACCATGCCCCCAAGCTTATCACTAGAGAGATGCTCAAATTAATCCGCCCAGGTTCTGTGCTTGTCGATGTTGCTATAGACCAAGGCGGTTGTTTTGAAACTAGCCATGCTACCAGTCATCAATCCCCTACTTTTGTCATAGATGATATTGTCCACTATTGCGTTGCCAATATGCCAGGCGCTGTGCCGAGAACGTCTACATTGGCATTAACGAATGCAACGTTGCCATTTATTTTGGCTATTGCCAACAAAGGGTATTCAAAAGCCATGGCTGACGATATTCATTTAAAAAATGGACTTAATATTTATCAAGGCAATGTTGCGCATGTAGCAGTTGCAAGTGCATTAAATCTACCATATCAACCATTGAATTTTTAAACTTATGAACAAAAAGCGCCCTATTGTTGGCATTCCCGCAGATATCAAACAGCTAGGAGATCACCCATATAACGTGGTAGGTTCAAAGTACATTGATGCGATTTCTGATGTTGCAAATTGCACCCCATTATTAATACCCGCTATCGGAAACCGTCAAGATACTGCAAGTATCCTTAGTGTGCTTGATGGCCTATTTTTAACAGGCGCTGTTTCTAATGTAGAACCCAGCAGATATGGAAAAACACGCATTAATGATGAAGTGCTATTAGATATAGACCGAGATGCAACAACCTTCCCTCTTATACAAGCAGCGCTAGAAGCCAACATACCTTTACTAGGGGTTTGCAGAGGTTTTCAAGAGCTAAACGTCGCGATGGGAGGCACACTTTTTCAAGCAGTGCATCAGGAGGATAATATGATGGATCATCGAGAAAAAGCAGGTAGCTTAGATGTCCAATATGGGCCAGCTCACACCGTTAAAATTACAAAAAATGGTCGATTAGCGCAATTATTTGCGCATGCGGATGAAATCACTGTAAACTCACTTCATGGTCAGGGCATAGACAAACTTGGCAATCATTTAACGGTTGAAGCAACAGCAGCAGATGGCCTGATAGAGGCTATTTCTGTTTCTAACACCCCATCATTTGCATTAGCCGTTCAATGGCATCCAGAATGGAAAGCTATCGAAAACAAACAATCTATTGCCTTGTTTGAGGCTTTTGGACTAGCCAGTAAGGGATAAAAACAGCATAGGTGATATATGGACAGTAAAGAAATAGCGAAAAAAGAAAAAGCTGGATTTGAAAAAATGAGCGCTTGGCTGAATGAGCGCGGTATAACAGAAGTTGAGTGTTTGCTACCTGATATGACAGGCATCCCACGAGGCAAGATTTTACCGCGTACCAAATTTCACTTAGATAAAGGTATGCGCTTACCTGAATCTATTCTGGGCATGACCGTCACTGGGGAGTATCCAGATGATGATGCTTTCAATAGTATTATTCGCGTATCTGACAGTGATATGGTACTTCGACCAGATCCAGATACCGTTTGTTTCGTGCCTTGGACTGTTGACCCAACTGCGCAAGTGATTCATGACTGTTTTAACTTTCAAGATGAACTAATTGAATATGCGCCAAGATCAGTATTGAGAAAAGTGCTTGATTTATACGACCAAAAAGGTTGGAAACCCGTGATTGCGCCTGAGTTAGAATTTTATATTCTAGCAAGGAATACTGACCCAGACATGCCACTGCAGGCACCAATTGGCCGCAGTGGCCGAGCAGAGTCTGGCCGACAAGCCTATAGCATTGATGCCGTCAATGAGTTCGATCCTCTGTTTGAAGACATTTATGAATATTGCGAAAAGCAAAATTTAGAGATAGATGCACTCATCCATGAAGTGGGTACTGGTCAAATGGAAATCAACTTCATGCATGGTGACCCTCTACAATTAGCGGACTCAGTTTTCTTATTTAAACGCACCGTGAGAGAGGCTGCATTCCGACATGATATGTATGCTACTTTTATGGCCAAGCCTATGGCAGATCAACCAGGGTCTGCCATGCATATTCACCAAAGTGTGATTGATAAAAAAACTGGTGAAAATGTTTTTTCGAATGCAAATGGATCTGATAGTGATTTGTTTAAACATGCGATTGGTGGATTACAGCAATACCTGCCGCCTGCCATGGTGTTGATGGCACCATTTGTGAATTCTTATCGTCGTTTGGTACGTGATAATGCTGCGCCGATTAATGTACAGTGGGGTCGTGATAATCGCACAGTTGGTATTCGCATTCCGGAAGCAAAGAAATCGGCACGCCGACTCGAAAATCGAGTTCCAGGCGTCGATGCCAACCCCTATATTGCGATTGCCACTTCACTCGCTTGTACCTATCTGGGCATGATTAACAAAATCGAACCGGAAAAAGAGTTGCTAGGTAGTGGCTATTTACATCAACAAGAGTTACCCCGAAGCTTACTGGAAGCAATGGATTTATTAGACACAGTACCTGATTTACATGCCTTATTAGGTGAAAAGTTTATCAGGTTATATCTCTCGGTGAAAAGGCAAGAATATACTGAGTATATGAAGGTGATTAGTCCTTGGGAACGCCGTCATCTGTTATTACACGTTTAAGCAATGTTCGGTAAAGAGCTGTCAGATAAAAAACAAGTAGGATTTATATAAGCGATGAATAGCAACGAACATAACTGGCAAAAACTGTTCAATCAGCTACACTTAGATGGCCGAGCTTTTATTAATGGTACACGCGTATCGGCGGCAAGTGGGCAGATGTTTGATTGCATCTCCCCTATCGATGGGGAAAAAATTGCTGAGATTGCGCGATGCGGCGTTCATGATGTAGAACTGGCAGTTAATGCTGCAAGAACTGCTTTTGAAGATGGACGTTGGTCTAAAAAATCACCAAAAGAGCGGAAAAATATTCTGCTTAACTTTAGCCACCTCATCCGAGAAAATGCTGAAACACTGGCTTTGATGGAAACCATAGACATGGGCAAGCCTGTTAACTACAGCCTCAATGTGGATGTCAGTGCAGCAGCGAATACATTGCAGTGGTATGGTGAGAGCATCGATAAAGTTTATGATGAAATTGCACCGACAGCAGACAATATACTTGGACTTGTCACTCGAGAAGCTGTCGGCGTCGTGGCTGCAATCGTGCCTTGGAATTATCCGATGATTATGGCCACTTGGAAAATTGCGCCTGCATTGGCGACAGGTAATAGTGTCATTTTAAAACCGTCAGAAAAATCACCACTCACTGCATTAAAACTTGCGGACATTGCATTAGAAGCAGGTATTCCGGAGGGTGTTTTTAATGTGCTCCCAGGCTACGGCGAAGAGACTGGTACACCCTTGGCGCTGCATATGGATATTGATTGTATTGCATTTACAGGTTCTACTAATGTCGGTAAAAAAATCATGCAATATGCTGGACAATCCAATCTGAAACGAGCCTGGGCAGAATTGGGTGGGAAATCCCCATTTGTGGTTTTCGCCGACGCAGATGTTGAGGCTGCAGCAGAAACAGCTGTCAATGCAATCTTTTTTAACCAAGGTGAAAGCTGTAATGCACCTTCACGAGTGATTATTCATGAATCAGTACATGATCAATTTATTAACAGGGCGTTAAGTCTAATCCCAAAATTTCAACCAGCTAATCCACTGCATCATGACACAACCATGGGTGCGATTGTCGATCAAATTCAATTGAATAATGTCATGCAATATATTCAATCAGGCAAAGCGGAAGGTGCGCAGTGCGTAACCGGCGGCGAACAAACCATGCAAGATAGCGGAGGCTATTATGTGCAACCAACGATTTTTTGCAATGTAACCAATGCCATGAAAATAGCACGTGAAGAGATTTTTGGCCCAGTACTGTCTGTCATTACATTCAAGGATTCAACAGATGCAATTAAGATTGCCAATGATACCCCTTATGGCTTAGCCGCTTCCGTTTGGTCTCGCGATATTAGCCGCGCACATCTTGCCGCAAAAGCACTTCGTGCGGGCACGATACACGTTAATTGTTATGATGAAGATGATATGACGGTGCCATTTGGTGGTTACAAACAATCTGGAAATGGACGCGATAAATCTTTACATGCCATGGAAAAGTATACGGAACTTAAAACGACTTGGGTTAAACTAAACTAATATTAACGCTTATCTCCGTGCGAAAGCATGTACATCAACAGAGATATGGAGGCCACCAGCATATGAGCGAACTAACATTACAAGATCAATCCCTCTTTAAACAACGATGCCTGATTAATGGTCAATGGTTGGATGCTAATTCCAACGAGGTAATCGATGTCAATAACCCTGCTTCAAACCAAGTGATTGGTACGATTCCAAAAATGGGCCGAGATGAAACCAAAGCTGCCATTAATGCAGCTTTTGAAGCACAAAAGTCCTGGGCTAGGAAAACCGCTGCTGAACGTGCCAAGATTTTAAGAAATTGGTACCAATTGATCTTGGAGAACCAAGAAGATTTAGCATTAATCATGACAACGGAGCAAGGCAAGATTATTACAGAAGCGCGCGGTGAAATTGCTTATGCTGCCTCATTTATTGAGTGGTTTGCAGAAGAAGGTAAGCGTGTTTACGGTGACATTATTCCATCGCCAAGAGCCGACGCACGTATTGTCGTCACTAAACAACCCATAGGCGTTTGTGTTGCCATTACCCCTTGGAATTTCCCTGCGGCAATGATTACGCGTAAAGCCGGTGCAGCACTTGCGGCAGGCTGTAGCATTGTCATTAAACCAGCCAGTCAAACACCTTTTACCGCATTAGCGTTAGCGGAGCTTGCAATACGTGCAGGCATTCCAAATGGCGTATTATCTGTGGTGACAGGCTCTGCTAGAGAAATTGGTGCCGAAATGACTAGCAATCCTATTGTGCGAAAATTGAGTTTTACTGGTTCAACTGAAATTGGCATTAAACTACTTGAGCAATGCGCCCCTACCATTAAAAAAACATCCATGGAACTAGGTGGCAATGCACCTTTTATCGTCTTTGATGATGCAGATATTGACGCCGCAGTGGCAGGTGCTATTGTCTGCAAATTTCGCAATGCAGGTCAAACCTGTATCTGCGCGAATCGTATTCTAGTGCAAGATAGTATTTATGATACGTTTGCACAAAAACTAGCAGACAAAGTCAATGCACTCAGATTAGGTAATGGCTTATCCCCTTACGCTGATTTGGGTCCATTGATTGACCAAAATGCAATTGATAAAGTTGAGAAATTAATCGCAGATGCCAAAGAGAAAGGTGCCACTGTCCAAGCAGGGGGTGCAAAAGCAACAGATTTAGGTGGCACGTTCTTCTCACCCACGGTGTTGACTGGCATTACCAAAGAGATGCTCATTGCTAGCGAAGAAATTTTTGGTCCCGTTGCCCCCCTTATTCGTTTTAAAACGGAAGAAGAAGCCATCGCTATTGCCAATGATGTGCCTTATGGCTTGGCCTCATATTTCTACTCCAGCGATATTAAACGTGTATGGCGTGTAGGCGAAGCATTAGAGTATGGCATGGTGGGCATCAATACCGGCGCAATATCGAATGAAGTAGCGCCATTTGGTGGCATTAAGTCTTCAGGCTTAGGGCGCGAAGGTTCTAAATACGGTATTGATGACTATCTAGAGATTAAATATATGTGCATGGATATTGGCTAAATGAAAGGCACAACAAAGTCGATGACGAATCAAGCTTTAATGCAAAGGCGTAATGATGCGCTACCGCGCGGCATTAGCTATGCGCATAGTATTATTGCTGAACGCGCATTAAACGCAGAAATTTGGGATATAGAAGGTAAACGCTATATTGATTTTTGTGCCGGTATTGCGGTTGTTAATACTGGCCACTGCCACCCGAAAGTCGTTGCAGCGGTCGAAAAACAGCTTAAACAATTTAACCATACCTGCTTTCAAGTTGTTGGTTATGAAAGTTATATTAGCCTTGCAGAAAGACTAAACAAACTCGCGCCTGGCAGTACGCCTAAAAAAACTTTTTTTATGAACTCTGGTGCTGAAGCGATTGAAAATGCGGTAAAAGTAGCACGCGCTGCCACAGGTCGCTCAGGTATTATTGCCTTTGACGGCGCGTTTCATGGACGTACCATGTTCTCGGTGGCGATGACTGGCAAAATAGACCCCTATAAAAAAGGATTTGGCCCTTTCCCAGCTGAGATTTACCACGTACCCTTTCCTTATCCATTGCATGGCGTTAGTGAAGATGACGCCATTAATGGACTACAAAAAATATTCAAATATGATATTGAGGCTTCGCGCGTTGCCGCAATTTTTGTAGAACCTGTTCAAGGAGAAGGCGGCTATATACCGGCACCAGCTTCCTTCTTAAAACGATTAAGACACATCTGTGATGAGCACTGCATACTATTGGTAGTTGATGAGGTGCAGAGCGGCATTGGTCGTTGTGGAAAACTATTTGCCATTGAGCATACCGATATCGAACCCGATATCATGACCCTAGCCAAAGGGCTAGGTGGTGGCTTTACTTTGTCAGCAATCACAGGCAAAGCACATATCATGGATGCTGCACAACCCGGTGGGCTTGGTAGCACTTATGCCGGCAATCCAGTTGCAATTGCAGCAGCACATGCAGTTCTGGATGTGATTGATGAAGAAAATTTATGTGCTCGCTCAATCGAAATTGGCAATGTGCTTAACGAGCGGTTTAGTCGCATGCAAGAGAAGTTTAGTTTTATTGCAGAAGTCCGCCACTTGGGTGCCATGACTGGTGTGGAGTTTTGCCATGATAGAGACCCACACCGCCCAGCTGCCGATATTGCCAATACATTAAAAACAGAAGCAGCAAATAAAGGATTGTTGATTCTTAACTGTGGTGTGTATGGCAATGTATTAAGGATTATGGTGCCACTAACCGTGAGTGACAAAACCTTGAATGAAGGCATTGATATTATAGAATCGATATTGAACGAACTCGCTTAAAACTGAACACATGTAACTGGTTAGACTAATTAGCATTTCTTTATTTGGCTACTTTTGGCGCAAGCCACTTTTCCATCACCACGCAGGCAGTAATATCACCAGTTACATTGATCGCAGTGCGTGACATATCCAGAATTCTATCCACGCCAATGATAAGCGCAATGCCTGAAGCAGGCACGCCTATGTTACTAAGAATGGTAGCAAGAATGACAATACCAACGCCCGGCGTGCTAGGCGAACCAATAGAAGCACCTATTGTTGTAGCAGCGAGTAATAATAGTTGTCCACTTGAAAGATCTATACCAAAAACTTGCGTTAAAAACAGTGCCGCAATGACCTGATAAAGCGCTGTCCCACCCATATTAACGGTAGCGCCCAGTGGAATGACAAAATCTGCAATAGAGGTTTGTATATTAAACTTCTCAACCAGTGTTTTAATTGAGATTGGCATGACCGCTGCAGAACTGGAAGTCGAAAAAGCCAATAACTGAACTTCTCTTATCTTTGTTAAAAAAACGGATGGCTTGATATCCGCCATAAAAAACACAATGAGCGTATAGACAGCCAATAAAATGGCTAAGCCAAGCAATACCACGCCAACGTAAACCGACATACCAATCATTGCTTTCAAGCCTATTTGCATCGTAATTTGCGCTAGCAGTCCTAACACAGCTAAAGGCACAATAATCATAGCCCAACTGACTATTTTCATTGATAGCTCTTGAACCCCACGGGCGAGATCTAGCAATGGCTTTGCGCGGACATTATCAATTGAGGCCATTGCAATACCTGTCAAAATTGCAAACACCACAATTTGCAACATACTCTCCTCCAAAGCCGCACTGAGTGGATTAGCAGGGATAAGCGCTACAATTCGTTCTCGAATGGAAAATGTTTCTAATTGATTAACCGTGTCCGTAGCCCCTGGGGTAGTGAGTGTTTTGCTTAATAATTGCGGATCGATGTATTGTCCCGGTGTAATCAGAATTGCGAGACCAACACCGATTAATACCGCTAGTGTTGTTGTTAACAAAAAGAATGGGACAATCCGCAAGCCCATTTGACGGAGCTTATCTAAATCATCTGTTCCGGCAATGCCTAATACGATAGAAGATACCACCAGCGGTAACATAATCATTTGAATCAATGCCAAAAATAAATGGCCAGGTAAAACAAGCCAACCTGAAATAAGCTCTGCTACTGACGGGGAAACTAAGGCAGCACCATCTGGTGAGATGAGCAGTCCAATACTAATGCCTACCATCATCCCTACGATAATTTGTAGCCATAGTTTAGTACGAATGAGAAAAGTCAGTTTTCCTGCTAAATCACCAAGTATAGAAAATTCGCCTAACGGCAAATTACGCTTAGTTGTTGAGGAGGATACGTGTTCTTTAGTCATACTGCCTACTTTAACAAATAAATGAGCAAACTTAGTGATTCATATCAAGTCAAATAAACTCTATTACTGATGAAGCCATTGAATTAATAAAAGCTTTAACAGTCAACCAGTCATATAAATTCGATTTACATTATGATGTGTCAATGTTAAGTTAATCTGTAAATAATTACTTACCAAAATAAGCACGATAAAGGGGGAGTCAGGTGAAAGCACTAGTAAAAAAATACCCTAAAGAGGGGTTGTGGTTGGACGACATGCCAATGCCGGTAGTTGGCAATAACGATGTACTGATTAAAATTAAAAAAACAGCCATCTGTGGCACAGATATTCATATTTACAACTGGGACGAGTGGGCACAAAAAACAATTCCAGTTCCCATGATTACAGGCCATGAATATGTAGGCGAGATTGCCGATTTTGGTTCAAATGTAGATGGCTTAAAGATTGGCGACATCGTCTCTGGGGAGGGTCACCTCACTTGCGGCCATTGCCGCAATTGTCTAGGCGGCCGTACCCACTTGTGTCCAAACACCATCGGCGTGGGCGTTAACCGGCATGGCGCATTTGCAGAATACTTAGTGATTCCAGCAAAAAATGTATTTAAACCAAGCCGCCCTATTGACACTGATTTGCTGTCATTTTTTGACGCCTATGGTAATGCAGTACACACTGCACTCTCATTTAATATGGTGGGTGAAGATGTGCTCATTACGGGCGCTGGACCAATTGGTAGCATGGCTGCTTTAGTGGCGGATCATGCTGGTGCAAGAAATATTGTCATTACTGACATGAATCAATACCGCCTAGATTTAATTAAAAGTATTTTGCCTCGCGTCGTCACTATCAACGTTGCCAAAGATAGTATCACCAAAGAGATGATGGATTCTTTGGGGATTTTTGAAGGTTTTGATGTAGGCTTGGAAATGTCTGGTTCGCCACAAGCGTTTGGCGATATGTTAAGCAAAATGATTAATGGCGGGCACATTGCCATGTTAGCCATTATGCCAACTGGTTCTGGTATTGATTGGGATATGGTCGTGTTTAAAGGCCTAACCATTAAAGGGATTTATGGTCGCGAAATTTTTGAAACCTGGTACAAAGGTTCAATGATGGTGCAAAGCGGACTTCCGCTAGAGAAGATTGTGACCCATCGTTTCCACTATACCGATTTCCAACAAGGCTTTGATGTAATGCGGTCAGGCGAGTCTGGCAAAGTCATTTTAAACTGGGAAGATTAATTACAAAGGTTCAATATGAGTTTTAAATCAGCAAAAGAAAGCATCGCACAAGATTTAGCAGAAATTAAAGCGGCTGGACTTTGGAAAACTGAGCGTTTTATTAGCTCAGACCAAAAAAACAATATCACGCTAGCAGACGGTAGCGAGGTATTGAATATGTGTGCAAACAATTATTTAGGTTTGGCAAATGACCCAGAGGTGATTCAAGCGGCAAAAGATAGTCTAGATCGATGGGGTTTTGGTCTAGCTTCGGTGCGTTTTATCTGTGGTACACAAACCTTGCATAAAACCTTAGAACAAAAAGTCAGTGATTTTTTAGGTATGGAAGATACGATTCTATATGCTGCTTGTTTTGATGCGAACGGCGGGCTATTTGAATCTATCCTTAGCGCAGAAGATGCAGTAATTTCTGATGAGCTAAACCATGCGTCGATTATTGATGGTGTGCGCTTATGTAAGGCGCAGCGATATCGCTACAAAAATAACGATATGGATGATTTACGTGCAAAACTGGAAGAAGCGAAAGCCAACAATGCGCGCCGCATTCTCATTACCGCAGATGGTGTTTTCTCAATGGATGGTACCATTGCACAGCTAGATAAAATTTGTGATTTGGCTGACGAGTTTGATGCGATGGTACATCATGATGATTGCCATGCGACTGGCTTCATGGGTAAAACGGGCCGTGGGGTGCACGAATACCATGGTGTAATGGATAGAGTTGATATTATCACTAGCACATTTGGCAAGGCGTTGGGTGGCGCTTCGGGTGGCTTTACTTCAGGCCGTAAAGAAATTATTGATATGCTACGCCAACGCTCACGTCCTTACTTATTCTCCAATACCGTTGCGCCAGCTATTTGCGCTGCATCTTTATCAGTACTGGAAAGACTTGAACAATCAACTGAACTACGGGATAGGCTCGAAGAAAATACACACTACTTCAGAAAAGGGATGCAATTGGCTGGCTTTGCTGTAGATGATGGTGACCATCCGATTGTGCCTGTGATGCTTGGTGACGCCAATTTAGCGCAAGAAATGAGTAAGCGTTTATTAGAAAAAGGTATTTATGCAATAGGGTTCTTTTACCCTGTTGTTCCGAAAGGGAAAGCACGAATCAGAACGCAGATTTCAGCTAAACATACATTTGAAGATTTAGATAAAGCGATTCAAGCTTTTACTGAAACACGGGATGAAATGGCCTACCTTGAGTAATACCGGTCTCAGCTGATAGGGTTAAAAAGCGCATCTGAAGATGCGCTTTTTTTACATTAATCATCTAAATTAGCTTGATTTAGTTGCTTACATTCACTGCTTAGCCTGAATAGCAAACAATTAAAATAAGAGAATTGACTTATTAAGTTGGTTTGCGATGAACAAAGAAAAACTTATTCTGATTTTATCTGGGCAAGATCCTCAAGGTGCAATCTATGGCATTTGCCGCCAGATTGAAACCTTATTTCATTATGCGGCAAAAAAAACTTTATTTATCGACTTATCGGACCCCAACTTTACACATCAACTAACCGATGCGATAGCGAGATATGAAATAGAATTTGCATTCTCTTATCTAGGTCTTGGTGCAGAACTTAATTGGCAAATTGAGGGTCATTCGCATCCAGTCAACTTATGGGAATATCACAACATCCCCTTTTTAAAGCTTCAAGGTGACTTACCTTCCTACTTTATAAAAAAACATGAACCGTTACCAAAAAACGCTGTGAATGTATATTGTTCATTAGAGTTTTCTCAAGTTCAAGAATGGTATTTTGCTGATAATAAATCATGTAACATCATCAACCCTCCTATCATCTTTGATCAGCAACCAGTTGACAATATTGATTTTAAGAAACGCGAACAAGGAACACTTGTTTTTCTGAAAAACGGCAATGATCCCAATCAGCTTTTGAACTTGTGGCATACACACTTACCACCTTCTGTAACAGAAGATCTATGCAATATAGCTGATAGCTTGCTGCCACCGCTCATGCGCTGTGAACCTGTCAATATTTTTGCGTATATTGTTCATTATGTTTCAGAAAAGATGGGGGATGCCTCCGCATGTCGTGATATCGTTAGATTGTACTCAGCACAGTTAGATGACTACTTCCGTCGTATAAAAGCGACAATGATTGCGACATCGCTCAAAAAATTCCCTGTTAAAATTATTGGCCGTAACTGGGAGCATGTGAACGATGGCAATTCTGTCGCGCAGTTTTCAAACGACTTAAATTTTACCCAACATGGTAAAACCATTTTTGAAGAGTCACTTGGTTTAATTGATATGACGGCAAATGTTGACCTGAATGTTCACGACCGTTTTTCCCGTGCTGCTGGAAATTATGCTTATATCCTGACAAACCAAACAAGCTGGATGCAAGAGAACATCCCAGATTATGATCAATATACCTATACGTTCAATCCTGAAGCGTTTGAAAGCAAAGTGGATTTTTTGTTAAAAAACAAAATGCTAGTGGTAGAACAAGGAAAAAGACTTGGTGAAATAGTCAATGCAAAAATAGATAATCAAGATTTCGTAAAGCAGCTATTGGCTACGGCCGAGAAAATAAAGTTCTGTCATCAATCGCAAAAACCACAGTTGCAAGATTACTTTGTGTGGTAATGCGATAGGAAATATTCATGAGCAATAATCAACAAACCATCAACCAGAGTAAACCATTAGTTGTTTATGGCTTGGGGGCTGCAGGACAACGAGTTGTTGAGCATCTAATTTCGCTTGGCATTAACATAGCCTATATCATTGATAAGAACAAATATGGCAAAGATTATAAGAACATTCCTATTGTTTCACTTGCGCAAGCTGAGCAATATGTAAATAACAATAACAATTGCTTAATTGCGCTCAATAATCACTATATTGATCTTCGTGAAATTTACCAATCACTACATGCATGCCAATTTAAGCAAATATTCACACTTCAACAAATTCAGCAAATAGTCAAAGATATCGAAATCACTGATGGTTACTGGCTTGATTTGGATTTTAACTATGATGCGCATACAAACGAGATAGATGCTTTTAAAGCACTTTTGGCAGATAGTAAGAGTCTGGCAATTGCCAATCAAATTATTCGTTTTCGCACCCTCGGTCAGATTCAAGATTATCCTGCACCAAGTTTAGATGATGAGTATGCCCCTTTTGACATTCCTCGTTATAAAAATTCTTTAGCAATCATTGATTGCGGCGCTTATGATGGCATTGCTATTGAAAAGTTAATACACGCTGGCTATGAGGTTTATCGTTTTGCTGCATTCGAACCTGATCAGCAAAATTTTGCAAAACTAATTAATAAACCATTTAATGTCAGTGAGTCAATCTGTCTCCCCTTAGGTGTTTGGTCTTCAAACACACAGTTACGATTTTCTAGTCATGCCAATATGGGAAGCAGTTTGAGTCATCATGGAGATAGCATCATACAATGTGTACGGGTTGATGACGTTCTTCACAACTTTGCACCAAACTTGATTAAGTTTGATGTAGAAGGAGCTGAAATTGAAGCTATTCATGGTCTAGAAAAAACAATCCGTCGATACCAGCCAAATTTAGCGATTTCTGTTTATCACAAACCTTCTCACCTTTTTGAAATTGCGTTATTGATTAACGCTTGGAACTTAGGCTATTCATTTTATTTGAGGGTACATGAGCATAATACGTTTGGTACCGTGTTGTATTGTTTACAAGACAAACACATCCAAAAAGAAACAACAAGCTAGTTTTGTAATTGACAGGCGATTTGTGTTAATGAAACTGGCCTTCCATGACTATCCTCAGAAATATGCGTCAATGCCAGCACTCTGAGTCCACATTGCTTTAATAATGTGCGTAACGATTGCTCACTAAAAAAATTAATGTGTTCATGCCAATGTTTCTTGCGTATATGCAAGTCTGTTTTGCCATTTGCAGTTCTCATCACTTCTTCGTAAGGCACTTCAATATATAAAATAGTGTGCTGCCCCATGGCTTTTTTCATATCAAGCACTACATCAGCTGGGTAAGGCACATGCTCCAGCACATTACTACTGACTATAAGGTCATACTCATTATTCATCGCAGTCGTTTTATCTATGCGCGTTGCTCCATCAACGACAGGTTTGCTACTGATATCGTAAATATGGAATTGCTTACAATGCTCTTTGAACGGACTGTTTTTTCCAGTATCCCCACCCCAGTCAAGCATATTAATCGGTAATGCTAAAAAGGGCTTTAGGAAACTTTCCACGTTTTCAAGATAATTTTCTCCTTCATTAAGCGCAGCATTTCTTTCGCGGTAACCCGGCTCATAATGTTCACGCAAATCTACATAATCTTGCTCTCTGTAGCCCTGATATAAATCATGAAGCTCTTGATCAGAAAAGCGAACATCCAAGAACAAAAACGCGCAATCTTCACAATATAAAGAGTTACATACTGTATAAGCATAACCATTTGCTATAGTATTAAGCCCCCAAGTGTCATCAATCTCTACCGGCTGCCAACCTAATGCTCTGTGCGCAACAAAAGGCATTAGAATAGCCGGGGATTTTTTTAACCTACCACTCCCACAGCAAACGCATTGTTTTGCAATATGCTCTTTTTGCAGACTTGTTAAAGCATGTGATTGATTCATTGATATATGATTACTCATTGTCATTAATCCTCATGGCAAATCAGTAGTTCACGTAATGTATTTACATCAGGACATATCAACCAGTTTGGGCGAACCGTTGAAACTTTTTGATCAGCATAACCCCATGTCACCATCGCGAAATCGATTTGGTTATGATCTGCGGACATTCCATCTTCATGACGATCGCCGATGTAAATTGTATCGTCTTTTGCAATGGCAAAATCTGTCATGATACGTTCAACCAATACTGACTTTGCAGACAATGGAGGTGAATAGGAATCTAAGGCAAAGACGCCATCAAAAAATTGATGCCAATTTAAATGCTGCATTATTTTTTGGGTTGGTAAGTCACGTTTATTCGTTGCAATATATAAATTCACATCTAGCTTATGCAATCCTTCAAGAAGCGCTTGTACACCTGCATAAACAGTCGCTTTTTTGTACCCTTCACTATCATAATGCGCCTTAAAATTGACAGCCAATTGGTCAAGTAAAGACTTGTCTTCATTACCCGCTAGTTTGGCAAGTGTTGGCATTAAAGGTGGGCCAATAACATCAGCGGTAACTGGTACGCTCGGTTTAAGCTTCAGCGAAGAGAATGCTTGTTCAAAACTCTCTAAAATACTGGGTGCTGAATCAATTAGCGTACCATCTAAATCAAATATGATATGTTTTTTCATGTTGTTAATTGGTGGTGTTGCGCAGTCGCTAGGATAGCATCATCTAATGATGTCATCACTTGCAATCCAAGCGCTTGTTTTGCTTTTTCGATACTAGGCAAATAATAGTTTCGTGCTGCATTTGTTGGCGAACCTAATATCTCTACGCCCTTATTCGGGGCTAGCAAATCCCTCACTTTATGGGCTAGATGATTCATTGTAATGCCAATATCCGAACCCAGATTATAGGCGCAACTATCATTGTGATGTAATAACATGGTCATCAACCAAATGGCCAAATCTTCTTGTGAAAGATACGATCTCACTGCTGTGCCATCTCCTTGGACAGTCACAGCATCATGATATAGCGCATCATAAATGAAATTACCTATTGCAAAATGAACATTTAGAGGCAGATCTCTTCCAACAAATGCAAAGCATCTTGCTACGACATAATTGAGTCCATGATGCGCATGATAGAGTGCACACAAATGCTCTGCCTCACGCTTAGCGATGCCATAAGCATTATCAGCATTTAATGGGTCTGGCATGCTATGATAATCTTCAATAACATAACCAACTTTTTCCGTCAGCGTACCATATACCGCTCCTGAACTGGTGAGGAGAAATTTTTGAACCTTCTTTTTTACAGCAAAATCCAATAAATTTCTTGTGCCAGAAACGATTTGATCATAGCGAGCTAAGGATGTTAACGATGGGCCAAAGGTAGAATCAGCTGCGGCATGTATGATATGGGTATAAGACTCACTTGGTAAAGACGTTGGTTTTAGCACATCACCTTGATGAAATTTGAGCCAATCTAAGCCAATGAACTCTGGGTACTTTTGCAAAAACTGATCTGGTTGTCGAGATAATACAGTGACGTCATTCACATAACGCCATATAGGGTGATTAGCTAATTTAGACCTGAGCAGTGCTCTACCAAAAAAACCTGTCCCGCCTGTAATGAGTAATTGCATGCCATTCAACATGTTAATCTTGTTTAGCGTACTGCCGCCGATGATAAAGGAAGCAAGGGAATTAACATCTCTTGCTTAAGCACTTCTAAAGGCAATAAGGGAGTCATATCTTCTAATGGCATTGAAACCATGCTGCCATCTACCTGTGGCATGGCTGATGCCTTTGGCATCAACGACTCATTTTCTTGTAACTGTACATCTATAATGCATGGTCTTGGCATTGCCATTGCTTTTTGTAATGCTTCAGTCAGATTTTCTGCATCACTAATCCTTAAAAAGGGTAAATCATAGGTGTGCGCAACTTTCTCTAGATCAGGCAACAGTAAGCCTGCCTCTGGGCCAGTACCCACATATCGACCAGCAAAATAGTTACGTTGCGTACTCCGAATAGAGCTATAGCCTCCATTGTTCATAATCACCATACAAATTGGCAAATTGAAGGCACGTACTGTGGCAAGCTCCTGTATATTTAACTGCAAACTACCATCGCTTTCCACTGATACCGTAGGTTGGCGACCCTTTGCAAAGCAAGCGCCCACTGCTGCGGGCAATCCATAGCCCATTGAACCTAATCCAGATGTCAAAAAGACGCGTTGATCTGGCTTGTTACGAAAAACAGTATAAAAAATTTCTAAAGCCAATCCTGAGCTACCTGTTGAGACTAGTGTACCTTCGGGTATTACATCAGAGATTGCATCAGCAAAATGATAATGACTAATAGCACCTTTGCTATGAAAAGGCTGTCCATCATTAACAGGATAACGTTGTTTCCAAGCTAAACATTGTGCTTGCCATTCAGTTTGTTGTGTCAGCTCTATATCTGCAATTGATAAGGCCAATAGTTGTAAAAAATCATTCGCATCAGCCTTAATTGGCAAGGCTATATCCATATCCAATTTATTAATCTCATTGCTATCCACATCGACCACTACTTTTTTTGCAGCACGTGCAAAGCCACGTGGATTGTAAGCAGTCAAAATATTATCCAAACGACTACCAATAGTGATCAGTAAGTCGCAATTCTGTACAGCAAAGTTAGGTGCACGTAACGCAACGACACCAGGTTTGCCTACATACAAGTCATGAGCATGGGGTAACAAGTCCATGGCATTCCAGGTTGTTACAACTGGTACGCCCAGCTTTTCTACCACTTCTTTAAACAGTTTGGCTGCTCCAGATAGACGCACACCATGACCAGCATATATTAATGGCCTCTTAGCCTGTTGCAATAACGATAGTACCTCTTGAACTTGCGTTTTTAAGTTGTCATTTAGAACTTGCTTACCATTTCTCTTAGGTGGGTTAAATGACCTCAAAGCACTTGGTTCTATTGGCGTCGCCTGCACATCTAAAGGCACATCTATCCAAACAGGCCCTGCCCGCCCTTCTCTCGCTATATAGTAAGCCTGCTCCATAAGATATCGGATATCTTCTGCTTTTGTGATTGTGATTGCGAATTTGGTAATACCCTCGATCATGCGAACAATATCCACCTCTTGCACGCCCTTTTGTCGCAAAGGTGCTTCATTCAGCATATCAGCCCGTTTAACCTGTCCTGAAATCACCATTAAAGGTACAGACTCAATCCAAGCGCCTGTAACGCCTGTGATAGCATTGGTTGCGCCTGGACCAGTAGTGACCATAACCACACCGATATTTTCATTAACCCGTGCATAAGCCTCAGCCGATATCGCGGCTGCTTGTTCATGTAAACATGCCACTGGCATCAAACGTGGACATTTGGCCAAGCCATCATTAAGATGCATGGCACCCCCACCCGGGAGCATGAACACATGCCTAACGCCTATATCTGCAATGAAGTCTGCAATAAAATCGGCGACTCGATAGCTTTCTTGTCCGCTCATGCTTCCATCCAATAGGTAAGTGATGTTTTACGTGCCTTGTTTGCCATAATCGCTTCGTCTATATAGTAAGAGTCATTCACCACATGCGTTGTGGAAATTTCTTCAATTACCGCACCTGTCTTGCTCACCCAAGCATGACGAGTACCTGGTTCTACGGTAACCACATCGCCAGGACGACAAGTTTGCTCTTTCCCATCTAAACTAAGTACCACTTCACCATACAGGACATGAAATGTCTCTTCTTTAATTTTGTGGAATTGTTCTGGATGACATTGACCTGGCAAGGTAACCAACAGTTTTTTACAGTAATCTCGATTCACAACGGTAATCAATGTGAGTCCTACTTCATCAAACTTGTCTAAACCATAGTGGTGTGAAATATCGAGATCTGCACTACCTGGTACGACGACATGACTATCTTTCAAAAACTGATTCACACGTTGCACAATATTTAATACTTTTGCTCGTGTTTCTACCCGCTCAGAATTAGCGGGTGATATTGCGACATTTGGAAGAATCTCGTCTTTAGCATTAAACTGGCTGTATTTAGACCAGTCGTTAGCTGTATATTGTCCTTGCTCTGGGGGAAAGGCAAAGTATGTATTATCAGCAGTCAGTAACTCACCTTTTTTAATGACTCTTTTCGCAAAGACGCCCCGCTGTAAAGAACGTAAACTTGCTGACTCAATGGGGTTATTATTTTGTCTAGTACTACCATTGCCACAAATAGTCAGCGCCTGCTGTGCCGCACTTAACCATTCATCAAGCTGTTCTGGTGAGGCTGAGTAGGCATTTAATGCATACTCTTCGGTTTCCAACCCAACGTGCTTCTCAAAAATGGTTACGCCTTTTGCAATCGCCAATTTAATGATGTCCACGTTATCAGGGTTTTCGTGCGTTGAAAAGCCAATACGGGTATCAGGATAACGTGCTTTCAATAAATCAACCTGCGATAAGTTCATATGGTGATCAGGCGTCGGATATTCGCCCACACAATGCAAAATCGCAAATTCTTTTTGACGGTGTGCTAAAAAGCTGACTACGCTATCAATTGTCTCCAAAGATGCACCTGCGGTCGATGCGATAATTGGCTGCGACGTTTCTATAATACGCTCCAAAAGAGGCCAGTCTCCAAATGAACAGCTTGCCACTTTAATGATATCAAGTTCTTGCGACGCAATTAAGTCGACAGAAGCCTCATCAAAAGGTGTGGCCATAGTCAAAAAACCTTCAGTTTTCATCACTGCAATCAGCGCATCAAAGTCTTGTTTTGCTAGGCGAGTTTCTGAAAACCGCTTGATATATTTAATATCATCACGACCTTGCATATCAGGACGAATAAAGGTTTCTAAATCACGATATTGCAATTTAAATGCGAATTGAAAAGGATACTGACGACACACTTGACCAAATGCGCGAATGAGTTTGATGCCGTGCTGAACATCACCCATGTGATTATTAGCCATCTCCAGTATAAACAGTGGTGCAGGAATTTTATTTAACATTCTAGTATCATCTTTTTTAGTCATCAAAACCAACCCCAAAAAACAACTGTATTTTCTCAGCAATAAAATCTAACATCTCTATACTAATACCAGGATAAATACCAACCCAGAAACTATTAAGCATTGCATTATCGGTATTACTTAATTCACCACTGACTCTATACTGCCAATCTTTCATATAAGGCTGCTTTGTTAAGTTTCCCGCAAAAAATAAGCGTGTCCCTATTTTATGTTGGTCTAAGTAATCAATCATGTCCACTCGGTTTGTCTGTGCTTCAGGCTTAAGTGTCATCAAAAAACCAAACCATGAAGGATTGCTATTCTCTGTTGCTTCAGGTAACAAAATATATTCTGAACAAGATTTTAATTTCGTTTTCAAGTATGCAAAATTCGCCCTTCTAGTAGCAATAAACTGGTCAAGCTTATCCATCTGCGCCAGTGCACAGGCAGCTTGCATATCGGTAATTTTTAAGTTGTATCCTAAATGAGAATAGGTGTATTTATGGTCGTACCCCTGTGGCAAATCACCTATTTGTTGGCAAAAGCGCTTGCCACAAGTATTGTCTTTACCTGGTGAACAGTAACAATCGCGTCCCCAATCCCTAAAAGATTCAGCTATAGACTTAAGCTTTGGATTATTAGTCAACACGGCCCCACCCTCACCCATGGTAATGTGGTGTGCTGGATAAAAACTTAACGTTGCAATATCGCCAAAAGTACCGACTAGCTGACCGTTGTATGTCGCCCCCAATGCATCACAACAGTCTTCAATCAACCATAATTGGTGTTGCTCGCAAATCGCTTTGACTGTATTTAAATCAAATGGGTTGCCTAGAGAATGCGCTAACATAATCGCTTTGGTTTTTGGACTAATTGCAGCCTCAATCTTGCTGCCATCAATATTATGGGTCGCTAAATCAATGTCAACAAAGACGGGAACCGCCCCAAACTGCAAAATTGGATTAACAGTAGTAGGAAATCCACCCGCAACGGTTATAACCTCATCACCAGGTTGAATAGCGCGCTGACCAAGCTTGGGTGAAGTAAGCGCCATAAAAGCTAATAGATTCGCGGACGATCCCGAATTGGTTGTTAGTACATATTTAATCCCTAAGTATTGTGCAAGTCGACTTTCAAATGCTGCATTAAAGCGGCCTGTCGTTAACCAACCATCCAGTGAAGCTTGCACCATATGATCAAGCTCATCACCATCAATGACCTTGCCAGAAGGTGGTATGACATCATTGTTACCCTCAAATGATTGCTCTTCATATTGTAAGGCTGCAAACTCAGCAACTAGGGCAGATATCTTCTTTCTTATCGCTAAGCTTTTTGCTGGGTGCTTGTCTTTTGGCGGCTTAACATACGTATTAGCTTTTTCAATTGCATCAATATTAATCACGCAGCTGTCCATCGATCGCCCCTGTGCATTTGATATTGCATGATTTGATTGAGTGTATAGGCTTTCATATCCTCATCACGCTGGTAAGCTTGATACCAATTGGCGACATGAATAACAGCATCTTCAATATGCCAGACTGGGTACCAACCTAGTTTGCAATGTGCCTTAGAACACTCCAACCTTAAATAGACGGCTTCATGTTGGGCGTCTGGATTGTTTTGAACTAAATAATTAGCATCCTTCCCCCAATGTGTGGCTAAACGCTCAACCAGCCAACCCGTACTTTTTGTGTCGGTTTCATTAGGACCAAAATTCCACGCCTCAGCGTAATGCTTACCATCCACAAATAACCTTTGAGCCAATAGCATATATGCACTTAATGGTTCTAATACATGTTGCCATGGACGTATAGAAGCAGGATTTCTTAATTGCAACGGTTTTTGATTTGTGAATGCATGGACCACATCAGGAATCAACCTATCAACCGCCCAATCACCCCCTCCAATCACATTGCCTGCCCTTGCTGTTGCTATCGCTACGCCATGCTCATGATGTTTTTCAGGGTTAAAGAATGAATTACGATATGAATCTACAACAAGCTCCGCACAGCCTTTACTGCTACTATACGGATCAAATCCGCCCATTGGGTCATTTTCACGATACCCCCAATGCCATTCCTTGTTGTCATAACATTTATCACTAGTTACAATCACAACCGATTTAACCGACTTACTTCTTCTCACAGCCTCTAGCAAATTTACCGTGCCCATGACGTTTGTCGCATAAGTTTCTGCGGGGCTCTGATATGACTGCAAAACGAGTGACTGAGCAGCTAAGTGTATAACGATTTCTGGCTTTGCATCTATTAGAGATTTCGCTAGAAAATCAGCATCGCGGACATCACCATAAATGGATTGCATACCATCATCCACATTGGCTACTTCATACATATTTGTCTCGCTGGGTGGACTCAAAGAGTATCCAGTGACTTGTGCCCCTAGAGATTGCAACCATAATGATAGCCAGGCGCCTTTAAATCCAGTGTGCCCAGTGATAAATACGCGTTTCCCTTGCCAAAAAAATGCTGGCTGCATTTCATTAGTCATTGGCCTGCTCCCATATTTTCCACGGCGCTTTTTTATCAATACAAAGTTGTTCTAGATAAGCTTTATCACGCATCGTATCCATAGGCTGCCAAAATCCGCGATGAAACCAAGCTTGCAACTCATCTTGTTGCGTCAAACGTTCAAGTGGTTCTTTTTCCCAAATAGTTTCATTGCCATCAATCAGATCTATAACTTTCGGCGAAAGTACAAAATAGCCGCCATTAATCCAAGCACAATCACCACTGGGTTTCTCTTGAAATTTTGTAACGGTATTTCCTTTAAATGAAATCGCTCCAAAGCGACCTGGTGGTTGGGTGGCTGTAATGGTAGCTAGCTTGCCACTTTGTTGATGAAACTTAATCAATTGAGCAATGTTGATATCGGCAACGCCATCCCCGTATGTGAAGCAGAAATCTTCATCCCCGATATATTCTCTTACTCTTTTTAAACGTCCACCTGTCATGGTGTACTCACCAGTATCTAACAATGTCACCTTCCATGGCTCGGCTTTATTTTGATGTACCTGCATTTGATTGGATTGAAGATCAAATGTCACATCAGACATATGCATAAAATAATTTGCGAAATATTCTTTAATGACATAGCCTTTGTATCCAAGACAAATGATGAAGTCATTCACGCCATAGTGTGAATATAATTTCATGATATGCCATAGGATTGGCTTGCCACCAATCTCTATCATGGGTTTTGGTTTTAGATGTGACTCTTCGCTAATTCTTGTTCCAAAACCACCAGCTAAAATCACTGCTTTCAATTGCCGCCCCAAGTAAATAACAATATGGTTCTATTAGACAATATCCAACTACTATCTAATTGGATAAAAAAATCCCGTTTTACCCTTTTATTGAAGGCTTAACTCACTCACTTAAATTCAACTTTTCTTTTTTCATGCCGTTATGTCCTGCATGGGATGGATTAAACGCATTTTTTAATCAAATGTATTTAATCAATATAGCAACGAATGATGATTCAGGTAAAAAATGGGACATATCACAATAGATAATGGTTTAGAAATGAATACTTTTGTATGGCCTAATCCGCCCTATCTAAAAGTCGTACATGACGCAAGCAAACCGCTACTGGAAAGTTGCATTATTGATTTGTTTGATAAAAAAACGTTAACGGGCCAGCTGATTCGCTTTTCCCCTGAAGAAGGACGAGTATTATTTGAACCATTCAACAGTAAAGAACACCTGATTATTCATTTTGATGAAATCAAGAACTTACAACTGCTATCCCCTGCTACGGTTGTTTCAGAACAAAATTTTCTTGAATCTCGGGCACAAGCAATTTTTCCACCCTCTGAAAGCCAGGCTTATAAGATAGATTTGATAGACGACACCTCATTGACTGGTGACACAATTGGATATGTAATTAATGAGGCAGGCCTTTATATTTTTCCAATTATTCGAAAAGACATTATTGAAAAGCACTTTATTCCGCGTCAAGCCATCAGGGATTATCAAATTGGCATGCAAATAGGCGATATATTAATTGAAGCAAACCATGCCACTTCGGATGATATCGAGACCGCTTTGACGCATCAAAAAGAATTAAGATCAAAAAGAATTGGCGACTACTTAAATGAACACCAAATCATTTCTGAGGAGCAACTGCACAAAGCGATTAAACACCAAGAAGACCGACCCGTTCTAAGACTAGGTGAAGCACTACAAGAGCTAGAGCTACTGACAAAGGAGCAGCTAGATGAAGCGCTTGCCAAACAAAAAGAGAATCGCAATCTACGTCTTGGTCAAATTCTGATTAATATGGGCATTGTCGATGAACTTACTCTAAAGGGAACGCTGGCAAAAAAACTGGGGATTCCCTATGTAGACCTATCAAAATTTAATTTCGATATAAACGCTATCCGCTTACTAAATCGTTCGCTAGCAAAAAAATATACGTTAATGCCGCTATGCACACACAATGGCATGCTCGTTGTTGCTTTTGAAGATCCAATGGACATCAAAGCGATTGATGAATTACGCTTCGTGACACAGATGAATATACTGCCGGCCATGGCGTCGCGCGAGGATATCCTCCATGCAGTCACTGAATATTATAGTGACCAAGAAGAATGGTATAGCGAAGAACCCAGCCCTGTGCTGAAAAATGATGACGGTTCTGTTGAGTTCAACTTCCCAGAACTATCCTCATCTGGAGATGATCTTGCCCTTCAACTTTTTGAAGAAGATAAAAAGAAAGTGAAGGAAGTAGAAAATGAGCCAATCACAGAGTCTGACAATACGCTAGTTAAATTAGTGAATAAAATGATTTTAGATGCAGTTAAAGATAAAGTTTCCGATATTCATATTGAGACGTATCCAGACAATAAGAACACGCAGGTGCGTTTTAGAAAAGATGGCACACTCGTCCCTTATCTTGAGATTCCAGCCAATTTCTGTAATGCGCTGATTTCACGCATTAAGATCATGTCAAAATTAGACATTTCTGAAAGAAGAAAACCGCAAGATGGCAAGCTGGATTTCAAACAGTTTGGTCCTAAAAATATTGAATTGAGGGTGGCAACGATTCCAACTACTGGCAATATGGAAGATATCGTTATGCGCGTACTCTCCTCAAGCAAGCCACTCCCTATCAAAAAACTAGGGCTATCAGAGCAAGCATTATCAGCTTTGCAAAATATGATTGTGAGGCCACATGGGCTTGTTCTAGTTTGCGGTCCAACAGGGTCAGGAAAAACCACAACGCTCCACTCATTATTGGGTCATATCAATACGCCAGAACGCAAAATATGGACAGCAGAAGACCCTATTGAAATTACGCAATCCGAGCTGCGCCAAGTGCAAGTCAATGCTAAAATTGGTTGGACATTTGCAAGTGCGATGCGCAGTTTCCTGCGGGCTGATCCAGATGTGATTATGGTTGGAGAAATGCGTGATGAAGAAACAACAAAAATTGGTATTGAAGCCTCTTTAACCGGTCATTTAGTTTTATCGACACTGCATACCAATAGTGCGCCAGAAAGCATTGTCCGTATGTTAGATCTTGGTATGGATCCATTCAATTTTGCGGATGCGCTACAAGGAATCATGGCACAACGCCTGGCAAAATCACTTTGCCCTGATTGTAAAGAAGCTTATCACCCAAACGCTGATGAGATTAAAGCATTAGCTGATGAGTACACTGACAATACCGCAATGGATAGCAATACGCTTATCGCAGACTGGGATAAGCAGTATACGCGAAATAAAAAATACACACTATACAAACCAAAAGGCTGTAAAGCATGCAATCAAACTGGCTACCGTGGACGTATTGGCTTATATGAATTAATGCAAGTATCACCTTCATTGCGCCACTTGATTCAAAAACGCGCTAATGTAGCGGAAATTACTCAAGAAGCACTAGCAAACGGAATGAGAACACTAAAACAAGATGGCATTTCAAAAATATTAGAAGGAGCTACCGATATTGCACAAGTCAGGGCCGTCTGCGCATAGCATAGCCGATATTTATCTGTAGGCAATTCATGCGTATGACTAATCTTGTGAAGACTGACTAATTCCGTCTATCTCATCAGCAGCGGAGATGCTATCAACAACATCCTTGGTATCTTGTTGATTGGTAACATGTAATGCTGACTCATCTGTAATCACACGCTCTTCAGCTTGCTTATTCATCACGATGATACTGATACGTCGATTGATTGGATTAAATGGATCTTCCCTATCATAGAGAGCTGCGGATGAAAGCCCAACAACGCGTAGCAATTTACGTTCATCCATACCACCAGCAATCAATTCTCGACGAGATGCATTAGCGCGGTCTGCAGAAAGCTCCCAGTTGCTGTAAGCCGATTCTCCAGTACTGTAGGGCGTTGCATCTGTATGACCTGATAAGCTGATACGATTTGGCACATCATTGAGTGTCTTTCCTAGCTCTTGCAGAATCTCTTTGGCATAGGGCTGCAACTCTGCTCTGGCAGAATTGAACATAGGCCGATTGAGCTCATCAACAATAATGATGCGCAATCCTTCTGAGGTAATATCCAAGAGCAATTGCTTCTTAAATTTTTGAAGGGTGATATTGCTATCAATTGTGCTTTCGATCTTAGCTTTAAGGTTTTCTAATTTTTTCGCTTCCGCTGCCTCCAGCGCTTTTTTGGCATCTTTAAGATCGGGCGATTTCTCTTTTTTCTTGCGAACCATCTTGAGGCTTAACTTGCAATTGCTGTTTAGTTAAATCTTTACCGCCACCCTTAAGCACAGAGTCACTTGCCCCTACACTGGGACCTCCCATTAATGCAATTCTTAATGGTGTTTTAAAATAGGATTCGATGCCTTCTAGCTGACCCTTTGAAGCAGAACCAAGCAACCACATCAATAAAAAAAATGCCATCATGGCTGTCACAAAATCGGCATATGCAATCTTCCAGGCACCTCCGTGATGACCTCCACTGACCTTTTTGATTTTTTTGACAATTATAGGTCTGACGGGTTGTTCAGCCATGCTTTACTCCATTGTGTTTCACTTTTAACATCGTCACGCTACACCTATTTATTTTTTGCATCTTTGACGTGTTCTTCTAGCTCTGTAAAGCCTGGACGCTCTGTTGAATAGAGAACTTTTCGACCAAATTCGACGGCAATCGCAGGTGCATAGCCATTTAAACTTGCTAGTAATGTCACTTTGACTGTCTGGAAAATCTTTGAGCTTTCTTCCAGCTTCTGCTCGAGCAAGCTACCTAGTGGGCCAACAAAACCATAAGCTAACAAAATACCTAAGAATGTACCGACCAAAGCATGGGCAATTAACACACCCAGTTCAGCTGGTGGTAAAGCAACGTTTTCCATGGTGTGTACAACACCCATCACTGCCGCTACGATGCCAAACGCGGGCAAAGCGTCACCTAATCGCGTAATACAATGTGCTGGTACATGACCTTCCATATGATGGGTTTCTAGCTCATTATCCATTAAGTTTTCAACCTGAAATGCATCCATATTGCCTGAAACCATTAACCTTAAATAATCACAAATAAAATCCGTTAGATGATGATCACTCATGATTTTTGGGTATTTGCTAAACAGTGGACTAGACTCAGGGTTTTCAATATCATTTTCTATGGACATCATGCCGTCTTTACGGATTTTTGTTAATATTTCATACATCAATGCAAGTAAATCTAAATATAGTGCTTTGTTATATTTAGAACCTTTAAAGATACTTGGTAACGCTTTCATTGTTGCTTTTAGTGCCTTGGCATCGTTGCCCACAATAAAAGCACCAAGTGCCCCACCAAAAATCATCAGCACTTCTAGTGGCTGCCATAAGCCACCTAAATGGCCGCCAGCAAGTGCATATCCGCCAAAAATTGTGCTGCACACTACGATATATCCAATAATGACAAACATATTCAAACGCCTTAATGGTGAAATTAGTTAATCTTTTAAACAGAATAGCAAAGTGGTGCTGAAATCAATTGCTCGAATAAAGGGAGGTTTTCTTATGTTTAAGCACAAATAAAAGCGCTGCTTATTGATGCCTTTACATTTTCCAAACGTAAATTGCAGGATGATGGTCTTGGATAATGAAACTAGCTGGCACTTCTGGTACGCCAAATTCATAGCTAATAAGTAAACTACCTACTTGCATTTCTTGCTGTGCTTTTTCCCACAATGCAGGCATTGCGGCTGGCGAAAGGTAAGCAAAAACCATATCATATTGCCCAAAATTTAATGCGTGATAATTACCTAACTTGAAACGTGCAGATGACTTTCTTAAGCATGCACGTAGTGCGCTGATCATCCAAGGCATTGGTGCAATTTCAATCCCATACACTTCACTTTGTGGTTTTACAGTAGCAACATGCATAGACAAATCACCAAGTCCACTACCGATTTCTAATAAACGAAATGATTGATTTTGGGGAATCAAGGCTGCAATCTTTTCCCACACAGCTGGCCTTGAGGGATAAAAAGGCACTTGACTTTTAAAGGTTGTCCAAAAAATACTGAGCGTGATTAAAAAGCCAAATAAATAAACTTCATTAGGCACAGTTAACGAAGACATCGCATACAAGGCAAGTGGAAAGAATCCATGTATCCACCGCCACCACACCGCCATATGACTCACAGTGCATAAAAGTACAGCAAATATCGATTGCATCACAACTAAAGAAAAAATCGAAAACTGCTCTGCAGATAAACGATGAACGAAAATGACGCTAAAAAGAACAGTGGCTAAGGCTGCTATTTGAATAAAGACAGCCAATATCGCTGGCGGTAACTTTATTTTTTGTCTAGCTGCCACACCTTTCGAAGGCATGTTGTTCATTGTACGCAGCATGCCTTGACTTATGCAATGACGTTAGAATCGACTAATTTATATTCAATTTCTTTAGCTTTGGCTTTCTTCGTTTTACCAGCACGTGATGGAATATGACATAAACTACATAAATAATTCTGGTTTAAATCATATGCATTAACAACAAATTGACCACTGCAGCATGTACATGCTTTCATCTTAAGCATTTTGCTATCGACATAGCGTATTAATGTCCAAGCACGTGTTAGCGACAATACTGGCTCTTCTTCTGAATCATGACCTACTTGCTGCAAATACAAGCTGTATGCCTTAAGCACAGCAGTAATATCATCAACTCCTGCGTTTTTGACTAGATAGTCATGAATATTCAAAAATATAGAAGAGTGAATATTAGGTTGCCAGGTTAGAAACCAATCTGTTGAAAATGGCAACATACCCTTAGGTGGTGACATCCCTTTTAACTCTTTATATAACTTGATTAGACGCTCACGTGATAACGTGGTCTGTGATTCTAACAATTGCAATCTAGCGCCTAGCTTGATCATTTGCGTTGCCAATTGAATTTGTTCACCTTCATTGACAATACTTTTCTTTACAGCTGCTTTTTTCATGACTCTCTCCACTTCGCTTAGTATGACTGGTTCGTTATCTATGCTGGTTGGCCAGATAACAAAATTGCTGAATGTGCGTTTGCAAGTGCGCGATCTTTAGTATAGTCAGTCAACATACTCAAAATGGCACTATCTTCAAAACGGAATCTTGCTAGCATCATATTGCTACTGCTGAGCTTTAAGATTTGAAAGTTACTCAAGCCTTCTAATAAGTCAGCGACATCTTCATTGATACCTAAGCGAAAAATTGCTGTCGCTCTATCAGCGCGAAGCATTTGTTGTGCTAACATTAAATAGTTCAAATTAGCATCTTTAATTTCGTTCATCATTTCAGTTTCATTCATTTTAATTCCCCCAAATCCTTAAATTAAACTGCTTTAAACATTGTGTTTGCTGCATGAGACGTACTTTGAACCTATTAAGCAAAAAGTACTATTGGGGTTTGTCGGTTTATTTTGTAAGACGAGCAGACACGCCCGTGTAGGTGTTTGTCCTACAAACACCTACACGGGGGCTAGAGATACCTTATATATATATATCTATTCTTTAGTAATAGTGAATCCAGTCAACCTAATCTAAATCATGTTTGTTTTTTCTATATACATTAAGAGATATACCGTTAACGACCATGCTTTAATAAACTTTAGGATTTTTTTAAAAAAAATTGTGATTATTTTATAAGTAACTGTTTTTATTATTTAAATTTTAATAATAAACTTAGATTATTATTGAAAAGCACTATTAGATAGAGAGAAAAAGGTATTTTCACCCTCTTATTCGACAGATAAATAATGCTTGCATAACCTGATAATAGGTTTCAATGAAGTACACAGTGTCGGTGTAGTCAGAGAACAACCATCTTATCTCGACCAAAGAGATAAGTTTTATGAATCAGGAAATCATATGGCTGAAAGTAGCGATTTAGAAAAAACAGAACAGGCCACCCCGAAGCGCCTCGAAAAGGCGCGCGAAGATGGTGATGTGCCCCGCTCTAGAGAGCTGGGGACTGTGACTCTGTTGCTGGCAGCTGGACTTGGTATCCTGATGATGGGAGACCATCTGAATGCTGCACTTAAGCATACACTAACTAAAGGTCTCACATTGGATCGTGCATCCGCATTCGACCCAGCTTATCTGCTCATGCAAATTACTGAGTCTTTATTTGACTTGTTGTTTGCATTTGCGCCGTTAGCTATTTTACTCGTGATTGTCGCATTAGGTTCGCCAGCACTGATTGGTGGCTGGTTACTAAGCGGAAAAGCACTGCAACCAAAATTCAGCAAACTGAATCCACTTAAAGGCATTAAAAATTTATTTTCAAAAAACTCTGCTGTCGAATTAGTTAAATCAATTTTAAAGACTATTTTAGTCGGAAGCGTTTCATACTTTGTCATTGCCCATGACATTGATCCAATTTTGGGCTTATCAATGCTACCAGTCAAAAACAGTATTGGTGAAGTTGGCTCTTTGATGCAGATTGGCTTTTTGTCTATTGTTAGTGCGCTTATCTTAATTGCAATGATTGATGTGCCTTTTCAGTTATACCAATACGCACATAAATTAAAAATGACAAAAGAAGAAGTGCGTCAAGAAATGAAAGAATTGGAAGGAAACCCTGAAATTAAAGCACGTATTCGCCAACAACAACGTGAAATGGCAAAACGCCGAATGATGTCAGAGATTCCAAATGCTGATGTTGTAGTGACTAACCCAACCCATTATGCCGTCGCGATTAAATATAAAGAAGATAAGATGCGTGCACCAGTAGTCGTTGCGAAGGGGGCTGATGCACTAGCGCTTAAAATACGTGAAGTAGCAAGTGAGCATAAGATTATGACACTTGAATCTCCTAAGTTGGCGCGTGCACTCTTTGCTCATGCTGAGCTTGAACGTGAAATTCCAGAAACACTTTATGCGGCTGTAGCAGAAGTGCTCGCTTACGTATTCCAAATGCGTATTTTTAATGATTATGGTGGTTTCCAACCAGAGATTCCGACAATACTGCCAGTACCAGAAGAGCTAGACCCGCATAGTCAAACGGCTACTGCCAATACTGCTGAGACGGAGGCATTTGCATCATGAATGATAAATGGCTAAATGCGATAGACGGACGCACCCTTGCAGGACCAATCATTATCATCATGTTGTTATCCATGATGATATTGCCGCTACCAGCAATCGCGTTGGATGTGCTCTTTAGTTTTAATATTGCCTTATCAATTCTTGTGTTGTTAATTGGCTTACAAACGAAAAAGACTTTGGACTTTATTGCATTCCCAACGGTTTTACTCGTGACAACCATGTTAAGACTATCACTAAACGTAGCCTCCACACGTGTTGTATTAACGGAAGGTCACACTGGACCTGATGCGGCTGGTAAAGTGATTGAAGCGTTTGGCCATTTCTTAATTGGTGGCAACTATGCAGTTGGTATTGTCGTATTCGTCATCTTAACCATCATTAACTTCATGGTTGTAACTAAAGGTGCTGGCCGTATTGCTGAAGTGGGGGCGCGCTTTACCTTGGATGCGATGCCAGGTAAACAAATGGCAATTGATGCTGATTTGAATGCAGGTTTGATTGGTGAAGAAGAAGCAAAAACCCGACGTGCAGAAATTAGCCAAGAATCAGAGTTTTATGGTGCCATGGATGGTGCTAGTAAATATGTGCGTGGTGATGCGGTAGCCGGTATTCTTGTTACCTTAATCAATGTAATTGGCGGTTTGATTGTCGGTATGGCACAGCACGATTTGGCTTTTGCGGATGCTGTTAAGAACTATACGCTACTTGCGATTGGTGATGGTCTTGTTGCACAAATCCCTTCACTGGTGATTTCTGTATCAGCAGGTGTAGTCGTATCCCGAGTTGCCAACGATGAGGATATCGGCGGACAACTCATCACACAATTATTCTCCAACCCGAAAGTAATCTATATCGTTGCTGGCATCATTGCCAGCATGGGCGTTATCCCAGGCATGCCTAACTTTGCCTTCTTAATCTTAGCAGCAACGTTAGCCGGTATTGCTTATTTTATTGCTGAGCAACAAAAAGCTGTTGTTGAAGAGGAGCCTAACAAAGAAGAAAAACCTGTTGAAACAGAATCAGAAGAAGCCAGTTGGAACGATGTTGTCCCTGTTGACATTATTGGTTTGGAAGTTGGCTATCGCTTAATCCCGCTGGTTGATAAGGGACAAGGTGGTGATTTGCTCAAACGGATTAAAGGCTTACGTAAAAAATTTGCACAAGAAATTGGATTCCTTGCCCCTACTGTTCATATTCGAGATAACTTGGAACTTAGACCTACAGCATATCGCATTACGTTAAAAGGTGTTGAAGTTGCTGAAGGCGAATCTCATTATGGTCAATATCTAGCAATCAATCCAGGTGGCGTCACTGCTGCATTACCTGGCCCAGATACAAAAGATCCAGCATTTGGCTTACCTGCCACCTGGATTGATGCAGACACAAGAGATCAAGCACAAGCAATGGGATATACCGTTGTCGATGCTGGTACTGTGATAGCCACACATTTAAACCATGTTATCTCTATGAATGCAGCAGAGCTGCTGGGCAGAGAAGAAGTGCAAGAATTGCTTGACCATATCAGCAAGGATGCGCCGAAGCTTATCGAAGATTTGACCCCAAAAATGCTACCATTATCGACAGTACAAAAAGTATTGAAAAACTTATTGTCGGAAGGTGTACACATCCGCGATATGCGCACGATTGTTGAGACCTTATCAGAGCATGCTCACCAAACACAAGATACCGCAGAATTAACAGCGCTAGTGCGCGTACGATTAGGTCGCGCGATTGTGCAGCAATTATTCCCAACGGGTGATGAGATTCAAGTAGTGGCATTAGATAGCAATTTAGAAAAATTGTTATTGCAAGCAACGCAATCAAACAATGCTGGCGGCGCTGCAATTGAACCTAGCTTAGCAGAAAGCTTATCAAGCCAAGCAGAAGCTGCGGCATACCAGCAAGAACAGATGGGCGTTTCACCAGTATTATTGGTGCCAGCGCCACTTAGGGAAGCACTTTCAAAATTTTTACGTCGCGCTATCCCGCGCCTTCGTGTGCTATCACATGAAGAATTACCTGATACTAAAACCATTCGAGTTACCAACCTTATTGGAGGTCAAGCATGAACATCAAACGCTTTTTCGGTAAAAATTCCAAACTAGCATTAGCGCAAGTGCGAGAAGCACTCGGCGACGATGCCGTTATTCTCTCAAATCGCACCGTCAAAGGCGGCAATGAGATTATGGCATTTAGTGCAGAAGAAATGGATTCAATTGCTGCATCGGACGATACGGCTGTAACACTGACGGCAGACGTTGTCGAAGATAGTCGCACATCCACATTGGAAGAGCTATTTAAAAAACGCATGCAAGCCGAAAACAATACCATTAAAGCGAAATCCAGCTTTAATGAAGATGTGATGAATGAATCCAAAAACAATATGGTTGAAGAGACTTTAGCCCAAACAAAGGCACAGGCTAAAGAGGTCAATGCACAGATTGCAAGCATGATGGCTGAAATTCGCAGCATGCGAAGCATTATTGAATCACAGCTTGCCGAGATTTCCTGGGGTGCGACACAGCAACGTGAACCGATGAAGTCGAAAATCCTTAGCGCTATGTTGACCGCTGGTTTCAGCCCAGGTTTGTCTAAGCAATTAGTAGACAATATCCCTGCTAATCAAAATGAAGCAGAGGCAAAAAAATGGGTGCAGTCTGTGTTACTCAAAAATTTAGACACTATGAGCAAAGAAGAGGAAATGCTCGATAAAGGCGGTGTTTTTGCCATTGTCGGCCCAACAGGCGTCGGTAAAACGACCACGACAGCTAAGTTAGCAGCACGCTATGTGATGAAACATGGCACTGACAAAATTGGCTTAATTACGACAGACTCTTATCGTATTGGCGGCCATGAGCAATTAAGAATTTACGGCAAAATTCTTGGCGTAATGGTACACAGTGTCAAAGATGAAGCTGACCTGAAAATTGCATTGCGTGAATTAAAAAACAAACACACCATATTGATTGATACGGTTGGGGTAAGCCAACGCGACAAGATGGTTGAAGAGCAAATTAAAATGCTGTCTAACAAACAGCTCAATATCAAAAAATTACTTTGCCTTAATGCAACCAACACTGGCGATACACTGATGGACGTAATCAAAGCCTATAGAGGTCAAGGGTTATCTGGCTGTGTCATGACAAAAATAGACGAAGCCATCACATTAGGTAATGTGCTGGATGTCATGATTCGGGAAAAACTCAAACTACATTACGTCACCAATGGACAACGTGTGCCAGAAGATTTACATCTGCCTCATAAACAACAACTGGTTCATCGAACCTTCAGTCGCGGGATGCCAAAAGATAGTCCGTTTCAGCTACCCGTAGAAGATCAGGCAATGGTTGTTGGCAATACAAGCCGCGCTTCCAATAAAGCAAAATTATTGGAGCTAGATAATGCGTAACATGGGACATGATCAGGCTGCAGGCTTAAGAAAAATCATGACTGGCCATCAGGCCAAGATATTTAGTGTGCTTTCTGCAACACCTGATCAGCATCAGCCTAGGCTAATCATTAATTTAGCTGCTTCTATCAGCCAACAAAATAGTGATGTATTGGTATTACAGGCAGGACAGCTAGATTTGAGTCATTATGGCGTCAAGTCATTACCCGCATTAAGTGATGTAGTAGCAAACAAGATTCGTCTTGAACAGTCTGTCAAAAGCGCTAAATTTGGATTTTTGACGACAAAATTGCATAAAAAAGCAGCGCCCAAACAACAACCATATGACACCACTGATTCTGCATTGAATACAGTTTTTGAACGTTTGGCAAACTTATTTGAGGTGGTGTTAGTCGATGCGAATTTGGATCAAAATCACCAATTGCCGCTGGAAGTACTCAATCAACATGAAATTCTCATACAGCTTTCTAGCGATTCCTCTTCTATTACAGAGGCTTATACATTGATTAAAAGAATCTATAGCCAACTAGGAAGAAGGCAATTCGGCATTGTTGTTAGTGATGTCAATGACATGCAAGCCGCTTCTATTTTTAGGAACATTGCGCAAGTAGCCAGAAATTATATGCAAGTAGAGCTAGAGTTTTTTGGCGCTATCCCAAACGATGTCTATTTAAGCCGTGCTGCTAAGTTAGGCCGCGCAGTTACTGATGCCTTTCCGCTTGCAAAAGCGACTACAGCATTCAAAGCGCTAGCACAGAGAATTAATTATCAACTCCCTCATTCTGTAGAAGCAGAACTAGCGACCTTCATTTAGGAATTAGATTATGTATACCATGACTGGAAAAACAACTAATAAAGATACGCTTTTAGATCAACATACTGTACTGGTTAAAAAACTAGCTTATCAGCTGAAATCTAAATTGCCATCAAGCGTTGAATTAGACGATTTGATTCAGGCAGGGATGATGGGGTTACTGGATGCTGCCAATAAGTACGAGGATTGTCATGGTGCACAGTTTGAAACCTACGCAGCGCAACGTATCCGTGGTGCTATGCTGGATGAATTGAGAAGTGCGGACTGGTTGCCTCGTAGCATACGTAAGAACATGCGTGAGGTGGAAAGTGCCATTGCACAACTTGAGCAAAAACTCGGGCGCCAGCCTAGTGAGGCTGAAGTAGCCAAAGCGCTGTCTCTATCGCTGGAAGGGTATTATGAAAAACTAAGTCACTGTAGCGGCCATCAATTGGTGTATTACGAAGATTTCCAAGACGCAGAAAGTCAAGGCGAACACTTCTTAGATCGCTTTGTAAAAGATGATGATAACCCAATGCAAGCACTACTCGAGAGTGACTTTAAAGACGCGCTTGTGGATGCGATTGAAAACCTACCTGAGCGTGAAAAAATACTCATGGGCTTGTATTACGAGCAAGAACTTAACTTAAAAGAAATTGGCGCTATCATGAATGTCTCTGAGTCACGCGTGTGTCAATTGCATACACAAGCAGTCAGTAGATTGCGTTCTACGCTCAAGGAGCAAGCATGGACTGGGGCAGCCTAGCAGGAATCATTCTTGCCCTCATAAGCATTTTATTTGGGCAAGCAATTGAAGGAGGAAACATTGGCTCGCTTATTCAGCCAGCAGCATTTTTTATTGTGTTTTTTGGCACCGTGGGCGCTGTGCTTCTGCAAACAAAACCTAAAAACTTTTTGCTAGGGCTTAAGTTATTCAAAAGTATTTTCAAGCCGCCTGTTGACGATAGAAGAGCACTGGCGAAACGGGCAAATGCATGGAGCGTTGAGTTCCGAAAAAAAGGTGTGCTTGGTTTAGAGCGATTTATACAACAGGAATCTGAGCCTTTTATTCATAAAGGCTTGCAACTAATCGCTGATGGCACCGACCCAGAAAAAATTAGAGAAGTATGCGCGATAGATATGCATTTTTACGAGGTCCAACAACGTAATGCATTAAAAATATGGGAGGCAGCTGGCGGCTATGCACCGACTATTGGCATTCTTGGCGCTGTGATAGGACTGATTCATGTCATGGAAAACCTATCTGATCCAAGCCTATTGGGTAGTGGTATCGCTGTGGCGTTTGTTGCTACCATTTATGGTGTAGCGCTTGCTAATATTGTTTTTTTACCAATTGCGGGTAAATTAAAATCTCACCTTCAGCATGAGGTGATGCGTCGAGAAATGTTACTCAACGCTTGGGTCTCAATAGTCAAAGGCGATAACCCTAAAATCGTGCAAGAGCGTCTAGAGTCTTATTTAAGATAAGAGATGATATATGGTAAGAAGACCATTAGAAGATGATGAAGACAATCCCGAACGCTGGTTAGTCTCCTATGCAGACTTTATCACCCTGCTTTTTGCATTTTTTGTGGTGATGTACTCAGTTTCGTCTGTGAATCAAAGCAAGTATATGAAAGTATCCTCTTCTATTAATACCGCTTTCAGTAAAACAAAAGCTAATGAAGACAATAGCAATTCACCCACCCAAACACAACAGAAAGAGCTAAATACAACAGTGCAGCCACCTTCGTCGGCTGATAAGCTTGAACAGGTCAATTCAGCTGATCTAGCGTCAATGACTACACTAGGGAAAAAACTGTCAAAAACACTGGCGCCATGGATTAAGGCAGGCAATGCACGCATCATCCAAAACAGCCGAGGGCTGCGTATTGATATAAAAGACATTGCTCTTTTTACTGCCGGCTCTGCTGATTTAACAGAACCTGCAAAAGTGATGCTAAAGGATGTTGCCGCACCATTAACGATTAATAGCCATGACGTGCTTATCGAAGGTCACACCGACAACACGCCAATCCATATTCAGAATGCTGCATTCTTTTCTAGCTGGGAACTCTCTGCCGTACGCGCAAGTAGCATCACCAGCTTACTAAATGAAGCTGGTATCGATAAAATACGCCTAAGCGCGCTTGGTTATGGCCCCTCTCAACCCGTTGCGGATAATATGACAGAGGCTGGTCGTGAGATTAATCGACATATAACAATCATCGTTTTATATCAACCGCTTAATAGCGCTAGCAATGATGGTGTTGAAATCATGCCAGATGCAAACTAACTCCACTTCACACTAAGAAGAAGTCTATACACATTAGTCGTTTCCTAAACACAGGGTATATACTTTACCCAAATCTGATTGCTATATTAAGAATATGTTGATGAACAAAAGAATTGTGCCTTGGTTTGCTTTAATTGGTCTCATATTGCTCGCCTTCTATGTCTTGACGCCCTTTCTAAAACCAATCGCATGGGCTGGCATACTTAGTTATGCGTCATGGCCAATTGCACAGCGCATACGCCAGTGGTGCAATGGGCGAGATACAGTTGCAGCTGTACTAGCAACAACTTTGATTGCCATTACATTAATACTACCTTTGGTTTGGCTAGTTTGGCTTGCACAAAAAGAAATTGCACACTTATATCCGCTCATCAAAGCTTTTTTAGAAGAGCCGTATCAGACACCAGCATTCTTCCTACAACATGCTTGGTTGAATCAACTGTTTGGCGAATGGCTGAATAAACTAGCCACGGCTGCCTCAGAGAAGGATGGTCTCAGCTCCATCATCAAACCTTGGTTATCAACTAACATAAGTAGCATTGCCAACGTAGCGGGTGGTATTGGTAAAAATATTGCTAAATTAATTTTCGTCATTTTAATTTTGTTCTTTTTTTATCGCGATGGTGCAGAAATCATTAAACAGCTCCGCCATGTACTAGCCAAGTTTATTGGCTCACAATCCAATCAATATTTACAAGCAGTAGGCATAACCACACGTGCTGTCGTCTATGGTGTATTGTTAACTGCGATTGCACAAGGCTTGGTTGCTGGGTTAGGTTATTGGGTAGCAGGCTCATCATCACCAGTGCTTTTCGGCATCATTACTGCCGTTCTGGCACTGGTACCATTTTGCACACCGCTTGCATGGGGAGCAGCTGGCCTTTTACTATTTTTGGAAGGCAATGCCGCAGGCGCCATTGGTATCTGGATATGGGGGGCTGTTGTCGTTAGTCAATTAGATAACGTCCTCCGCCCAATTTTTATTA
Organism: Methylotenera sp.; assembly: GCA_048058875.1. GTDB lineage: Bacteria > Pseudomonadota > Gammaproteobacteria > Burkholderiales > Methylophilaceae. The sequence goes on along the minus strand of JBLLNR010000012.1, from coordinate 5,784 downwards.
GCAGCGTTGGCAGTATCCCGTTTTTACTCGTACTGTTTGGTGTGCTAGGCGGCTTGCTGGCATTTGGTCTTGTTGGATTATTTATTGGTCCTATCATTCTATCCATTTTATGGGCAGTGTGGAGAGAGTGGACCATGACTTTATATGATCCAAATTAGATTGATTGGGAGATACTGATGGCAAATAAGCACTCACCATTTCATCCTATTATTTATGTGCGTGGTTATGCCATGACACAAAAAGAGATTGACGAAACATCAGCCGATCCATTTTGCGGGTTTAATCTTGGTTCAACAGTCTACCGAGCAGTGCCTGATAAAACACGCCCTCCTCGTAAATACATTTTTGAATCGCCAGTTATTCGTCTAAGCTCTGATTTCAACTATCGAGATGTCTATGAAGATGGATATGACATACTCGATTCTGAATGGTCTCAAAATAATAATAGACTCAGCAACCGCTCTATTATTATTTACCGCTACTATGACGAAGCATCACAACTATTGGGTGTGGGGAAAACACCAGAAATTGAAACCTTTTCACAAAAGCTAGGGGAATTAGTCCTCAAGGTACGGGACTTGGTATGCGCTAACCCCAGTAATGAAGTCACCCCTGAAACATTCCGCTGCTATCTGGTTGCGCATTCCATGGGTGGTCTGGTTTGTCGTGGCTTGCTGCATAACCCCCAAAATGATCCACACAATGCACGCCAGTATGTTGATAAATTTTTTACCTATGCAACGCCACACAACGGCATCGATATGCTTGGCATTAACATCCCTTCTTGGCTAAATGCCAATGACATCAATAACTTTAGTCGTGAACGAATGGCCAAGTATCTCAACCTTCATGATGTATTTACAAAAACAAAGAGTGTTGCCTGGATACCAGAGCAGTATTTCCCGCCAGAAAAAGTGTTCACAATGGTTGGGACGAATCGATCTGACTATGGGGCCGCGTTGGGTGCATCAAGAGCTTTTGCCGGACATGGGAGCGATGGTCTGGTCAAAATTGCTAATGCCACGTTAAAAGGACTCAAAAAAGATGGCACCGAAGGCCAACCTTGCGCAAAAGCATTTACCTATCGTGCGCATTCTGGTTATTTTGGCATAGTGAACAGTGAAGAGTCTTATCAGAACCTGACGAGATTCTTATTTGGTGATGTTCGCGTTGATATCTGGGCAGAAATTGAAGCCATTAAATTTCCTAAAAAAGTCCAACAAGCGATAGATGATGGTCATAAAGTGAACGCGCTCTATCAAATTGAAGTGCTTGCTTCGCCCAGAGGAAAGCTATGGCAATTAACTAGACGTAAAGCAGAAGAAGACTCCGTGGCATGCTTTAATCAAGATGACTTATCAGGCTTGCCAAACAAACCGGTGCAAGAGTACTTATCCAGTGTATTTTTATCCAAGCGTGAGCGTGTAAAAGGTAAGCGCAACCTAGTCTACGAGCTAGCACTGGGCATTCGTGTCCCAGACTGGGAAATTGACCGTACTTTATGGTTAGACGATCACTTTGAAGGCGGTTACCTTTTCCGCAACGCCATCAGATTAGAACTGGCTCCGCCAACTGATAATCGCCCAGAATGGAAGGTTGAATATGGCTGGCAAAATCAAGGTTCTAACGAAGCAACAAGGAAAACTGAGCCTAGCACTAACCAAAAAGGACAACTAACAATAGAAATTCCATTTGATAGCAACACCACACCTGGCGCTAAAGGAAAGCTACGGTTTGTTATCACTAGCTGGAATGCGGCTGCTTAAGAATTAAAACATGATTTATAGTGCTTTGGATAATTCGAACAGGGAAGAGATCGAAGAGCTATTCACCAGTGTCTTTTCTTCATCAGAAGGTGAAAGGGAAGGTCAGCTTATTGGTAGGCTTTCTTCACAGTTGGCATCTGCTATCGATAATAATGACATCATCTGCTTTGGCGTGCGTGAAAAAGAAATGCTCATTGGCACTATTTTCTTCACTCGCCTCTACTTTCGCAAAGCGATTCAAATATTCATGTTAGCACCAGTTGCTGTAAGCACGGAGTATCAAGGCCAAGGCATTGGACAGGCACTAATAAAACACGGCTTACATGAACTCAGAAACCGCTCTGTAAGTGTAGTTGTGACATATGGAGATCCATCCTTTTATTCCAAGGTAGGGTTTCAAGCACTTTCTGAAAATGTTATTCAGGCGCCACTAAAACTTTCAATGCCTTTTGGCTGGCTTGGCCAATCTTTAACAGGAGACCCGATTGCTCCTATTAATGAGCGCCCTGCTTGCGTTAAGCAATTTAATGACCCTATATATTGGTAATCAGAAAAGAACACTGAGTTATTGGAATGCTGCCTTAGTAACCATCTGAATATTAAATAAAATTTCGGATTTTCAATCCTCTGGTCGTGCTGCTCTATTTAAACTAACATTCTGTAATACTGGTTTTTGCAGCAATAAAGTATTGGGATAAGAAATCTGTTCATCACCGTTTCTGATAATGACGTGAAACAGTGAAATCTCTTCTATAATGCCGCTAACATCTGCTTCTTTATCAATGACTTTGACGTAGTCACCAACGCGGTATGGAAAACCAAAAAAGATAATTAAACTCGCGGTAATATTGCTGAGTATTGACCATTGCGCAAACAATGCAACACCTAATACAGCGAACACTGAAGATAAAAAAATCAATACTTGTGAATACTCAATACTAAGAAATGTAATGAGCAAAGCCGCATAAAAAACAATCAACCCGATATGAATGGTTTTGGTAATGTACTTTAACCGGTAAACACTAACTGACTTACCCACACCTATTTTATTTAATAGCAAGCTGGACACTTTAATGCTGATGATAAAAGCGAGTAATATACATACCGCGATGATTAACTTCATTCCTTTAGTCTCCTGTTATAGTGCATTAATTCTCTCATTTGAGTACTTTAATGCAAGTGACTACCTAATTTATTTTTGAATATGCCAGATTGGCTCTATTATTGACTATTGAACTAAAACGCTAGATCTTATACCAATTAATAATATCAACAATACATTGGAAAAAATATGCAAAAAATCATACTAGGTTTCATTGTCATGGCTTTAGCACTGATGAACATTGCAAATGCTAAAGAGGAAACCGCTAAAAGTGAACCTCAAGCGAGAGTTTATTTTATCTCACCTGTAGATGGTCAAACTGTTAAAACGAAATTTAAAGTTCAGTTTGGTTTATCCGGCATGGGCATAGCACCAGCTGGTGTAGAAAAAGATAATACAGGTCATCATCATCTACTCATTGATACTGATATTGCGACAATTGACTTAACAAAACCATTGCCTGCAACAGATAAAATTAAACATTTTGGAGGGGGCAAACTGAAACGCATCTTGAACTGCCTCAGGGTAAACACACATTACAACTGGTGCTAGGCAATCACTTGCATATCCCACACACCAATCCTGTTACATCAGAGAAAATTACAATTTCAGTGCAATAGAAACTAAACAGATAGCATGCTGCGTGTGTGACTTGAGAATGTTGTTTGACCATTTGGACCATAGACATTCCCAGCACCAGTATTAACACTTTTGCCTTGCAGTTGGCTTATCATTTGCTGGTTACGCTGAAAGTGTTGGTTGATGACTTGACCATTAACACGGTTTAGCTCTTTGGCTTGTGCTAACTGTTTCTGAAAAGCGTCCCATTGCACTTGCAATGTTCTAGTATCATTTGCTCGAAGCCACATTACCATGCCATTTTCATTAGCATCATATCCAGCTTGCGCTAGCGCTTTATGACGCATTTTAGTGGCATTTGCGATTGTTTGAATCAGCTTACTTTTCTGATCTAGAATAGACTCAACCTCATCAATATCCATATTTACCAAAGCAGCCTGCTCTTTTGTCAGCAGCGATACCAATTCGCTTAGTAATTGGGCATCTTGCTTAAACAACATGGATATTGACATATAATCCTTAGAGTTTTTGAGTGTTAAGGAAGTCTTTTACAGAAGCAATTAAACCGTCTGCGACTTTAGAAGAGTCAACTTTGAATTGACCGCCAGAAATTGCAGATTTTATTTCATCTACTTTCGCTGCATCAAACACTTCAGAATTAGATACCTTAGCCTCCAGTGACTTAAGTTGCGATGATAAAGATGAAAGCGTAACATTTTCGCTTGAAGCTGCACCAGCATTGCTTTTCTCTGCTGACTTCTCAGGCTTGATACTCGGCTTGTTGGTTGCAATATCAACCGACTGTTTGAGTGAATCATTAATTTTCATGTTCTTTCCTTTTGCTCCAATTTAAACCTATCTTGATATGAAACATATCGGCATCATTTAGAGGAACTTTAATCTTTTATTAAGAATGCGTCTACTCATCTTAAATTAATCGAGCTAAAAGCTAACTTCAACCTTGCCATCTGCTCGTGCCACACCGCTTACCACTTGCCCACTGCTCACTTTAACAGGAACAATCTGCCCCAGAGATGCATTTTTAAGGGCTTTTCCTTCTGCATTAATGGTAAAACCAACACCCACTGTGGTCAAAAGGACTGTTTGGCCTTGTTGTACCGCTAGTGCTTGTTTCAACATATTCTGTCTGAATACGCTTCCAGCCATCAAGGGAGAACGAACAGTCTGCCCGACAATCTGATTGACATCAGTAAAAACGCCTGCTGGCAATTGTGTTAAATCCCCTTCTGCAAATGCTAAATCCTGCTGTGTCACTAGGTGCCCCTGTGATAAGGGATGTGCTGCAACTAAATACTGTGCTTTGATACTAATGTTTGCTTGTGCATATATTTTCCATTGCTGTGGTGCATGGCATTGAATGCCGACATTGGTACTACCCCAGGCACGACTACCAGGCGGCAAAAAGACTTCTGGGCTAAAACATGCGGCCAACTTTAAATTCGGATCTATACTACCCGCAGTTACTTTTACTTCACCTGCGTATCCCGCACTTTGCTCTAACAAGAATGCTTCTATTTTATGTTTTAAAACTGATAAGTCTTGTTTAATAAATTTATTTTGTGCATTTGCAAAGGCCCCTTGCATGTTAAGCATGCCAAAAAATAAACTAATTAAAACAATAACTTTACGCAAATAATTACGTACTTTTGCTTGCTGCATAATCGTATTTACCATATTGCACCTCGCTTATTAAGCTTTTATCACAATACGTATTCTACGAGCTTGCAGCCTATATTAATTGTGGAAAAGGATGGCTTTCACCCCTCTTCTTCATCGATTGAAGCTGATCAGTTAGTTCTAGAATTGGTCTCAACTATGTTAACGGCAGAGATTCTAAATACTTTAATCGTTAGCACAAACAGCTGGGAAACGAACCAGGTGATTGAAAGGAATGATGATGATTTTAAACAAATTAGATACAGCACTAGGCTTCCACCAAGACGCCTTGAGATTGCGCGCGAAGCGTCAAGAACTGATAGCAGCAAACATTGCAAATGCTGATACACCAAATTACAAAGCTAGAGACATTGACTTTAAAACAGCCATGCAGCAAGCCTCCCAGCAAGCATATGGAGGCGGCTTATCTACGGTAAAAACAGCTGAAAAACATATGAATGGTATTGCTGCAACAAATAATAATTCAGTCGCAGGGCCAGGCGAGCCATTATTTCGCCCCATCATACAAGGCAGTGTAGATGGCAATACCGTTGACATGGATGTTGAACGCAATGCATTTGCAGACAACGCCATCCGCTATGAAGCAAGCTTATTGATGATGAATGGCCAGATCAAAAAAATGTTGACTGCGATTCAAGG
>JBLLNR010000011.1:0-56785 GCA_048058875.1 Methylotenera sp. | reverse complement strand
ACTAAAATATTCATTATAAGTTTTACTGTTCAAATTATGGCTTTTAAAGGGTTATAATGCGCGGTTTGCAACTACTTGGCAATATATAGAGACGAAACATGTTTGAAAATCTAACTGAACGCCTTTCTGACAGTTTAAAAAAGGTCACAGGGCAAGCAAGACTTACTGAAGATAATATTAAAGGGACTTTGCGAGAGGTTCGGATGGCTCTGTTAGAGGCGGATGTCGCCTTGCCAGTCGTCAAGCAGTTTATTGGGCAGGTTCGCAAAAGAGCGATTGGTCACGAGGTGATGAGGAGTCTGTCGCCCGGTCAGGCATTTATTAAAATAGTGAATGCAGAGTTGGTTGAGATGATGGGGGCTCAATCCGAGGGCTTGTCGCTGAATGCTCAGCCGCCGGCAGTGGTTTTGATGGCAGGCCTTCAGGGTGCGGGTAAAACGACATCGGTAGCGAAATTAGCTAAACACCTTTCAGAAAGACAAAAAAAGAAAGTGATGGTAGTTAGTGCGGACGTCTATAGGCCGGCTGCAATTAAACAGTTAGAGACCTTGGCTCAAGAAGTGGGTGCAGAGTTTTTTCCAAGTAGTGTTGAGCAGAAGCCCGTCGATATTGCATTAGCTGCAATCCAGGAAGCAAAAAAATCATTTGTCGACGTGTTGCTAGTTGATACGGCAGGTCGATTGGCTATCGATGAGCAAATGATGGATGAGATCAAGGAGCTTCATGCAGCAATAACGCCGGTTGAAACTTTATTTGTTGTTGATGCCATGACAGGGCAGGATGCTGTTAATACGGCTAAGGCTTTTGGTGAGGCACTTCCTCTGACGGGTGTCGTTTTAACAAAAGCGGATGGTGACTCGAGAGGTGGGGCTGCGCTATCCGTTCGTTATGTTACGGGTAAGCCAATCAAGTTTATGGGGATGGGGGAGAAAGTAGATGCTCTTGAGCCTTTCCATCCTGATCGATTGGCCTCACGAATTCTCGGTATGGGCGACATCTTAAGCTTAATCGAAGATGCTGAGCGAAACCTAGATAAAAAGAAAGCGGAAAAATTAACGCAGAAAATCAAAAAAGGTAAAAGTTTTGACCTAGAAGACTTTCGTGATCAGCTTGTGCAGATGCGAAATATGGGGGGTATAGGTAGTCTTATGGACAAGTTGCCAGGAATGGGAGGCATGGCGCAAGCAGCACAGCAGCAAGTTTCAGATAAAGCTTTAACGCAAATGGAGGCGCTCATCTCCTCAATGACGCCCGCGGAGCGGTCTTACCCGGATTCAATTAATAATTCTAGGAAACGGCGAATTGCCAGTGGCTCTGGAACGCAGATTCAAGATATAAATCGGTTATTGAAGCAGCATAAGCAAATGCAGAAAATGATGAAGAAGTTTTCTAAGAAGGGTGGAATGGCCAATATGATGCGAGGAATGAAAGGCATGATGCCGCCGGGTGGTGGTCATTTTTGATTCCTGGAGTGGCTCTTCTTAGTAAGGTGTGTCAGGAGCTGACCTTTTAAGGAATAAAAAATGCAATTTACTATTTCCAATTCATTATGAATATACTAGAATATGCGCCCTTTCGAGCGCCATCGAAATATATGTGAAGTAAGAAGTGGTGTTCCCAGAAATTTTTTAACTGAAATCAGGATTTAAAGCGAATATGGTTACTATCCGTTTATCACGTGGCGGCTCTAAAAAGCGCCCATTTTATCACTTAACTGTTACAGATAGTCGTTCTGCAAGAGATGGCCGTTATTTGGAGCGAGTTGGTTTCTTCAACCCTGTAGCACGTGGTCAAGAAGAGCGTTTAAGAATTGATTCTGAAAGAGTTCAGTTCTGGCTAGATAAAGGTGCCACAACATCTGAGCGAGTTGGTAACCTTCTTAAAGAATCTGCTAAAGCTGCTGCTTAGTTTTTTCTTGGTAAATATTAGAGTTTGAGTCGTTGCTCATGGATAACAAGTTGCACAATGTAGTCATGGGCAAAGTTACCTCGGTTTATGGGGTAAAGGGTTGGGTTAAGGTGTTTTCATATACTCAACCAAAAGACAATATTCTTGCTTATTCAGATTGGCAATTGCAAGACAATTCCGGGGCGGTTAAACCCGTTAAGGTTTTAGATTGCAAGGCTCATGGAAATGGTTTTATTGCTCATTTTCAGGGCTCAAATGATCGAGATATTGCGAAGCTTTATTGTGGCTCTCTGGTCACGGTTTCGAAAGCATCACTCCCCAGTCTACCTGCTGGTGAGTATTATTGGTCGCAGTTAGAAGGTTTGATGGTTTATGCTATTGATCCGGCTTCTGATAAAGCTTCCAAGGTGCTGTTAGGAAAAGTTGATCACTTGATAGAAACAGGTTCAAATGATGTTTTGGTGGTTAAAAAATGCCAAGGCAGTTTGGATGGTAGAGAGCGGTTAATACCCTATCTTCCTGATCAAGTTGTGAAGCTAGTTGATGTAGAAAATAATGTTATTGAGGTTGACTGGGATCCTGACTTCTAGATAGGTGAGGGTTTATGCGCTTTGAATTGATTACGTTATTTCCTGAAATGTTTGATGCTGTGATGTCTTTGGGTGTGATAGGTCGAGCGGAAAAGCAGGGGCTAATAAACGTCAATTACACCAATCCAAGAGATTTTACTCAGGATAAGCATAAGACAGTTGACGACCGCCCTTATGGCGGTGGGCCCGGTATGTTAATGAAGGTTGGGCCATTACAAGAAGCAATAAATGCCGCTAAGTCAAAATGTGGCATTGGAAACAAAAGCGAACTTGAGTGTGAAGCGACAGCTTTAGATTGTAGGGCTGATCAAGATGCTTCCAAAGTAAGGACAATTTATTTGTCACCTCAGGGTGCTAAGCTGGATCATGAAAAAGTAATTGAGCTGTCTCAGTATGAGTCCTTGATTCTTGTTTGTGGCCGGTATGAGGGAGTTGACGAGCGCTTAATCGTTGCCGAAATAGATGAAGAATTATCAATCGGTGATTATGTATTAAGCGGCGGTGAACTTGCTTCAATGGTTGTGATTGACTCTGTTTCAAGAGTTTTGCCTGGTGTGTTGGGTCATAAAGACTCAGCGGTTGAAGATTCTTTTGTGAATGGCTTGCTGGATTATCCTCAATATACTAGGCCAGAGTCATTTCAAGGGGAGTCGGTTCCTGACGTTCTTATGTCAGGTGATCATGAGAAAATTAGGCGGTGGCGACTAAAGCAGTCATTAGGAAGAACGTGGCTGAGAAGACCAGAGTTGTTAAAAAATTTAGAGTTAGATTTGGAGCAGCAAACGTTGCTACAAGAGTTTATTAAAGACGTGAATCGATAAGCAGGGTGAACCGTTTATCATTTTTAGGAGTGTAAAATGAGCAGCAAGAATAACATAATCAGCGCAATCGAAGCTGAGCAAATGACCGCTGAGGTACCTGAGTTTGGACCAGGTGATACAGTTGTGGTTCAAGTTAAAGTAAAAGAAGGTACTCGTGAGCGTTTGCAGGCATATGAAGGTGTTGTGATTGCTAAGCGTAATCGCGGGCTCAATTCTTCGTTTACTGTAAGAAAGATATCTTATGGTGTTGGCGTAGAAAGAACTTTCCAAACATTTAGTAAGCAAATTGACAGCATCGCGGTGAAGCGCCGTGGTGATGTTAGACAAGCTAAACTTTACTACTTGCGTGAGTTAAGCGGTAAAGCTGCAAGAATTAAAGAGAAATTAGGTTAATTCTTTAGTTGTTAGCTTGGCGCTTGTGGCGTTGATATCTAAAAAGCAAATGCGAAAGCATTTGCTTTTTTTTTGTCGATTTTTTTGTTTATGAGCTGACTACAGTTTTTTTATCTTAATATTTGTTATACATAATCATTATCTTTGTATTGTATTATTTGAAGGCTGTTATGTTTTTGGCTTTTTCTGAACTGATGAGCAGATAAGAAGCGTTTGGCTGGTTAGCCGAAGGTAAGTGAAACTATTTAAGGTGTGTGTATGAAAACTTTACCAAAGTTGTGTTTAGCAATATCAAGTCTCGTATTTTCCATGTCTGCACTATCAGACAGTAAGTCAATTACTGAAACGCTAGAGCAAGTGATTCCTGGGTTAAGTATCAGTTCGATCGAGAAAACGGCTATGGACGGTATCTTTCAAGTAGAAACAACCTCCGGTGAGACTTTATTCACTAGCGAAGATGCTTCTTACTTTATTACTGGCGATCTTTATTCGATCAAAAACAAAAAGATTGTTAACTTATCCGAGGAAAAGCGAGAGACGGATCGTGCCTCAATCATTAATGCGATACCTGATGCTCAAAAAGTCGTGTTTCCAGCTGTTGATGAAGTCAAAGGAAGAATTGCAGTCTTTACTGATATTGACTGTGGATATTGTAGAAAACTTCATAATGAAGTCCCTGAGCTCAATAAAATGGGCATCGAAGTCAGTTATTTAGCTTATCCTCGCGCGGGTGTTAATAGTGAATCATACAAAAAGTATGTCTCTGCTTGGTGTGCTGAAGATAAATTGACTGCGATGACACGAGCGAAAAATGGGCAGAGCATTAAGCAAGCTGATTGCGAAAATCCTGTTACAAGTCAGTTTAACTTAGGGAGAAGCATTGGGATTAGCGGAACACCCGCGATTATTCTTGAAAGTGGAACGCTTATTCCTGGTTATATAAATGCCCAAAAAATTGCTCAGGCATTGGGTGTTAATTAATGCAGTATTTTTTTCAGGGTTTTGACTAGCATCTAAACCCTGATTCTTCCTTTCGTTTATCACACTCTTTTTGAATGTTAAGGCAGCGTTGAGCGCCAGCAGCCGTTAATTTGCTAAAGTCGCATTTATTGAATTCTTGGCTCAACTCATACTTGTCATAATCACTGAAAGGACCATTACACCCAGAAAGTAATAAACAAAATAAGAGTGTAAATAAGGGGCGCTTATTTTCTTGTATCATTGAGTTTCCATTGCTCATTGTTCTAATTTACAGTTAATAGCAGTATAGACAACATGGGTAGATCGGCGAAAAAAAAACAAAAAAAGATGATTATTCACTAATACTATTTTTTAGCGATGTTGTCTTAACTATTGTATGGGTATAATGCGGCCTTCAAACCTAGTCCTGATACTCGTTATTCATGGTGTTTGTTGCACATATCAGTTTATATAAGGGGAAAAGATTGAAATCTTTGAAAATTGGAATCTGTGGTTTAGGAACAGTAGCAAGTGGCGTCATAAACGTTATACAGCGAAATAAAGTAGAAATTTCAGATCGCGCAGGTTGTTCATTAGATATCATAAGAGTTGCCTCCAGAGCTAAAAAAGATAATTGTGATTTAACAGATATTGTTTTTACAACGGACTTAATGGATGTAGTCAATGATCCAGATGTTGATGTACTGGTTGAATTGATCGGCGGTTACGACTTGGCCAAAGACATTGTTTGTGCTGCCATCAAACAGGGCAAACATGTGGTTACGGCGAATAAGGCACTGATAGCCGAGCATGGTAATGAAATTTTTAACTTGGCAGCAAAGCATCAGGTAAATGTTTCGTTTGAAGCTGGCGTCGCAGGTGGTATCCCCATTATCAAGGCGCTCAGGGAAGGGCTGGCGGCCAATAAAATAAATTGGCTTGCGGGCATCATTAATGGGACGGGTAACTTTATTCTGACTGAAATGAAAGAAAAGCAGAGAGAGTTTCATGACGTTTTAGCTGAGGCGCAATCTTTAGGGTATGCAGAAGCTGATCCAACTTTCGATGTAGAAGGGATAGATGCCGCACATAAATTGACCATACTCGCTTCCGCCGCTTTTGGGGTTCCTCTTCAATTTGAAAAAGCCTTTACTGAAGGCATTAGTGAAATCACGCCAATGGACGTAAGAAATGCAGACTTGCTGGGATACAATATAAAGCACTTGGGTATTACTCGGATGCATGATGCGGGTATTGAACTCCGGGTTCATCCTACTATGATTCCAAAGAGCCAGATTATTGCTAAAGTGGATGGAGTGATGAATGCTATTTTGGTCGATGGCGACGCAGTTGGTAACACACTTTATTACGGTGCGGGAGCAGGTTCGGAAGCGACTGCTTCAGCAGTGATTGCCGATCTTGTGGATGTCGCAAGATTTTATCGCCTAGACTCAGGTGTGCCTGTACCTTACTTAGGTTTTTCTCAGTCGCGCATCAAAGACTTAGCCGTTCTTCCAATCGAAGAAATTTCATCGGCTTATTATTTAAGAGTGATGGCAGAAGATCATCCTGGTGTGTTGGCCAAAGTAGCGTCTATCATGAGCGATTTAGGCATCAATATCGAATCTGTTATGCAGCGTGAAAGTGAACAAGATGGTGACATCATACCGCTAGTGTTACTAACGCATGAGGTTAAAGAGAAGCAAATTAATCTGGCGATTAGTCAAATAGAGGCATTAGCCACCACTCGCCATAACGTTGTTCGTATTCGAGTAGAACATTTTAATTAATTACCTGAAGCGCCTAAGACATGGTGTGTTTCGGGAAGAGAATTTAAACTCAGCTTTTTAAAATTGGATATATCGTGAAATATATAAGCACCCGCGGCGAATCTCCCGCTTTATCATTTGAAGATGTACTATTAACTGGGTTAGCGCCAGATGGTGGCTTGTATGTACCCGAAACGCTTCCGCATTTTACATTAGAAGAAATAGCGTCTTGGCGCGGTCTACCTTACTCAGAACTTGCCTTCAAGGTAATGTACCCTTTTGTGGAAGGTGAAATACCAGAGGCTGAATTCAAGACTATGCTACATGAAACCTATTCAGTGTTTGGTCACAAGGCCGTGGCACCACTCGTTCAATTAGATACAAATGAATGGGTGATGGAACTATTCAGAGGGCCTACTTTAGCATTTAAGGATTTTGCACTTCAGTTATTAGGTCGTCTTCTAGACTATGTGCTAAAAAAACGAAATGAACGTGTGGTGATATTAGGTGCCACATCTGGTGATACTGGCTCAGCTGCCATTGAAGGTTGTAAGCATTGCGATAATGTCGATATTTTTATTCTTCACCCGCATAAACGTGTTTCAGATGTTCAAAGAAAGCAAATGACCACAGTGCTCAGCGAGAACGTCTTTAATATCGCCATCGAGGGTAATTTTGACGATTGCCAGCACATGGTGAAAGATAGCTTTAATAATCAGTCATTTTTGAATGGCACTCGTTTAGTGGCGGTGAATTCAATTAATTGGGCCAGAATTATGGCTCAAATCGTTTACTATTTCAGTGCATCACTAGCGCTTGGCGGCCCATCGAAAAGTGTCTCGTTCTCGGTGCCTACTGGCAATTTTGGTGATATCTTTGCCGGTTATTTAGCACGTAATATGGGCTTGCCTATTAATCAGCTTGTCGTCGCTACCAATAAAAATGATATTTTGCATCGCTTTATCAGCCAGAACAAATACCATCAAGAGCCTCTAGAGCATACACTCTCACCCAGTATGGATATTATGGTGTCGAGTAATTTTGAGCGTTTAATGTTCGATTTATATGGCCGAAATGGACAAGCACTAGCCGAGCAAATGAACGAATGGAAAACGAAGTCTGGCTCAATAGATGATTATCGTTGGAAAAAGGCAAGAGAGCTCTTTGATAGTTGGTCTTTGAATGATGAAGAAACCTGTGCCGTTATTAAGCAGATTTTTGACGAAACTGAATATTTATTAGACCCTCATACCGCGATAGGTGTGGGAGCAGCAAGGCAATGTCGACGGGATCCAAGCTTGCCGATGATAACCTTAGCAACAGCTCATCCTGTGAAATTTCCTGAAGCAGTCGAAAAGTCGGGTGTGGGTGTTCAACCTGAATTGCCAATTCATATGAGTGACTTGTTTGAACGTTCTGAAAAATATGATGTGTTGCCAAATGAATCAAAGAAAGTGCACGATTTCATTTTAGAAAACCGTCGTCATAAATAAAAACATGTTGTGTCATAACCTAAGCCGGGCTTTGTTCCGGCTTTTTTAATGAACAAGCAAAACTCGTTTTAAACCGCTATCAGGGTGATCCTTTTTCGTGACAATCAAAAAGCATATTCAACGTCGTCAATTAGAAAATGCACCGCTTGAGTTTGTAGGCTTGCCTAGTTTTTTAAGCAGGATTTATCAGGCTCGAGGTATACGTTCATCTGAAGAATTGCAGTTAAACTTGGCGGGACTCTTAAGCACTGAAAAAATTAAAGGAATTGAAGCTGCCGTCGCACTTTTACTGGGAGTGCTACAAGAGAATAAAAAGGTTTTGATTGTTGGTGACTTTGACTGCGATGGAGCAACCAGTACCGCTTTAGCAATGTTGGTGTTTCGCCACTTAAACATAGATTGTCAGTATTTGGTACCTAACAGGTTTGAGTATGGTTATGGTTTAACCCCTGAAATTGTTGAATTAGCAGCTAAGAAATCGCCTGATTTAATTGTGACTGTGGATAACGGCATTTCTAGTCTCGACGGTGTGCGTTATGCAAAGTCATTGGGTATTCAAGTTTTAGTGACCGATCACCATCTGCCAGGAGATCAATTACCTGAAGCCGATGCAATTGTTAACCCCAATCAACCTGGTTGTGATTTTTTAAGCAAGAATGCCGCGGGTGTTGGCGTTATCTTTTATGTTTTAAGTGCGCTACGAGCAAAGCTTAGAGAATTAGATTGGTTTAAACACCATGGTATCGCTGAGCTCAATATGGCGTCTTATTTGGATTTATTGGCGTTAGGCACAGTAGCAGATTTGGTTCCACTTGATAGGAATAACCGCATTTTAGTGGAGCAGGGGTTGCGAAGAATCAGAGCGGGTAAGTGTCGTTATGGTATTCAAGCGTTGCTTCAACAGGCTGGAAAGTCTTATCAGCATATTAATGCCAGTGATATGGGCTTTATTGTCGGTCCGCGACTGAATGCTGCTGGCAGGTTAGACGATATGAGTTTAGGTATCGAGTGTTTGCTGACAGAATCTTTTGATGAAGCGCAGCTTCTTGCAAGAAAGTTAGATGCCTTGAATGCAGAAAGAAAAGAAATTGAACAAGAAATGAAGCTGGATGCAGAGGCGCAATTAAGTGCGTTTTTTGAGAACTTAGACTCTTCTAATAAATCCAATGTAAATCAGGAAGTTGACGCTTGGGGGCTATGCTTGTACCAAGCTCACTGGCATCAAGGTGTCATAGGTATACTCGCGTCTAGAATAAAAGAAAAGCTAAATCGTCCAACCATTATTTTTGCGCCTGCAAGTGATGACCCGAATATTGAGAACCCGGTTTTGAAAGGCTCTGCTCGCTCTATACCCGGGTTCCATATGCGAGATGCGCTTGACTTGTTAGCTAAACGGCACCCAGAGTTGTTAAGTAAGTTTGGCGGACATGCGATGGCAGCAGGGATGAGCATTGAATATCAACACTTTACAGCGTTTTCAGCGGCTTTTGATGCAATCGTCAAAGAACTGTTAACGGAATCTGACCTTCAGGCTGTGATGATGACTGACGGTGAGCTTCCTGATGAAGAAATATCACTGGATAATATTGCGTTACTTGAACGTTCTGGTCCTTGGGGGCAGACCTTTCCAGAGCCAAGATTTGATGGTGTGTTTGTTGTACTTCAAAGCCGGGTTTTAAAGGAAAAGCACCTAAAGCTGGTTTTGTCTAACGGTCAGGGGCAGCAGTTGGTTGATGCTATTCAGTTTAATAGTGATTGGTGCAAAGAACGTTTGCCAGCCAAAGTTCGGATCGTCTATCGACCGAATATCAACGAATTTAGAGGCAAAAAGTCTATTCAGTTCCTGATCGATTATCTGGAGCCTGCCTGAAATAGTTCTTCCTAAAGTCATGTAACGCCATCAGTTCGATACATGCTTCGTACAGATTTTACCTTTACCATTATTTTTGGCTTGATAGCAGGCTTTATCAGCCGCTTTTAATAATACTTCAAACGGGCATTGTTGGGCTTCGCTGTAACCAATGCCGATGCTAGCGCCAAATTCAGGTTCATCAGGAAAGCGGGTTTTCTGAAAATGAGTAATGCGCATTAATATATTTTCTGCAACTTTGTTTGCATGCTCAGTTGATGACGACCGACAAAAAACCATGAACTCATCACCGCCAAAACGGGCTGCAATATCCTTTTCCGACAAAGATTGACGAATGATCTCACTAATTTTAATTAAGGTTTCGTCTCCTGTTTGGTGTCCATAGGTATCGTTCACTGTCTTAAAGTAGTCTAGATCTATAAAAATCATCGAAAGTAGGTCGCCAGTCCCTGCATTTTGTTCATTTATGTAGGTATATTGTTTTTGGAACTCTTCACGATTTAACATTTCGACCAAGCTATCATGAGTCGCTCGATATCTTAACGATTGAGACATGTAAATATTATCTATCATGATTTGTCTGGACTGATTGGCAGCTCTTAACATAATTAGCATTAACAAACACAGCATCGCAGAAACAACAAAATGCACCTCTGTGCCTTCTAGGTAGGATCGAATAATCAGTGGTACCACCGCCGGAAAAAGAAAACCTTGGTAGGTAACACGGTCAACAGAATGCGTACCAACCGCTGCAGCACCCATGCCGCCCGATAACAATATCACTAATATCTGATGTAAGGGGTGATCAGAGCTGAAGAAAAAGAAAGCAAGAATGCCGTAAAGAGCCCCAGATAAACAAGTTAATCCACGATGAATGTTGAGCCAGCTAGTGATGGATAAACGTTGAATGTCTCTTGTATAGATGATTGAGACATACAGTCTAATAAGGTTAAGTAGTTGCCCGACTAAAAACCATGAAAGTAAACCGTAACCTGGGAATACAGTCCAAAGTACAAAAGACACAAGAGCAATATTGATGCTGCTGCCTAGAATAGCGCCTCGTACATTCTTGAACAGAACGTCGACAACTTGCTCTTTAAACCAATGTTCGGCGATGACTTGAAGTGAACTCATATAGTCATTCTAGACTAACATAGAGATAACATCATCCGCCGAGTCTTGAACGATGGAAAACTGTTGGACAATAGCCGTGTCTATCGTATGAACTTAGTCAGATATATTGCAGAATGTGCCTGCGTCTTGGCACGATAACTTTATTTTATGGGGACATCACCTATACTTAAATTTTTGGAAACTTGCATGAAATCAAGTCTATGACAATAGAAAATGATGATCGGTCACCACAGGATTTAGCGGAGGAAGGTAGTTTTTTTCGTGGTTTAACATTCAGGATGAGTTTCGGTCTCGTATTATTTCTATTATCGGTGTTATCAGTCAATTATTTTGTCGCTGAAAGCCGAGGACGAGAAGTGATTATTCAACAATCAGATAAGTTGAATGATGAAATTGGTAAGACCATTACGCTCAGTTTGAGAGAAAAGCTGTCCGCAAGCGAATCACTGACTCGCTCACTCGCTAAATTAGCCTCTGTGCTTGAAAAATCCCCTGATGTCTTCCTAAAAGTGGTTCCCGAAATTCTTAATCAGTCTGGTATGGAAAACATGATCGCGGGCGGCGGTATTTGGCCTGAGCCCTATATGTTTAATCCTGAAAAAGAGCGCTCTGCTTTCTTTTGGGCAAGAGACTTAGACGGTGAACTGCAGTTTTTGGATGATTACAATGCTGAAGCTGGACGAGGCTACCATCGAGAAGAATGGTATGTGCCGCTAAGGTATGTCGCCCCAAAAAATGTTTATTGGTCTAAGTCTTACCGTGATCCGCATTCAATGGAGCCCATGGTGACTTGTTCTGTTCCTATTTGGATTGATGGGAAGTTTAGTGGTGTTGCTACCGTCGATTTAAAGCTGGCCGGACTTTCTGCCTTTATGCAATCACAAACTCGCTTGATTGGTGGCTACGCTTTTGCGCTCGATCGTAATAACCGCCTACTTTCATTCCCTAGCACAGAAGAACAATTGCTGAGTCACTTTGATGTTGAGCAGTACACAGAAGAGGCCTACCCAACGATACAGGCACTGGTTGAACAAAATGATGCGCTGAAAAGTGTTCAAAGTGAATTACAGCGTGTCACACTGCAATATGAAGTCAATCAACCGCTTCATAAAGTGCAAGAGGTTGATGCTCTCAGCCAGAAAATAGCAAGAGATAGCGATCAAATTTTGCCGGATGAAGCCAGAAAAATCGCTCGTATGATGTTGGAAACAAAATCAAGTGAACAGTTTTCTATGTTAGCCAAACATGGCAAACGATTATCGATACTTTACGACCCTCTATTGAAAGAAGCTTCCTCAGTCAGCGTGCTCCATATGCCGGATATCGGCTGGAAAGTCGTCATTGCTATGCCTGCGCGTTATACCAGTTCCATGGTTTCTCAAATCACGGAAGGTATGGTGGGTTTACTATTCATTTTGTTAGCGTTTGCTGCCTTACTCTATGTTCTGTTCTTCAACTCGGTATTTCTGCAGCCCGTTAATCGGCTAACGCATCAAATCAGAAGCCTGGTGAGTCGTGAAGACTATGTCACGATGTTAAATGTAAAAGGGAAAGATGAATTAGCGCAGTTAGCATCATGGTTCAATATTCGAACAGCGCAATTAGCTGAAGCGTTAAGAAATCTCAAGAATCGTAATAAAGAATTAAGTGAAGCAAGAGAATTAGCTGAGCAAGCAAACCGAAGTAAAAATATATTTTTAGCGTCTATGAGTCACGATATCCGCACCCCTATGAACGCAATAATAGGGCTATCGGATGTGCTGAAGAAAACCAGTTTGCATAAAGACCAATCTCAATATGTTCAAATTATCAATAGTTCAGCGCAATCTTTATTATCCCTGATAAACGATATTATGGATTTTTCAAAGATTGAGGCGAACCAGTTAGATTTAGAGACAATCGAATTTGACTTACGCCATGTTCTCGATGATTGTGCCGATTTAATTTTCTTTCAAGCCAATGAAAAACGTCTTGAGTTTGTTTACTTCGTTTCTCCCCAAGTACCGCGTTCTGTTTTAGGTGACCCTAATCGGCTTAGGCAAATCATTCTTAACCTTGCGTGTAACGCGGTTAAATTTACTGAATCTGGTCGGGTGGAATTGTGGGTCGAAGTACTGTCTAAAAATGATCACGCTTCTCAGCTTTTAATTGAAGTGAGAGACACCGGTATCGGGCTAAATCATGCCGCTCAACAAAAGTTGTTCACACCATTCGTCCAAGCAGATTCTTCGACAACACGTAAATATGGCGGCACCGGTTTAGGTCTAGCTATTAGCAAACATCTTGCAGATTTAATGGATGGTAGTATCGATTTTCGCTCGGAAGAGGGGGTAGGCACCACTTTTAGTTTTAAACTGAAGTGTCAGAGTGATCAAGCAAAGCTTTCCTCTACGCCTGTCATTCAAACTAAGCATTTGAATGTGTTCGTGTTGGGCCAAAATCACTTTCAAAACACCGTGATTGAACACTATCTAAACGCAATGGGCTGTCAAGTGAGTACCACTGGAAGTGTCCAAGCATGGATTGACTTTATGGCCATCGAGTCAAATAGGTCAGGTGTGACCATCTGCACTGACTTTGCTTTACTCGGCGATCTATCAGAGCTGAAAACGAAATTAGCGCATTATCATCAACTATTTGATTTCCTGTGTTTTGCAAACCAAAGCGAACATCTTGAAGAGGGCATTCAGTCTCTTGGAGATGTGCTTAGCTTCCGCTTTATTAGCCAACCGATTAAGTTAGACAACCTGATGGCAATGTTATCAAATTTGCCCAAAAGCAAAATGGATAGCGCTGACATTGAAGACGAGAAAAAACAAGAGCTGAAAAAACAGGCGCCTTTAACCCACTTCAGTCATAAAAAAATTCTTATTGTTGAAGATAATAAAGTGAATCAGCAGGTGCTAATGATCATGTTGGGTTATCTTGGCCTGACAGCAGATTTATCCAATGATGGTGTTGAGGCTGTTGAGGCAATTAAACTTCATGATTATGACTTGGTGTTGATGGATTGGCAGATGCCTAGAATGGACGGTCTAGAAGCAACGAGAAAGATACGCTTGTTAAAAGATATTGCTCAACCGGTCATTATTGCCGTTACCGCTAACGCGATGTCTGGGGATATTGAAAAATGCCTGCAGTCAGGTATGAATGATTATCTCAGCAAACCAATTGAGAAAGATAAATTAGAAATGATGCTAAGGCGCTGGTTTTCTTCTCAATAGAAACCAGTCAGGCATAATTCAATTCTACCAGTCTCGTGTCGAAAAGTTAGTTGGTATCAGAATGGTATCGCTGGCGGCTTCAAGTTTATCAGGATAATCCAAGGTGTAATGGAGCCCTCTGCTTTCCTTTCGTTGAATCGCAGAGCAAATAATGAGATCCGCGACGGTGACCAAATTCCTGAGTTCTAAAAGGTCATTACTAATACAGTAATTGCTATAGTAATCGAGTATTTCTTGATGCAGCAAATCGACCCGGTGCTTCGCTCGGGTTAATCGTTTGTTGGTGCGAACAATCCCAACGTAATCCCACATAAAACGTCGTAATTCATCCCAGTTATGAGAGATGACAACGTCTTCATCCGAATCAATAACCTGAGATTCATCCCAGTCTGGTGCAGAAGGTGGAGCAGGGATAGAGTCGATCTTGCTGTTGATATCTTCAGCTGCGGCCTTTCCGTATACGACACATTCTAAAAGAGAGTTGCTGGCCATTCTATTTGCGCCATGTAAGCCAGTAAATGATGCCTCCCCAATGGCATAGAGCTGATTCACGTCGGTGCGCGCTTTCGCATCTACAACGATACCACCACAGGTATAGTGGGCTGCCGGAACGATTGGAATGGGTTCTTTGGTAATATCAATGCCATAAGTCAGGCAGGTTTCATAAATGGTTGGAAAATGTTTTTTAATAAACTCAGCTTCTTTGTGGCTGATATCTAAATATAAATGGTCCGCACCAAGTCGTTTCATCTCATGATCGATCGCGCGAGCGACAATATCCCTAGGCGCTAATTCTGCACGCTCATCAAAGCGGTGCATGAAGCGTTCGCCATTCGGAAGCAGCAGGTGGCCACCTTCGCCTCGCACAGCCTCAGTGATCAAGAATGATTTAGCTTGCGGGTGATAAAGGCAAGTTGGATGGAATTGGTTAAACTCCATGTTGGCCACACGGCAACCACTTCGCCATGCCATAGCGATGCCATCACCACTCGCACCATCTGGGTTGCTGGTGTAGAGGTAGGCTTTACTGGCGCCACCTGTGGCAATAATGACAAAACGGGCCCGAAATAATTCAACATGGTTACTTTCCCGGTTAAGTACATAAGCGCCCACACATCGGTTTCCAGGCAGAAAAAGTTTTTTATGGGTAATCAGGTCAACAGCCACGCGATTTTCAAAAATAGTGACATTCTCTGCTGCTGAAACTTGGGCGCATAATGCACTTGAAACGGCTAAACCGGTGGCATCATCAGCATGCACAACGCGACGGTGACTGTGGCCACCTTCTTTAGTTAAGTGAAGCGGGGAACCTTTCGAGTTTTTAGCGCTAGCTTTTGTGAAATCGACCCCTTGTTGGCTCAACCATTCAATACTTTGACGACCATTTTCAACGGTCTTCCTGACGGCGTCTGCATGACATAACCCCGCACCTGCATTCAATGTATCCACAATATGTGACTCTAAATCGTCATCATTTGCTAACACGGCGGCAATACCACCTTGGGCCCAGGGCGTTGAACCACTTGAGAGTGTCGTTTTGGAGATAACAGCCACTGAGATGTTCTTATCGAGGCAAAGTGCCGTCGTCAGGCCTGCGGCACCGCTACCAATAATCAGAACGTCGTACTCAAAAGCAGCCATTTTCATCTCTCATGTAAAAGAAGCGTATTATTCGGGTATTAAACTTAATTGTAAACATTGCATCCTGAGTAAATACCTTCAATGACAGAGTTGTTAAGCGAACAAGTCTAGTCTTGGGGAGTCTGTGTAGGTGCTAAATGTAGTGCCTCGTAGTGGCATTCGCTTGGAGTATCAATTTGACAGCGAGTAAGTGATAATGGAGCCCGCAAACACCTGTTCAACAGAGTAGGTTTTTTACATTTAATAGCGGAAGTGTCTGATTAGTGATGAATATGGGTCAATTTGACGAGCGTTGTGCTCACAAGTCTCGAGATCATTTCGATCTGAAACTTGTGTCACGGGTGCAGAAAGGAGATCGAGAAGCATTTGACCTTTTACTTGTTAAATATCAAAACAGAGTTGCTGTGATTGTCTCACGCTATCTTGACGATGAAGCAGACATTACTGATGTTACCTACGAAATATTTCTCCGCGCGTATCGTTCTATCCATACCTATCGAGCCGAAACGACATTTCATATCTGGCTATTAAAGCTCGCGATTCAGCATCTACAGTCTTACTTGCAAAAGAATAAAGCAAAAAAAACACACTCAACATCAATAGAATCGGGTCGGTCAAAGGAGGCCATTAGTAAGCTTTCACAACTCGATTCAACTAGCATGTCTAAACGCAGTCAGTTAACTGTGGGTATTGAAAATGCGCTTAAAGTCATGCCTGCTGAATTGAGTGTTGCGTTGCTTTTAAAAGAGTTTGATGAACTGAGTTATCTCGAAATAGCGGATGTGATGAGGTGCCCAGTCGCTACCATCAGGTCGCGTATTTTTAGAGCGAGAGAGTTACTAGAAAATACACTGAAAAGTTTATCTAAAAATGACGAATAATCGATTTGCTTCTGAGGTGATTATATGAACGAGCGTTTAAAAGAATCTCTCTCTGCATTAATAGATGGTGAAGTGAGTGAACTCGAATTGCAGCGCATTTTGACCCATGAAAGTAGACAGGAAATCACAGCCTGCTGGCAACAATTTCATCAGGTTAGCGAATGGCTAAAGAAAGATCAATCGTTGCATCTAGACCTCGATATTCGCAGTAAAGTAATGGCGGCAATTCGTCAAGAAGAGCCACCTCATAAAGCGTAAAATAAACTCAATCTGGTAGAATCTAAATTTTCTCGGTGCCGGTTTAAGTACAGCAAGAGTAAAGTCATATGATCGAAGAGCGTGCGCTGGTTTTGTTTGAAAACCAGGATGCTAATAATCTGCAGAATAATGTTCGGGTTAAAGTGCAACGCACCAGTGCCTGTGAAAGCTGCAGCCTAAAATCTGGTTGTGGTCAAAGTACACTGACTAAAATGTCTGGTGAGCACTGCCTTGAACTAGACGTTGCGAATACCTTAAACGCAAAGCCGGGAGATGAAGTACTAATTGCGATTCCTGAGTCAGGCTTAATGAGTGCGTCTATCAGAGTGTATTTTCTGCCGCTTTTGTTAATGTTAGTGGGTGCAATGGTCGGTGATTTTATTGAACCAGAAACTGAAATTTGGACCTCTATCTTAGGGCTTGCTGGTTTGATTGGCGGTTTTTACTGGGCTCGCTTATATAGCCAAGGTCAAGCAGATAATGTGCAATTTCAACCCAGCATGGCCCATGTATTCATTCCTTCACACGAGTTCCAGCCTAATCATCAAGAGAAATAAACAAAACACGTCTATGACTTACCGATAATTAAGTTGTATTTCAATGTCCTGACACCACAATAATATTTCTCTAAGGTTACCTTATTAGCTACAGGAGTTTTTTATGTCGTATCTTCCTATTTCAGTACGCTCGTTCTGGGTTGTGCTTTTTAGTGTTTTTTTGTTGAATTCCTCTTTGTCACAGGCATCGCTACCCGATTTTACCGAGTTAGTTGAAGAGCACTCAGAAGCCGTTGTGAATATTAGTACCATCAGCCATGTGGATAACCAGTCGCCTTTTCAAATACAAGGCAATATGGATCAAATACCTGAGTTTTTTAGACATTTCTTTGGTCAACCACAACCACCTCGTAAAGATGGACCCTCCGAGCCTAAGAAACAGGCACAGTCAATGGGATCCGGCTTTATCGTTTCCAATGATGGCACCATTTTGACCAATAACCATGTGGTGGAAGGTGCAGATGAAATTTACGTTCGCTTTAGTGACCGAAGAGAGCTAAAAGCCACTTTAGTCGGCTCTGATAAGCGCTCAGATTTGGCCGTTCTGAAAGTTGAAGCAGATGATATGCCGCAAGTAAAACTCGGCAAATCCAAGAAACTTAAAGTTGGCGAATGGGTCTTCGCCATTGGTTCTCCATTTGGTTTTGATTACACCGTGACCGCTGGAATAGTCAGCGCAAAAGGTCGTAGTCTACCGAATGAAAATTATGTCCCTTTCATTCAAACCGATGTGGCAATTAACCCTGGCAATTCGGGTGGCCCTCTGTTTAACATGGATGGAGAGGTGGTTGGCATCAACTCACAAATCTATACCCGTTCTGGCGGGTTCATGGGCGTGTCATTTGCTATTCCTATTGATGTCGCAATGGAAGTTGTTGAGCAGCTTAAAAACCAGGGTTATGTGTCTCGCGGTTGGCTGGGTGTGCTTATTCAGGAAGTGAATAAAGACTTAGCAGAAAGTTTTGGTCTTGATAAACCTTATGGCGCTTTGGTGGCTCAGGTTGTCGAAGACTCGCCGGCAGAAAAAGCAGGTATTCAAACAGGCGACATCATTACTGAATTTGATGGTGAAGAAATTAACCTTTCCTCTGAATTGCCACAATTAGTAGGGCGAACCAAGGTTGGTGAAACAGTTGAGCTTGAAGTGGTTAGAAATAAAGACACCAAAACCATTAAACTAACCATTGGTGAGTTAAGTAATGATCAGGCTAACGTTGAGCCTGCCAAGCAGGAGTCCGCTGCAAAAGTGAACCGTTTAGGTATAAAGGTTAATGCGGTTGAACAAGGTGTCTTGAAAGACCTAAATATCAAATATGGCGTTAAGGTGATTCAGATATCTGAAGGGGCTGCGAGTAAAGCCGGCATTCGCCAAGGTGATATTCTGACGAGTCTAAACAATCAAACCTTTTCTAGTGTTGAAGAGTTTGAAGAGGTGGTTGAGGCCTTACCAGAAAATCGCGCGGTACCCGCCTTGATAATTCGTCGCGGAAACCCTTCATTCATTGTCATCAAGACAGAAGATTAATTCAGTGGGTGAACCAACCACCTGTACAAAGGAGATAGCATGTTATTCCCAAACTTAGACGAAGATGCCCTGTTTTTATCCAGAAGTGATGAATCTGAGGTATTGGGAACCCATGCTATCCAGCCTTTTACATTAGATGGTAAAGAATGGTTAACAGTAGAGCACTACTTTCAAGCAATGAAGTTTGAAACTACCTCTCCCGACTATTATGAAAAAATTCGTATGGCGCCCGATGCAAAAAAAGCGAAAAAGTTAGGTGCAACACGGTTAAAAAAACTTCGACCAGATTGGAAAAAGGTTCGCAGGGTGGTGATGACCCGCGCGGTTTATACCCGTTGCCATGCCCATGAAGCGAGTAAAACGGCACTCTTAGACACCAAGGACTGTAAAATTATGGAGAATAGTCAGTATGACTATTTCTGGGGCTGCGGTCGCGATCGTCGCGGTGAAAATACGTATGGTCTTATCTTGATGGATGTTCGGCAAAAACTAGTAGAAGAAGCAAAAAACTCTGCCTGATTTATCTCAGGCAGGTTTTTAATAATTTCATAAGAACAGGTCATTCACAGGATTGCTATGACCTATTGCCTAGACATTCTCACTAAATGCCGGAATGCTCTCGCGTCCTGTTTTAGGGCCTCTGGATGCTGGTTTTAACGGCACACCCAAACTTAGTGAGTCGACAATGCCAAACTCTCTGAGAAGCTTATAACTCTGCCAACCCAGCACGCTTACTGCTGCCATTAAACCGCCCATCATCGCGCCTCCGACACCACATGTCAGCACATCTTGACCACTTAAAAATAAACCGGGAATCGTGGTTTTTGGCCGTAACCAGCTTTGTTCAAAACGCTTTGGATCATGATTTAGCCCATAGAGTTCGCCCTTCTTATAAGCACAGAAATATTCCGTAGATAAGGGGGTGCTTGTTTCATGGTAATCAATTTTGCCACGTAACTGAGGAAGTTTAGAGTAGAGTGCTTCTAACATGCGTTCGGTAAACTCAGCTTTGAGTGCATTATATTCTTCGCTGCGTTTGCCCCATGGTTCATCTTTCCATTTTTCGAACCACTCATACGGGCAAGGCGCAACAATTTCTATCGTTGATTTATCTGGATTGTTTCGTTGCCACGCTGGGTCTTTGGCTGAAGGAAACGAGATATAGACAACAGGAAAAGCCTCGTCTTTGTTAGCTTCAAAGCGTTCAAAAGCAGAGGTGGCATCGTAATCAGGGAAGATCCAGAAATTTGTTTTTGGTAAGCCGAGTTCTGCAGGGCTACCTTTCAAACCAATATACATACCGACATGCGCTTTAGAAGGCGCAATGTCGTTGAGCCGCTTTAGATAACCGTGTTTTTTGCTTATTTTTTCAGGTACTAGGTGTTTGAAGGTATTTAGCACCCCAGCGCCGCTGATAATCTTTGGTGCCAGAATCGTATGGCCGTCAGCCATTTTTACGCCAATCGCTCGGTTTTTTTCAATCACGATTTCTTCTACATTCGCATAGGTCAGCAAGTTACCCCCGGACGCTTGAATCACAGGAATGATCGTGTCTGCGATTTTCCAAGCGCCGCCTACAGGATAATAGCCGCCTAATAAATAATGTCGTGCAATCAGGCTATGGATTAAAAAACTGGATTGTTTCGGGGGTAAACCGCAATCGCCATATTGGCCGGTTAACACTGCAATGAGTTTTTGATCCGAGGTCAGCGAGCTAAGTACCTCGTAAGTGGTTTTATTCAGGTAGTCTGGTAGCCCGTATTTCTTAAAAAAACTGTAGGACTTTGCAAACATGTTAGGCAGCAGTTTATCCAGTACTTGAAGTGGCACAAGTTGATTCACCTTATCCAATAGTTCAAGGTAGCGATCAACGGCTTCTGCTTCCATAGGAAAGCGTTTTACTAGGTCCTCTTTGAATGCTTCTTTACCGGCGCGCAGGTTATAAACGTCATCGCCAAAATGAAAGCGGTCATAGTTTTCATCCATTTTTGCCCAATGGAGCTTTTTATCGGTGATAAAGTCGAATACTTTGCGAAGTGGGGATGCTGGGTCGCCCACCTCACCAATATAATGAACGCCTACATCCCACTCATAGCCATTGCGTGAGTAACTATGGGTATAGCCTCCCGCAGTGTAATGTTGTTCCAAGACAAGCACTTTTTTGCCAGACCTAGCGAGCATGGCCGCTGTAGTCATTCCGCCGATTCCTGAACCGATAACGATGGCATCATAATGCTTGTCAACGCGGCTCGCGCGATAACGTTTACCTATTCTGAGTGTGCTTGGTTTTGGCGAAGCTTTCACCGACGTCTCTTCCGTTGCATTTTGTAAGCCTGTCATGCTGAATCCTGAGTGAAAAAGTAAGTTTAAGACTGTGTTTATATTACAGTGTTAGCTCAACCTTGGATCACCCACTTCCAGACTGATTGGCTATATAAATTACAATATTTACACTGTAAAGATATAAGCCGTATAAATTTTCATTTCACCTGTTAGGTGCTAGCTGAGTGAGACTTTTGAAGAACGATGTTCATACGTGTCTGGAATACCTGACGGTAACCTACCTGAAGCGCTAATAAAACTGCGTCGTTTTTGCTTTCCAGCCGGTGTTGTTCAAGCTGAATAAAGTCAGGCCAGCGAGCACGGTCTACTTTCTCGAAAAATTGTTGTAACACCGGTAGTTCAAAACCTTCGATATCCATTTTGAGTAGCTGAATATTTTCAACTTCATTCATGCTCATCAGGCTTTCAAGCGTGTAAGCAGGCACTTGGACCGATGCTGGTGTCTGCTTTGACAGTTTGTCCTGATTGACAAACTTTTCCATCAACGAGTTTCGGCCTTGGTTTTGGCTGTCCAAAAACAATTCAACATGACCATTCTGTGGCGCTGCTGCGGCTTGAATGCAGTAACATTGTTTAGCGAGTGCGTTGAATTCGATATGGAGGTTTAGCCGCTTGGCAATATGTGGGTCAGCTTCCACACAATAGACCTTCACATCTTTTCTCGTCGCAGCCAACATAAGGCCATAACCACCGATATTGGCTCCGATGTCAAAAATGACGGCGTTTTCAGGCAACACCTTGGTAAAGTAACTACGTTCGATGCCATCGAGTAAATCTGGTGTGCAAAGTAAACGTTTGTCAGATAGGTTTTTTTGGGGATACAGCCGAAACTTCACGCCCGAGCTTGTGATGTCAATGGGGGCTTGCTGTCTCAGCAGAATGGGTTTGCGAAGAATAAAGGCCAAGCGCTTTCCGAACCATGAACGGGTAGGGAGTCGCTGACAAAGTGAAATTAATAAACGGCACCATGTTGGCGGTGAATAGTGCCCGAAAGGGCGCGCGTTTTGGAGTTCAGAAAAATTTTCGCGTAACAATGAAATAGCCTTAATGGGTTGCGTTCAGTAACGTACGTGCGACGGGGATAAGATCACTCGCAAGTAAGCCGCGCTGACCAGAGGTTTCTGCGACAATATCGGCTGCTTTTGCATGAAGGCAAACGGCGAGTTTCAGTGCTCTATCTGGCGCCATGTTTTGTACGATGAGCCCACCTATTAGACCACTTAACACATCGCCCATGCCACCTGAAGCCATACCCGGATTACCATAAGGGCACAAAAAGTGCCTGTTATGGCTATCTGAAATCAAACTGCCACTGCCTTTCAGCAATAGATGATTACCCCATTTTTGGTGAAGCTGAGTAAGTGATTTATCTCTATCTGCCTGAATGTCACGTGTACTTGTTTCAATTAGCCTTGCCGCTTCACCTGGGTGTGGGGTTAGCACGTGTTGTTGTTTTCGAAAAGTTTCTAGAGTGAATAGTTTAGGGTGCTTTTGGCTGATCAGGTTTAAGGCGTCGGCATCCAAAACAAGTTGTTTGCCGCTGTTTAGTGCGCAAAGCAATAGCTTTTCCGACCAAGCACTTTGTCCAAGGCCTGGGCCAATTACAATGGCATCGACTGTTTGTAATCTTTCAGATAATTCTTGGAAATTTTCCCCACAGTACACCATGGCTTCCGGAATATGGGCTAATATGCTTTGTTTATGCGTTGCCTGGGTGATTACGCTTGTTAGTCCTGCTCCCATTCTGGCCGCCGCCATTGCTGCTAAAACCACAGCACCACCATACTTTAAATCACCGCCTAAAATAGCAAGGTGGCCATGATTCCCTTTATGGCTATCTTGAGGACGAGGCTGTAAAGCGCGGAGCATCACTTGAAGATCTAGTCGCAAAGCGAGCGGTGTAATATGGTCAAACTGATCTAAAGGCAGGGCCAAATCACTAAACCTGATTTTTCCGCAATATTGCCTACCTGCGCCTGTGAATAAGCCTAACTTCAAGCCAATAAAAGTCGCCGTCATTGATGCTTGAACTGCTATACCTAAGGGGGTGCCTGTACTTGCAGATAAACCGGAGGGAATATCAATGGCTACTACGGGAAGAGATAAGGTGTTGAGTGTGGTAATAGCATCTAAGAATAAGCCTGTTACTGGCTTGTTTAAGCCTGTGCCTAATAAAGCATCGACCACAACAGTATCACTTTGTTGTGCTGCTTGAAGGAGACTATCTGTTTGGTAGGGCAGGCAGTTAACCTTGTAGGAAAGACAGTGTTGATAGGCGCTTTGTGCATCGTTCGTTAATTTGCTCGGATCACTGGTATATAAGACCTGTGCAGCCAAGCCTCGCTTTTTAGCGAGCGCCGCCACCAAATAGCCATCGCCGGCATTATTTCCTGAGCCACATAAGACCAGTATGTTCTGAACCTTCGGCCACTGTTTAATTAAAACATGAAAACTAAACCGAGCCGCTTTGTTCATTAAATCGTAGCCGTCGATACCAAGTTTTTCGATAGCATACTGGTCCATCTCTCTAACAGATTCGCCGGAATAAAGCCCTGAAGGCAAAGTAGAATATTCATCTTGCAATTGAATTTTAACTGAGTTCATGGGTTTTACTCTGTCGTGAATATAAGAATCGCTGACATTATAGTTCCTGATAAAATTCTGCATCGACACCGATTAGCTGGAGTTTGTAAAAGATTTTGCGGCACTGCCATGCTATTATTTTTTTAACTTTCATTAGGCTTTTTATCATAAAGTATAACCATGATAGAAAGCCATTCTACTCAGAGAAAAAGGTCGTATCAGTCGATGAGAACACGCTCAGAAAAATTAGTGATTTGGGCAACACGAGCTTCGGTATTGGTTGCTATTTGCTTGTTGGCTATGAAGTTCTATGCTTGGGTTGTTACCGGGTCAATGGGGATTTTAGCAGCTTTGGTTGACTCCTTATTAGATCTCTGTGCCTCGCTGATAAACTTAGTGGCGGTCCGCTATGCAATGGAACCAGCTGATGATGAGCATCGATTTGGTCACGGTAAGGCGGAAGCATTGGCCGGTTTAGGGCAGGCAACGTTTATTGCTAGTTCTGCTATTTTTCTTGTCATATATACCATCGAAAGAATCATCAATCCTGAACTGATCGAATCACCTGAAGTCGGTACTTGGGTCATGTTGGTGTCTTTAGTGGTGACCTTTTTACTGGTTAGCTATCAACGTTATGTCGTCAAGGTAACAGGTTCTGTGGCAATTAAGGCAGACTCACTGCACTACGCCGCCGACTTCTTAACTAATATTGGTATTTTACTTGGGATTGGTTTGTATTATGTGGGTTGGCTCTATGCGGATCCGGTCATCGCCATGTTGATCGGTATGTATATCTTTAAGTCTGCTTTACATATTGCCTATGAGTCCGTTCAACTGCTGTTAGACAGGGAATTGCCAGAGGAAGAGCAGCAAAAGATTTTAGATATCGCGCTGAGTCATCCTTTTGTTATCGAGGTTCATGATCTGAGAACCCGGCAGTCAGGACAGACTAAGTTTATTCAGTTTCATATGGTACTCAATGGCACCCTCAGTTTAAGCGAAGCCCATCGTTTGAGTGACCAAGTGCACCAGTCGGTGAAAGAAGCATTTCCGCAAGCCGATATCTTTATCCATCAAGATCCGCACACAGAGCGAGAAAAGGCTCTTACCTGATGAGCTGTGCTTGAGTTCTATCAGCAGCTTATTGGGGCGACTGACTATTCTCGATTATTGGCTGAACACTCAGCCAATTGTGAATCCACCTTACACCGAACTTTACGCATTAGCTTGAGCGTTCGTTGATCGTAGATGCCGCGTTTACCTAATTCAAGCCGACTTTCCCTGAAGTCTTCCACCCAAAAATCGTAAAGATGTTTAGGAATATCAATCCAATAATGCTCCGGTATCGTGGCTTCAGGATCCGTTAGGAATTTCACGAAACGAGGGTATTCTTCAACCGCTTTGGAACGTGCTTTTTGCGCAAAACCTTCTGGGAACTTTTCCCAACGCGCAACGACCTGCATCGTGATATATAAAAAAGGTTCTTTATAAATACCGCCATTGGGTTCGAGGCCTTTGTGCATTTCAAAGGGTTCGTAGACAATCGCCGGTGCTGCGGTTAAATCGACCGTGCCGTTATTGAATTTGAGGATAGAGTTAAAAATAGTCGAATTAACTGGGGTAATACCGTATTTTTCAGATAAATATTCTGACTCAGGAATACCGTCAAGCACTGCCATTCTAAGGCCAGCGAAATCTTTAGGTTGCAAGATAGTACGGTCACGAGTAAACATGAATATCGCCCCGGCAGGGCCAATGCCAAATATTTCATACTCGCCAATACGCATGAGTTTAGACGCCTTCGGGGAGCTAATGGTTTTAATGATAATGCCTAAATGTTCGTAGCTAGGAATGGCTCCGATTGCGCCTAAACTGCCAGTAAAAGTGTTAAATTCTCGGGCTCTGAACCCTAACATATTTACGGCATCGCAACGGCCGAGCTTAAATTCGTCAATTGCAATGCGTTCGTCACTGTAAACAACATAATCTAAATCGACACCCCAATTATAGGCATGGATTTTGGCTTCTTTCATAATCTGACCAACAGGCCCAGCTTTGCCAATCGGGTCAAACACACACGCTAATATCGGTACAAGATCTTTAGGTTGTTGGTCTAAACCAATATGAGGAGCATCGCTCGCATGCAGATTAAGAGAAAACAGGGAAAGACATAAACTAAATAAAAAAAACTGGCGCATCATGGTCATTTATTTTTGTTGAGTGATAGCCTCATAGTAACGGGGCATGTTGTACCTGTCATTAGAAAAAATATGACAAGCCTGTAAAATGTGAATTAATTTTACATTTTACAGGCTGAACGCAATATTCTGGCTTCTGGCGCGTTACAGCCGCGCTTTAAATTTACGTGCAATAATACTCATCACTATGGCAGCTAAGCGAGCATAGATATCGCTGAAATACGCTTTGTTGGGTAACAGCGCTTCAAGGGTTTTTTGCACGGTTTGGAATGCAGTCTGGCCTTGATTATCGTCTTTTAAGGCCTTCATGACCGATGCCATGATTTGAGAATACTGTGAACTGCCCATTTCTTTCATCATATTTTCTGCGTGGCGTTCGAGTTCGTCGGTATTCATATCTTTTAGCTTGCTGACTAGTTTGGACTCATTAAGCGCCATCACTTCCTGAGTGGTCAGTAAGTCGTGCGGTGGGAATTTTTTAGACATAAGAGCAGCCTGTTTGAAAATAGGGTTACAGTCTGATGATGGATTGAAATTTACCAGCATCGTTAAATTGGATGACGAAGCTGCCATCTATGCCATTTTGGGTTGTGTATTTGGTTAATATGTTGGCCGGAAATTTTATCGTTCGACCATCTCTTGATGTGGCGACAACCGTATTGGTTTCGCCCCGATAAATACGAAGCCATTCGTCACGTGATATGAATAAATCGACAATAATGTGCTGCATAATAAATCGATATAAAGTCTCAAAATAAGGCGTTAGACGTGCTTAACAAACCAGTATTTTTCCCAGAAACGTAACACTTTCTCAGGGTATTTAAACTTACCCAAGCTGCCATTATAACGGCCTAAGGCGCGTATCAGGTTACCTTTTTCTTTATCAATGTAATGTTTCAGTATGGTACAGCCATAACGAAGGTTTGTTTGTATGTCTGTTAGGTTATCATCCGGTCTGCCGATTTCATTTTTCCAGAATGGCATCACTTGCATGAGCCCCTGAGCGCCCACACTCGAAATAGCAAAACGTTGAAAACCACTCTCAACATGAATAACAGCAATCACTAACTCGGGCGCTAACTCGGCCCGCCTAGCTTCAGCGTGGATGCGTTTTAACAGACTAAGCCTCGTTTGTGGGTCTTTGACATATCGTGTAAGCCGTTTCGACATGTCGACTAACCAGACTTCGGCATCAAATTTATCAATAAAACTATCCGATTCGGATACTGTTTTTTTCAAAATAGCGGCAAGTTCAGCATCGGGTTGTTGACCGTGCGATTGGCTTTGCGCCGAAACAGTCTGGCTTAACATAAAAACGGCGCAAAGCCAGACTATAAAATGAAAAGTTTCGGTTTTGCCAATGAAGCGAAAAAGGCCGTTATTTTGAAGCTTCAGCACACTACGCTTTTCCTAATTGTTTAAGGATGAGTTCAATAGCGTTGTCTAGCGCCAAATCTTGATTCTCTTCGTCTGTCCTGCCTTTATATTCCAAGGTGCCGTTTTTTATGCCTCGATCACTAATGACGATACGATGAGGGATACCAATCAATTCGATATCGGCAAATTTTGATCCAGGCCGTTCATTTCGATCATCCATAAAGACATCGATACCGTGTGCTTTTAGTGCTTGGTACAGTGTTTCGGTTTGCTCTGCAACACTGTCGGATTTGTGCATGTTCAAAGGAATCAGTGCGAGTTCAAACGGCGCGATCGATGTCGGCCAGATGATCCCTTTGTCATCATTGTTTTGTTCAATAGCGGCCGCTACAACCCGAGACACACCAATTCCGTAGCAACCCATTTCCATGACCGTTGCTTTACCATTCTCATTCAACACGGTGGCATTTAAAGCCTCGCTATACTTCGTGCCTAATTTAAAAATATGGCCTACTTCAATGCCACGCTTAATTTCAATTGTTCCTTCGCCATCTGGGCTGATATCACCTTCTTGCACATTTCGGATATCGGCCACCTGTCCAAGTTCAACATCTCGGCCCCAGTTGACGGAACTTAAGTGGACGTCATCCTTGTTTGCGCCGCATACAAAATTGGCGCTCAGCGCAGCACTTCTATCTACATAACAGGGAATGCTAAGGCCGACAGGACCGATAGAGCCAACTGACGCTTTCAACACATCTTTTACTTGTTCTTCCGTCGCAAAAGTAAGGGGGGATGCGATCTCGGCGATTTTTTCTGCTTTTATTTCGTTCAGACTATGGTCGCCTCGAAGAACTAGAGCGATCAGCGGGGCAGGTTCTTTAGATTCTTCAGGCTGATCACCTAGCACGATCAGCGTTTTTAAGATGGCTGAAGGCGATGTATTCAGATACGCAGCAACCTCCTCAATTGATTTTTGTCCGGGTGTTGCAACCTCTTGCATGGCGTCGGCTGGTTGTGCTGCTTGGCCTTCAGGTGCTTTTGCTTCGGCTAATTCAATGTTCGCTGCGTAACTACTCGTGCTACTGAAAGCAATATCATCTTCGCCAGAGTCGGCCAAAACATGAAACTCATGAGAGGCACTCCCGCCTATGCTGCCTGAGTCCGCTTGCACTGCTCTGAAGTTTAAGCCTAAGCGATTAAAAATATTGGTGTAGGCTTGATACATGATCTCGTAAGTTTCATCTAAAGATGCTTGGTTTGCGTGAAAGGAATAAGCATCTTTCATCAAAAACTCGCGCGCACGCATCACACCAAAACGGGGGCGTCGCTCATCTCTGAACTTAGTTTGAATTTGATAAAAGTTAACGGGTAGTTGCTTGTAGCTGCTTAGCTCATTGCGGGCTAGATCAGTGATCACTTCTTCATGGGTAGGGCCAAGACAGAAATCACGATTGTGGCGATCATGAATGCGTAATAGCTCCCCCCCATATTGTTGCCAACGGCCAGACTCTTCCCAAAGCTCTGCCGGTTGAACCACAGGCATTAATAACTCCTGAGCTCCGGCTTTATCCATTTCTTCACGCACTACGGCTTCGACTTTTCGTAACACTCTCAGACCCATGGGCATCCAATTATATAAACCGGAAGCCAGTTTTCGAATCAGACCTGCACGAAGCATTAATTGGTGGCTAATGACTTCGGCATCTGCAGGTGTTTCTTTTTGAGTCGCAATCAGAAATTGGCTTGCTCGCATGGTGTCGATATATCCTTTGGTGGAGGTTTGATGCACTATCTAAGGCGGAAAAGCATCGCATAAAACCTTAAATAATTAATTTATGTATCATAATGAGATAAACGCGTTATTTTAAATACCATATTGAGCGACGTATAGTCCGAACTTGGTTTAATTTACGCTTCAGGCTTTTTTAATTCTATATAGGAGACGAAATGGCTCTCACGGCGCAGGAAATAGAACAAAGCATTAAAGAATGGGTGCCGATGGCCAAAGATATTGGCTTCAAGGTGGAAGAGGTTAGGGAAGGCTTCGGACGAGTAAGAATTCCGTTTCAGAGTAAACATATCCGCCCCGGTGGAACAATTTCAGGGCCCGTGATGATGACGGCTGCAGATACTGCGATGTATGTTGCTATACTCGGCAGTTTGGGTGGAATGGCAATGGCAGTCACGAGCAATTTGAATATTAACTTCTTGAAACGCCCTGAACAACGAGACTTAATCGCTGATGCCAGTATTATTAAACTTGGCAAGCGTATTGCCTTTTGTGAGGTCGCTATTCGTTGTGAAGGTGCTGATGAACTTGTCGCTCATGTCACCGGCAGCTACTCACTCCCACCATCAGAAACAATCGGAGTAAAATAAGAATGCCACTTTCGAAGCGCTATTTATGAGAAGGAGTATTAACCCATGCATCTAAGTTCTATCAAACATATGATGGCATTCATATCGGTAATTACTTTAATAAGTTCGACACTTCTTGGATGCTCAAGTCAGGAATTGCAATCTTTCGGGAAAGATGTGGTTCACAACGTAGGCTGCGATCAGCAGTATCAGCATATGCCAAAAGAGCATGCTTTAAAGGATGAATGTCTTCAGTCAAGGCCTTGATTGTTATGGCGAGGTGGTACGAAAAAAAACTGAATAATGATGTCTGATGCTGCAGAAATCGAGCAACAAGCAGAAGCACTTTTATCTGGTAATGAGTACAAAGTAAACTCTTTAGCTGTTCTTAAATTAGCAAATGAATCAGGTTGCTCGGCATATGATTCAGAGTTTATAAGCTTAGCTATAAATAATGACTGTAAATTAGTTAACGCAGATAAAAAATATTAAGAAACTTCTCTGGAATAGTGACTTCGGCACGAGATTTTGTCGATTCAGAATTTTAACGCCTGCAGTTGCGGCTTGGGTGAACTGGCGGCTTTTTTGCTGCGCAGCGCGAAAAAGGTGACAGTTTACCCAAGTCCGGCAAGCTGCTTGTTAAAATATCGACTACGGGAAGAACAAAAACCATAATGAAACCAATTTGCAACCAAGGAGGTAGTTATGCCTGCAATTACAGTAAAAAGCATACCTGATAACCTTTATAGCCAACTAAAACAGTCTGCCGAAGCTCACCATAGAAGTATAAACAGTGAAAACTGATTGTATGCTTAGAAAAAGTGCTTACACCTCAAAAGATAAATAAGGATATATTACTCTCTTCTGCTCGCACAATACGCGACAGGCTTAATACCTTTAAAGTTACTGAGGAAGATCTTAATTATGCTAAGAATGCGGGTAGAGAATGATTGTTGCTGACACCAATACTATTGCTTATCTTTACCTACCCTCAGACTATAGTAATGATGTAGAAGCATTATTACTAAAAGACTCTCATTGGATTGCGCCGTTATTATGGCGTAGTGAATTACGAAATATACTAACGCTTTATTTGCGCAAAGATATGATAACAATGTCGGATGCTGCTGAAATTCAACAGCAAGCGGAAGCACTATCATCTGGTAATGAATACAAAGTGAATTCTTTAGAAGTTATACAAATAGCACATGAATCTGGTTGCTCTGCATACGATTCAGAATTTGTCCGTTTGAGCCGTTTGTTAGCATTCATTTGCACTTAATCTCGAAATCAACGTGATAATGTTCATCGTGACGTACCCAAGATTGTTTTTTTGAGAATTGTACATTCGATTTCAAATACTCACCATACTGAGTTTTAAACAAATTAGGTTGAAGCTTTGGATCAAAAATAACACGCCATAGATCATAACCTAGCTTTTTAGCCTCTTTATGCAAAGCAACTATATGTGCTGCAAGAGCAACGTAATCAATGGTGTAATTTTCAAATTTATCTGCGGCATCAAACTCAATGTTATAACCAAATTTATTTAGTGGGTTTGTAGGTAAATGAACAGAAGTCCCATTTTGATCAATAACCGGTGTCATAAAATCAATTGATAAACCATTTTGATGTGTCTTATGAGGTTTGAATTTACCGCCCTCTTCAAAGCCAGTTTCGGCGTACTTAAAAACTTTTTCTGGTTCTGTAATTTCTAGGCTCGCGTAGGCATTAATGAAAATTTTGTTTACTACTGAATGTACATATGTTCTGCCTGCTAACCTAGCTATTGAGCTGTAACCTTCATAGTTTTTGCCTTTACTAGGAAGTTGAACACCATTGTCTAAGCGACCATTTGAAGTAGTTCCATAGCACACACTCTCATTTGCATGAGTAAATAAAGAACACATTAGTAGAAGGCTAAATATCAGTTTCATAATGGTATGTAGTGTGCCCCACAAAAAGGTGAAAGTTTGCCCAATTCCGCTTGGTGGCACTGGTTAAATGTTTTTGTTTGGTGCTCAGTCACCTGCACACCTAATTGATGTTCCTGATACAAAACCCTTACTAAAAAATGGCAATAAACGATCTATTAGCAAAACCAAATGCCTTTGCTCTTTTGGTATTATGCACCGTACAGCAATTAATTCATGAACAAGTTCATTAGAGACATTTGGCTCAATAACTGGGCTACCGTAGAACTCTTGCAAAACCCAGTTTAACCGAGGGTATTTATTATCCTCGGTTATTAAGTCAAATATAGCTTCTTCGTGATGATCGAAATACGCTCTTTCATCGTTGAGGTACATATCAAACGCCACGATTACTCCTTATACATTTAACGCTGCCTTAAACGGTGAAGTGATGTTGGCGACTTTGCTGCGTTTTTTTGCAGCAAAGGTGACAATTTACCACAAACCGACTTGAGCAACTTGTTATGGGGTAGTACCATAAAGTACCATTTAATAATATATGAGGTGGTTTTATGCCAAAAAATACCAGTATGACACTTGGTGAGCACTTTGATGGATTTATTGCCAACCAAATTAATGAAGGTCGCTTTGCCTCGGCAAGTGAAGTTGTGCGGGCAGCACTTAGAATGTTTGAAGATAACGAAAGAAAAATAGCCGTGCTTAGGAAATTGCTTGAAGAAGGTGAACAAAGTGGTACAACAGAATACAGCTATGAAAGCTTGATGAATGAAATTGATGAAGAGCTTGGTTAATGGGTACATTTACACTTACAACCAAAGCTAAAGCTGACTTGAAATCGATTGCTATTTATACCCAGCGCAAATGGGGAAAAGAGCAACGAAGAATTTATATTAGACAATTTGATGATACATTTCATATGTTGTCAGAAAACCCAAAAGCTGGAACTGAATGCGATTATATTAAGAACGATTACAGGAAATTTCCAGTGACTAGTCATATAGTTTTTTACCGCAAAACTAGCGAGACAAATATTGAAATCGTTCGTATTTTACATAAAAACATGGATGCTAGAGAAAGATTTTTACACCCATAACGATTGCAGTTGCGGCTTGGGTGAACTGTCACCTTTTTTGCTGCGCAGCGCGAAAAAGGTGACAGTTTACCCAAGTCCTGCAAGCTGCACTTGTATGGATAATATCCCCAATCCCAATTATAAATTAAAACCTTTTTCGGGTAGTGTGAGGCCCAAGCTTTGGCTGCAACCAAAGCTCTCTTATATAACATTTCGAAGGTGCACGGGTTCCTCTATTGAGAGACCGATAACAAGTACGAAAGTTGTATAAGACTCCAAGCATAACACTCGAATAGTCAACGGGGCCTCGAGCCCGAATAGCAAGGCGGAGTTAGCTTATTATGAATAGTGAAAAGAATCAAAATGAAATAAACGTAGGTGTCGACACAGGTAAAACTCAACTTGATATTTACATACGCCCTTTAGATATTTTCTTCTCGGTATCGAATGACGATAGTGGTATTAAAAAAGCCATTAATCTGATTAAAAAAAATAATCCTACAAAGATCGTTATAGAGGCAACTGGACGACTAGAGCACGCATTTATTATGGCTTGTTCAAAAGCTGATTTACCTTTTGTTGTTGCCAATCCTGTGCACATCAAAAAGTTTGCAGGCGCTGTTGGCCGCTTAGCTAAAACAGACAAACTAGATGCTCAGCTTATTGCGCATTTTGGTGAAGCGATTAAACCGGAGCTTTCAACGCTGAAGCCTGAGAATATGAGGTTGATGAGTGATTTATTATCTCGAAGAAGGCAGTTAATGACGATGCAAACGATGGAGAAAAATCGTCTTCAGATTATGCCAAAAGAAATTACTAACAGTATAAAACCATTGCTGACAGCGCTTAAAAATCAACTCGAAAAAATAGAACTAAAGCTCTCAAACTTAATCAAAGAATGTGATGAATATAAAACGAAAAACGACATTATTCAAAGCATGCCAGGAATAGGAAATGTTGTCGCCTTTCACTTAATAAGTGATATGCCAGAGCTGGGTTATTTAACGAATAAACAAGCGTCAGCATTAGTCGGCGTAGCGCCGATAAATCGAGAAAGTGGAAGCTATGAAGGGAAACGAATGATACGCGGATGAAAGCATCAAATTAGAACAGTCATGTATATGGCCATGATGTCAGCCATGCAATGTAATCCAGTTTTTAAAGCAACTTACGAGCGGTTAGTGGCAGCAGGAAAACCAAAGAAAATAGCGATCATTGCGTGCGTGAGAAAAATGGTTGTTATCATAAACTCGATGGTCAGAGATGGTGTCATGTGGGATCCTAAAATGAGTTAATATTAGGAATTGACACCATAGTCACTTGTTAGGCTATACATTTTGACCAAACCGCCAAAGAACGCCACTTGGATCATGAACTACAAAATCTAGCATGCCCCATGGTTGTTTGGTTATTTTTGAATTTGTAACACCATACTTATCGGCGACACCTGAGTTTATGACTTGTTTATGCCATGACTCTATATCTTCGACGAGTAGATGCATCATAAGATTTTCGGCTAATGATT
Source organism: Methylotenera sp. (assembly GCA_048058875.1). Classification (GTDB taxonomy): domain Bacteria; phylum Pseudomonadota; class Gammaproteobacteria; order Burkholderiales; family Methylophilaceae. Next base: position 22,368 of record JBLLNR010000011.1, on the reverse strand, counting down.
GATTGTAAAAATCTTGAAGCAAGAAACTACAATTACCACAGTGAAAATATGCAACACCATCTTGATCTGATGCGTTTATGAAACCTAAATCGGAATAGAACTGCTTTGAGACATTAAAGTCTTTTGATGGAATAAATGCCTTCAGTTAAGTGGTTAGTCGTACTCATTGGTACATTGCCTAAGGAGGACACCACTATGAGATTCTATACCAATTCACACAAATATGTATGTGGCATCGATCTGCATACTAAGATGATGTACACCTGTATCATGGATGAACATAGCCAAGTGCTTGTTCACATAAATCTTCCCGTTAATCAGCCGGATCAATTTCTTAAAACCATTGAACCTTATCGCGATGACATTGTTGTTGCATGCGAGTGTACCTTTTCCTGGTACTGGATCGCTGACCTTTGTCTGAAACACGGTATCGAGTTTATTTTAGGTCACGCGCTTTATATGGGCGCAATTCATGGCGGTAAGGTCAAGAATGATAAAATCGATTCGTTCAAGATTGCCAAGCTCGTCAAAGGCGACACGTTCCCCTTGGCTTATGTCTATCCACCTGAATGGCGGCCCTTACGCGATTTACTTCGTCGAAGACACTATCTTGTTCACATCCGTAGCGAGATACTAACGCATATTCGCATCGTAAATTATCAGCTTAATTTACCTACTCTCGGATCTGACCTGTCTCGAAAGAATCAACGTGTACAGTTGGCTGAACACTTTGAGCATCCGGTTGTTCGTAAGAATATTGAAACCAACATTCAGCTGCTCGACATACTGGATCAATCCATTCACGACATTGAGCTGTATGTTCTTCGCCATATTCAGGGCGTTGATCGACGACAGCTCTTTCGTTTAAAAACGGTGCCGGGCATTGGCGACATTATCGGATTAACCTTGATGCTGGAAATTCAAGATATTGAACGCTTTGATTGCGTGCAGCAATTTGCTTCTTATGCACGACTTGTGCGAGGGCAAAAGGAATCGGCAGGCAAACAAGCTGGCAAGTTTCATCGAAAGATTGGTAACCCCTTTATCAAATGGGCAATGAGTGAAGCGGCCATTCTATTTATGAGAGAAAGCAATACGGCAAAGAAATATGTTGATAAGCAAGCGAAAACACACGGTAAAGCTAAAGCTATATCGATTCTCGCACATAAGCTGGGGCGAGCTGTGTATCACATCTGGAGAAGACAGGATGCATTTGATGAAGCGTATTTTTGGAAACGACTGAATATACAGTTTTAAGTTAGGTCACCGTCGAACTTAAAACGCATAACGAGGGCGATAAGGCGGAACACAGAAACTATCGATACTAACTTAGCGGCAATGACCCTCATGATAGTAGGTATCGAAGCCGGACCCTGGTGCCTTGAAGAGACGGCGGTGACCTCCCAAGATTGATGTTTGTGGGTCTGCTCCTCGGCTGAGCTTTACGATAACTGGATACCTAAAGAGGTAAGCCCGCTCCTTGAGTGGCCAGTACGAGGGTAACTAATTGGCTTCTAGTAGCTCAAACGCAAAGGCGTTTGTGTCTGGAAAACTTGATTCGAAGACTGCGAAGCGATTTATCCAGATTGACTCTCAATAGGTGTTTGGTACAGATCTTCATCTGATACCGGACAAAGAATGGATTAGCGCAGCGATGCAAAGATTGATCGTTAATACCGAGGCGACTAAAAAGTGGCTTCGTTAGGATTTATTTGTATTGGACAAACTCCGGGCATATAGGTGTTAGGTGAATGTGTCGATTTAGTGAAGAATTAGGAGGTAAATTTTGCCCCAAGACAAGCTACAAAAAACACTAAACCCAACACAAACACCGGTTAATTTTACTTAGTTTCAAAGCCACAAAGTTTAACCAAAACCCCGAAGAACGAAACCACTTAATTTAAAACTTGGGACGAATGTTTAAAGAAAACCCACAAACAACGCCACGGAATAAATTGAACTGACCGACTAACAAATTGCACCGGAAAAGAAGGAGAGGGTGCAAATTACTATGGTTTAATTGCTTGTAAACTAATGAAAAAAAAGAACTAAACAGCCCAGTTATTTACAAAGCTAGTGTGCCCCACAAAAAGTGGACAGTTATAACTACGCAGCTAACGCAGTTCGTTCTTCAAATTCAATAGGGCTGATATTTCCTATCGCTGAATGCCTTCTCTTGCGATTATAGAAGACCTCAATATAGGCAAATATACCTGTTCTTGCTTCATCCATCGACTGATAGTTTTTTGCATAAATCAATTCAACTTTGAGTCGGCTAAAATACGTAATATCAGTCGTCCATTTTTCATTTGGCCCTTTGGCACTAAAGTCACGCCAAAGGAGGTTCTCAGACACATTCACCATCGTCAGACTGTGACGACTGTATTTAAACCCCTTACCATTTCGCGCTCTGACACCCTGATCTTTCATGATATTAGCAATGTAATTCTCTGAACAAGAATAGCCAGCATCGTTAAGTTCTTTGGCTATTCGTCTAGAACCATAAGCTGCTTCAAACTCTTCATAGGTTTCCAGAACTTTAGCGCTCATTAATTGGCGACGTTTGTTACGATCACAAATTGGGCGTTTACACCATTCGCTGTAACCTGAGCGAGAGACCCCCATAACACGACACATTAAAGCTTTGGAATGCTGTTCTTGATAATCTTTAATAATGGCGTACTTCACTCTTGGTTTCTGGCGAAGTACGCCGCAGCCTTTTTTAGGAAATCCATTTCCTCTTGAAGCTGTTTATTTTCTCTTCTTAAACGACGAAGTTCTTCACTCTCTTTCTTTGAGTAATCGACACCATCAACGGTATTGAATTGTTTATCAGATAAGCGCGTAAACTGGCGTTTCCAGTTCGCGATTTGTTGTGCGCTGATGCCAAGTTCTGCAGCAACTTGGGCTTGAGTTACACCGGATTTGTCACAACGTTTTACGGCTTCCTTTCGGAATTCTTCAGAGTAAACTTGAGTTTTTTTACGTGCCATGAGCACCTCCACATAAGGCCTATATAACTATAGTAGGGTGTACACTAATTGTGGGGCACTCGGAAGCCTAACGCTGCCTTAAACGGTGAAGTGATGTTGGCGACTTTGCTGCGTGTCTTTGCGGCAAAGGTGACAAAATTACGGAATCCGTTTGAAGGCCTTGTTAGGTGAATGTGTGGATTTAGTAAAGAATTAGAAGGTAAATTTTGCCCCAAGACAAGCTACAATAAACCCTAAAACTCAACACAAACACCGATTAATTTTACTTAGTTTGAAAGCCCCAAAGTTTAACCAAAACCCCGAAGAACGAAACCACTTAATTGAAAACTTGGGACGAGTGTTCAAAGAAAAACCACAAACAACGCCACGGAATAAATTGAACTGACCGACCAACAAATTGCACCGGAAAAGAAGGAGAGGGTGCAAATTACTAAGACTTAAATTCTTGTAAACTAATGAAAAAAAAGAACTAAACAGTCCAATTATTTACAAAGCCTAACGCCTAGCACAACGGCGTAGTGATGTTGGCGACTTTTGTGCGTTTCTTTGCGCAAAAGGTGACAACATTACGGAGTCCGTTGGTGCTACTTGTTAGCATTTTTTTGATGTGCCACATACTCATCAAGTAACTCACGTATCATTTTTTGATACTGCATGTGATTGGTTTTGGCGGCTTGCTTAAAATAGGCAACACTCTCAGAACTTAATGAAATAGTTACTTTAGTATTTTCATTTTTTAATTTCAGTTCTTCGGGTGAAGGTAAGAAGTCAGCAACAAGCCTAACTTCACCGATTGGTTCATCAGTGTATTGAATTTGCTTGTTCATATATTTTTCTCCCCTTTCTCCAGTAACCAGCACCAATAATTCTGATCTGGTTATTTCGATAAGTAAAACGAACAGTTAAAATACCTGAGTTTTCTTGATTTAAACCAAAACAAAAATAGCGTTTTTCATCCTGGCTATGTACAGCATCTTCGGCAATAACACGTCGTTCATCTTTGAATGCATGCTGAGCATCGTAAAATGATACGCCATGCTTTTCTTGATTTTCGAGGTTCTTCGCCTCATCCCACTCAAAGTTTGATTTGTTCATAGAGGAACTATAAATAAAGTATGGGCAAATAGCCATACTCGATTTGTTTTTTTATGCTAACGCTGCCATTTACGGTCGAGTTTATTGGCACCTTTTGTGCGGCTCTTTGCACAAAAGGTGACAATAAACGAAGATCCGCAAGATGGCCTTGTTAGAACTGATTTTGCCCTTGAACTTAAATAAGTACAAAGGTTTACATGTCTAACGATTTAAAATTTATGCCCTACTCGTGAATTCCCGAAGGCCACCGATAAGAACACCTAAATTGAATTACCTTTTGAACCCAGATCAATTGAGTTAAAAAGGAAAGCCAACTTACCTAAGTATTGAACTTTAAATTGTAGAGTAAAAAAGCAAACAGTAGTTTGAACCCCTTCACTTTCTACTGGCAACGGTGAAGAAAAAAGCTTAACAATATACCCCAAAATTCAGGCAAGAGAGTTAAGGAAAAATCTTAACTGTTTGGCGCTAAACTAAAGCAAAAGAGTTTAAAAAATAAACTAGGCTGATGCCGATAAACCAAGCTCCTACAATGTGAAACAAGAGTTCTAACGCCTGCAGTTGCGGCTTGGGTGAACTGGCGGCTTTTTTGCTGCGCAGCGCGAAAAAGGTGACAGTTTACCCAAGTCCGGCAAGCTGCACTGGTTAGATTTAATTATCACTGATGTCCCAGTCTTTTTTAATTTTGTGCAGTTTTATAAGGTATGGAATCTGTATTATTGGCTCAAGTCGGAACATTGTAAAACCACTTAAAATCATAGAGGTAATGCAAAGCACTAAACCTAAATACCCATTAATTAGACAAATATTAACACCCCAATCTTTACCAAATAATAAACTGTAAGCACTAAAACCTGTAAATATTATTAATAGCTGAATAACTAATGCCATTAAATCAAATCCAGAACCGACATAAATTAAGCCGAATATTTCATACGACATCTCTAAATCAAGGAAAGGAGTCAAGATAATATTTATAGGGATCAAAACGCTAATTATTATGAAAAGCCAGCCAAAAAACTTAATCCACTTAGGTAAAAGAGACTTCCTTTTTTGTACTATTTCAATATCCATTTTTAACTCTCATTTAAATCTAACGCCGCAATTTACGGTCGGAGTGAGATGGCGCTTTTTGTGCATGTCTTTGCACAAAACGTGACAGCTCACGGAGATCCGTAAGATTGCCTTGTTAGCTGCACATTGCAACTTGAAAAATGATAGCATATATGACAGCATTATCTCATGACTAAAATTGTTATAGACACAAGTGTACTTATAAGCGCGCTTATTGGCAAAGCAGGCCCAAGTCGTCAAGTATTAAGGCGTTGCCTACTTGGCGAATATAAGCCAATGATAAGCACTACACTATTTATGGAATATGAGGACGTTCACAGGCGCCCGCAAATTTCAAAACTTTGCCCTCTAACACCTAAAGAAATAAGCGAGTTGCTAGGGGCTTATTATAGTGTTTGTAATTGGGTACCAATACATTTTTTATGGCGACCTAACTTAAGAGATGAAAATGATAATTTTCTAATTGAGCTGGCCATTGCAAGTAATGCGCAATTTATTGTGACCAACAACATCAAAGACTTAAATGGCGCAGAGCTAACTTTTAAAGAGCTGAAAGTAGTTAAACCCGAACAGCTTTTACGAGGTGAATAATATGTCTACTTTGACCGTAAGATTACCAGACGATAAACATAACCGCTTAAGAGCTCTTGCTGAGCACCGAAAGATTAGTGTGAATAAACTAATTGAAGAAATCTCAACTCAGGCTCTAGCTGAGTTTGATACCGAAGTTCGTTTCAGAGCTTTGGCCGGCACAGGAAATGTAAAAAAAGGCCTAGATATTTTAGACAAACTTGATGCTCATTTTGACAGCTAACGCTTGCAGTTGCGGCTTGGGTAAGCTGGCGGCTTTTTTGCTGCGCAGCGCGAAAAAGGTGACAGTTTACCCAAGTCCGGCAAGCTGCACTGGTTAGGCTTTGTTTTAGCAATTTAACGGGTGCAAGAATAAGCCACTTGTTTTTGTAAACTCTATGTCTGATAAAACGTGTTCTTCACCATTAACTATAAGCTTTATTTTATCTATCTTTAGTTCACTAATAGATTTGTCGGAGACTATAAAAGACTCATAGTAAGATTCAAACTCTTTTTCTGTAGTTCGATTCATTATTGAGCCCACAGAATACTCCTTTTTTAGTAGATCAGATTCTTGATGTTCATTAACAAAAACTCTTAGCCTGTTAAAGCTTCTAACTTTTAAATTTTTTATTGAATTTTCAATGTGCAAAACTACAACTTGATCAGGCCATATGACTTGAGCATTTTGGTGAACGGTAAATGATATGCCCAAATAAGTCGTCTCTTTGTGTTCCCATACATCCAAATTAATTATTACGTCATCGATTTTGAATACTAGCTGATTATCAGGGCCAACTTTGCCACGACAACTTGGTTTCTCGGCTTTTGCACCTTTAGCCTCTGGATAAAAGTATTCTTGATGTAAAACAACACAGGAACTTAACTGGAGTAAAAGAATAGCGAAAATTAACTTCTTGACCATAATGCTCTCGAGCCTAACGCTTAGCACAACGGCGGAATAATATGGCGAGGCTTTTTTGCGTCTCTTTGCAAAAACCGCGACAGATTATGGAGTCCGTTGCTGCTTCTGGTTAGGTGCTAGTTTTCCCCCGGTTTTTAAAAAGAATTCCAATGATTTGGTCTACTTTTCTCTTGAACTATACCGGTGAATTTACACCTACCACTCATTTTTAATGATGCCACCATCGAACAGGATGATGACCCTCAATTCTTTAACAGATTATCGACGAAGCCACCCATTAAAGTAAGCCGGTTCAGCTAAACAAAAAATTATAGGTAGTGACTTTATCTTTGATGAACCGATTCACACACTACGAGCACCTTTCATGCACGAGGTATGAACTTGCACAACCTATTGGTTTTAATGCTCTTTATGGCACCTAACGCTGCCTTAAACGGTGAAGTGATGTTGGCGACTTTGCTGCGTGTTTTTGCGGCAAAGGTGACAAGATTACGGAATCCGTTTGAAGGCCTGGTTATGCATTGAATTTCTCCACAAAACTCAATTCGTTGTTATTAACAGAATATACGCTTATTTGTCTTTTAAATGACCCCAGCCACCAATGACCACATGCAAACCAGTATTCTGTTGCATTGCCATTGTAACTGTAAACCATTTGCGCATCTGAAACCTTGAAACGTAGCTTACCATTAGAAAAGTTATGCATTTTTAATTGAGATTGAGAAAAGTCTGATGTTCTAGTTGATAGCCATGAACAGATACACTTAGAGTACATTTCTTTTTCAAAGATATTGAATATTCTGGGCATTATTAACAAAACAAATATTGAAATTACTCCGAAATAAAAACCTGCGTCTGGTGACATGCCATTGATTGCTTGCCCAGTTAAAACGATTAGTACTAGTAGTAAAATTGATCTCATAATTTAATCTGCATAACGCTTTGCACAGCGGTGGAATAATTTGGCGGGACTTTTGCGTTTCTTTGCAAAAGGCGCGACAGATTATGGAATCCGCTGGTGCAACTTGTTATACGATTTAGTTGTTGTTTATGCATTACCAGAACCGCTCGTAGTGAATAATGAACCGCCATATTTTACCCAATAAGCTTGGGAAAAAGCGCGGAAAAATTATTGCTACAAAAGCAAAGAAACCAATAATTGCCCAGAACCCGTTTGTGTTTATAAATGCATCACTGGGACCATACAAAGCCAACTCTCTATTTGTTAATAACCACATAAGTATTGCTGTGGGAAATGCAAAAAATGATGCAGCTAAAAGCCCCATGAACCAAGCTTGGATAATACCTTCCTTGGGCTCGATTCTACGTTTAAATTTGGACATAGTTTATTTTCGTATAACGCTGCCTTAAACGGTGAAGTGATGTTGGCGACTTTGCTGCGTATCTTTGCAGCAAAGGTGACAAGATTACGGAATCCGTTTGAAGGCCTGGTTAGGTGAATGTGTCGATTTAGTGAAGAATTAGAAGGTAAATTTTGCCCCAAAACAGCCTACAAAAAACACTGAACCCAACACAAACACCGGTTAATTTTACTTAGTTTCAATGCCACAAAGTTTAACCAAAACCCCGAAGAACGAAACCACTTAATTTAAAATTTGGGATGAGTGTTCAAAGAAAAACCACAAACAACGCCACGGAATAAATTGAACTGACCGACCAACAAATTGCATCGGAAAAGAAGGAGAGGGTGCAAATTACTATGGTTTAAGTGCTTGTAAACTAATGAAAAAAAAGAGCTAAACAGCCCAGTTATTTACAAAGCCTAACGCCGCCATTTGCGTGTCGTAGTTTATTGGCAGTTTTTGTGCGGCTCTTTGCACAAAAGGTGACAATAAACGGAGATCCGCAAGATGGCCTGGTTATGTGATTATTTAGCCTTACTCTCAAGTTAATTAATGCCTATGTTATTTCTGTCAACGGCTACATAATAGTTTAGAACGAAGTGCGGTAACTGAACCAAAATATAAGCCAGCGCTTAAAACCATTAAAGATGGTAATACGTAAAGACTAACTTCAAATTCAGGCGTAAAAACTAGCTCAAAAGCAACTTTAATGCCTAATAAAAATAATAGAGCTGAATTCAATGCGATCGAATAAAGAAATAGCTTCAAGAAGGTTTTCCACCAAACTTCTTCTAAGATATACGATACAATCAACCACCAGACGGCTATAGATATCAAAATGAATACTTGACGTAATAATACTGAATGCCCCGTCAAAATGTCTAACCCTATAAAAAGAACGCCCATAGCAAAAACAAAACACGATATATAGTTACCTAGGTCAATAATAAGGCTCACCCATTCATTTTTGACCAATAACCACCCCCTGTTTAGCATTCGATAGTTTCATGACTTTTTACACATAACGCCTGCAGCTGCGGCCGAACGAAGTGAGGTCCAGCCACAGCGTGTTTTTGCTGTGGCGAGGCAGGCTGCACTGGTTATACGTATTTTCAGTTAATTGTTTGAGCATATATATTTAGAGCCGATAAAAAATACCATAAGTTGGCCAAAATTAAATTTAGCTGAAATAGGTTTTGAAAATAGATAGCCCCGCTCTCAATTTTAAACACAGCATAAACTAGAGAAAGCTCAACGAATAGCCAAAAAACAACATAAGCGAAACGAACAAAAGCATACTCAGAAATATTGGGTAGAGATTGAAAACCTAAAGTAGCTAAAACGATTACAGGAAAAAGTAGGCATATAATTGCATTACCAAGTGCTCTACGTTTTCTCAGTGAATAGCTTGCTTGTTCTGTGCTAAATAGTTCGTTCATTTTTTACGTATAACGCCTTGCGAATGGGCGAGCGGCGCGCAGCAAAGCGAGTCCAGCCCCGGGTGTTTTTCCGGGGCGAACATTGCGCAACTGGTTATGAGTTTTTTTGCAGGGCATTATTGAAATCAAACTCCGATTCACCGATGACAAAATGTATAGTTTTAGCATCTTCATCAATGCTAATACAAAACTCTGAACTAGTGTACACGTCACCACCACCGCCCGGGTTATGGACTGTACACCCAGCAACCACAAGCTCTTTTAATGCGGTTACGTTGCTTGGGTCCCAAGTTGGCTCTTGAAACGGCCATTTACGATACAGAAACACCCTATACATTTTGGTATCGTCTTGAAGCTTAGACAAAGCACGATTAACTGAATTTAAAGCTTCGTGTTCGTAATAAGCCTTTTGCTTTTTACCATGCTCGCTGGCTACGTAAAGGAGATAACCTCCAATAACCAACGTAACTAGTATTATCGTAATTTCTATGAAGCCCATTTTTGCTCATAACGCCTAGCACAACGGCGTAGTAATGTTGGCGACTTTTGTGCGTTTCTTTGCGCAAAAGGTGCCAATATTACGAAGTCCGTTGGTGCTACTGGTTATGTGATAATGCCCTAGAAGTTTGATTTCCCTTTGAACTCGGTTGAAACCAAAATACCCCTAAACGCACTATCACGATTAGTTTTTAATTTGTTTATGCCACCTGTTGCAAACAACAATGAGGACTTAAAATTTTAGTTTTTATTACCCAGAAACCATCGCGAGCTTGCAGGTTTACCAAGGTAAAAATTAGCCAAGAAGTATAAACCTTGATGAAAAAAGGATTGTTGAACGAAACCACCTTTTTAGCAACCATGTACGATAAATGCTGTTTAAATTAACGTGGGCTAAAGACTTGTTTAAAAGTCAAAACCTTGAGGTTTTAACCTTACTTTTTAAGAAAACCTTAATGGCACCAAGCTACGTTAACTAATTAATTTTGCTATAAATTTTAAACACATAACGCCTGCATTTGCGGTTTGGGTGAAGTGGCGGCTTTTTTGCGTCTTTTTGCAAAAAAGGTGACAGTTTACCCAAATCCGGCAAGATGCACTTGTTAGGGTTTAAATTTTAAAAATGAGCTGGCCTAACATTTACCCGAAACACTACTAGCAGCTCTACCAGGAAAACGTTTCTTAAACTCTATTAGCATGTATTCTGCTGACTTGGTGCAAATTGCTTCTTTTGTTGTATTACCGTTAATCATTGCATCCATTATTTCTTTAGTAGCCATGCATAAACCATTTTCAATTTGTTTATTCGAGTAATCATTAAGACCACCAGATGATTTAACATTGTTTATTAGTAGGCAAAATTCATACTCACCGGCCGAGACTGATAGTGAACTAAAAAAAATCAAAGTTATAACAAGTAATCTAGATAACATAACCAACTCCCTTTTCATTAAAATTATAATATTTACACTGATCTAATATTTTCTTTGTTTGATGCTATTTGCCAAAGCGATCCTTGAACTTTTTACTACTAATTCGTGATTCCATTTTACTATTACACTTTGGACATAGATGTTGCTCTTTACCCTCAAGCGTCCAAGTGTGGTAAACCTGATTAAAACGCAGACCACATATATCACAATTCTTTGGCCCCTTTACCATCAAGTAAATAAGCACGGCAACCATAGCCAAAAAAATCCATATTAGTATCATTTAGTAATAACCATTTGCCGATTAAAAGACCCTAACGCTTTGCTAAGCGGTTGTGGTGGATTGGCGGCTTGTTTGCGGCTCTTTGCAAACAAGGTGACAATTTACCACAATCCGACTTGAGCAACTTGTTATGGGGTAGTGCCATAAAGTACCAATTAATAATATATAAGGTGATCTTATGCCAAAAAATACCAGTATGACTCTTGGTGAGCACTTTGATGGATTTATTGCCAACCAAATTAATGAAGGTCGCTTTGCCTCGGCAAGTGAAGTTGTGCGAGCAGCACTTAGAATGTTTGAGGATAACGAAAGAAAAATAGCCGTGCTTAGGAAATTGCTTGAAGAAGGTGAACAAAGTGGTACGGCAGAATATAGCTATGAAAGCTTGATGAATGAAATTGATGAAGAGCTTGGTTAATGGGTACATTTACACTTACAACCAAAGCTAAAGCTGATTTGAAATCGATTGCTATTTATACCCAGCGCAAATGGGGAAAAGAGCAACGAGGAATTTATATTAGACAATTTGATGATACATTTCATATGTTGTCAGAAAACCCAAAAGCTGGAACTGAATGCGATTATATTAAGAACGATTACAGGAAATTTCCAGTTACTAGTCATATAGTTTTTTACCGCAAAACTAGCGAGACAAATATTGAAATCGTTCGTGTTTTACATAAAAACATGGATGCTAGAGAAAGACTTTTACACCCATAACGCCGCCTTAAACGGTGCAGTGATGTTGGCGACTTTGCTGCGTATTTTTGCAGCAAAGGTGCCAAGATTACGGAATCCGTTTGAAGGCCTGGTTAGAAGCCCTTTGGTTTTTTGTTTAGTTTTTAAAGTTACTGCAACCTTAAAAGACCTAAAAAATCACTAAAACTCAAACAGAACACCGATACTTTTTACTCAGCTTCAATCCCACAAAGTTTAAATAAAACCTCGAAGAACAAAACCACCAAACTTAAAACTTTTGATGACGTTTCAAACAAAAAAACACAAACAACGCCACGAATTAAATTGAACTGACCAACTCAATATTGCTACCTGAAAAATAGACTGAGGTGCCACATACCATGAGTTTTAAATAGAAAATACTCTTTAAGAAATAGAGCGACACCTTTACTTATTTCTTTTTTGACCTTCTAACGCCGCAATTTACGGACGGAGTGGGATGGCGCTTTTTGTGCTCCGCACAAAACGTGACAGCACACGGAGTTCCGCAAGATTGCCTTGTTAGACCTTGTCTGCATAATAGTATCCCCAAAGCCCCTTAAACAATTCAAGTTTCTGTTGTTTAGTTGGATATCCATAAGTACTTAATTTAATCACCTGATTGCCAATTTTAACATCCCAAGTTGTCGCATTAGCTCTACCATCATGGACATTGATAATTTCATATGGAGTTTCAACAGGTTGCTTGATTAAAAAATTTGAAACTAAGAATAAAAGCGAAACAATTAGCCCTATAAGCAGCCCATTGTTAAAAAATACCCGAATCTTTTTCTTTGCTAACACACCATAAATTACTGGAACTAAAGCAGAGACTGAAACAATAACAACGCAAACGACATAGGGTCGATACAACTCTACAAGAGAATATTGAAAAACCATAATTAACCAGCAAAATAATGCCAGAACTAAAGCCCCCTGCGATATATAGTCTATTCTACTCATATTTCTGATTTGGTAGGTCTAACGCCGCCTTAAACGGTGAAGTAATGTTGGCGACTTTGCTGCGTGTTTTTGCGGCAAAGGTGACAAGATTACGGAATCCGTTTGAAGGCCTGGTTAGGTGAATGTGTGGATTTAGTAAAGAATTAGAAGGTAAATTTTGCCCCAAGACAAGCTACAACAAACCCTGAAACCCAACACAAACACCAGTTAATATTATTTAGTTTCAAAGCCCCAAAGTTTAACCAAAACCCCGAAGAACGAAACCACTTAATTTAAAACTTGGGACGAGTGTTCAAAGAAAAACCACAAACAACACCACGGAATAAATTGAACTGACCGACCAACAAATTGCACCGGAAAAGAAGAAGAGGGTGCAAATTACTAAGACTTAAACCCTTGTAAACTAGTGAAAAAAATAGAGCTAAACAGCCCAATTATTTACAAAGCCTAACGCATTGCTCTGCGGCGCAAAATAGTTGGCGGCTTTTGCGCCGCGAAGCGAAATGCGCAAAAGATGCCAACTTTTTTGCGTCCGTAGCAGCAACTTGTTATGTGTTTGATTAATATCATATTTCTACTACCTGATAACTAATTTTATAGTAGTAAAAATAGTTATCTATGACTTAGGGTTAACAAATTGCTCATAACACTCAGTACAAAGCCAATTATATTTACCACTGATATACCCTACCCCAATTTCTGGATTTTCACTATCGCGCAGTTTCCACCAACAAATTTGGCAATGGTCGTGATCATCTCCATGCTTGACCGATGACCAGAGTTTTTTCTCCCATTGCTCACCTTTTGCCCACTCGACGGGTTCTTGAATATCTGATTTTTTCCACTTGTCTCCGTGGATAGTTACGTATGATTCAGTCATAATTTTTACACATAACGCTGCCTTAAACGGTGAAGTGATGTTGGCGACTTTGCTGCGTATTTTTGCGGCAAAGGTGACAAGATTACGGAATCCGTTTGAAGGCCTGGTTAGGTGAATGTGTGGATTTAGTGAAGAACTAGAAGGTAAATTTTGCCCCAAAACAAGCTACAACAAACCCTAAAACCCAACACAAACACCGGTTAATTTTACTTAGTTTCAAAGCCACAAAGTTTAACCAAAACCCCGAAGAACGAAACCACTTAATTTAAAATTTGTGGCGAGTGTTCAAAGAAAACCCACAAACAACGCCACGGAATAAATTGAACTGACCGACTAACAAATTGCACCGGAAAAGAAGGAGAGGGTGCAAATTACTATGGTTTAAGTGCTTGTAAACTAATGAAAAAAAAGAGCTAAACAGCCCAGTTATTTACAAAGCCTAACGCTTTGCTCAGCGGTGGAATAATTTGGCGGGACTTTTGCGTTTTTTTGCAAAAGGCGCGACAGATTATGGAATCCGCTGGAGCAACTTGTTAACTGCTGATAGTGGCACATAATGGCATGTGGTCACTAACAGTCAGCCAATCTTTAATATTACCTAGCTCAACTTTACTAACAGACAAGAGATGGCTAGACATGAAAAAGTAATCAATATGGTAAGGCTTCTCAGCATTTCTGTGAAGATAAAAAGAAGGCTGTGTTTCTTGCCCTTGTTTCTCACCAGTTTGATAATGATACAAACTCTCGATATTTATAGTAGTTAGTTCGTTTATTGTGTCTGTGTGGCTCCACCAACGATCTTGTTTGTCCCATATTGCGTTGCTATTGAAGTCACCTGCAATAATTGTATTTTGTTTATTAAGTTCTTCTCTGTGGATTTGCAGATATTTCCAGAACTGCCCCATATAACCAAATATTTGAGAATCACTGCCTTTAGTCCAACAAGCCAAAACGTTGTATTGATTGTTTAAACGAAAGGGTAAAAATAGCTTTAAATCTTGAGTAGACCAAGAGGTTGCTTGGCTTGTTGTATGTAACCCTTGTATTTTGAATGAGCCAGACCACTCTAGATGCTCTACTTTGTTGCCTGATTTTGGAAATATGCCAATGCCCTTATTTTTGCTTGTGCCGTCCCAAAGATAATTACCTGCCCACTCTTGATAAGCCTTTGTTGATTGAGAAGGATCTTCACATTCTTGAATAATGAGAACGTCTGCATTTAAAGAATCAACTTCGTTGAGTTTCTTTCTCAATGCACCGTTGCAATTCCATGTCACAATTTTCATATACAGTTAACGCTGCCTTAAACGGTGAAGTGATGTTGGCGACTTTGCTGCGTATTTTTGCAGCAAAGGTGACAAGATTACGGAATCCGTTTGAAGGCCTGGTTAGGTGAATGTGTGGATTTAGTGAAGAATTAGAAGGTAAATTTTGCCCCAAGACAAACTACAACAAACCATAAAACCCAACACAAACACCGGTTAATTTTACTTAGTTTCAATGCCACAAAGTTTAAACAAAACCCCGAAGAACGAAACCACTTAATTTAAAACTTGGGACGAGTGTTCAAAGAAAACCCACAAACAACGCCACGGAATAAATTGAACTGATCGACTAACAAATTGCACCGGAAAAGAAGGCGATGGTGCAAATTACTAAGACTTAAACCCTTGTAAACTAATGAAAAAATAGAACTAAACAGCCCAGTTATTTACAAAGCCTAACGCCCAGCTCACTGGCGTAGTAATGTTGGCGACTTTGCTGCGTGTTTTTGCAGGAAAGGTGCAAACATTACGTAGTCCGGTGGAGCTGATGGTTATGTGATTTTTGCCCTTTTAGTTTGATTTCCCACCGAACTTAGTTGAAACCAACATACCTTAAACGAGCTACCAAATTTAATTTTTAATTTGTTTCTGCCACCTGTTGCAAACAACAATGAGGACTTTAAATTTTAGGTTTTATTGCCCAGAAACCATCGCGAACTTTCAGGCTTTACCACAGTAAAAATTAGCCAAGCAGTATAAACCTTGATGAGAAAAGGATTGTTGAACAAAACCACCTTTTTGCAACCAAGTACGATAAACGTTGTTTAAAATAACGCGGGCTAAAAACTTGTTTAAAACACAAAACTTTGAGGTTTAGACCTTACTTTTTAAGAAAATCTTAATGGCACTGAACTACGCTAACCTATTATTTCTATTTACTTTTATTGCACATAACGCCCAGCTCACCGCGCGTAGTAATGTTGGCGACTTTGCTGCGTGTTTTTGCAGGAAAGGTGCAAACATTACGGAGTCCGGTGGAGCTGTTTGTTATATTTTTAATGTGGGTAAAACAAACACTACCATTACCGGCACTGCAAGTATCATAAGACCGCCAGCGATTTTCTGCTGCTCTCTATCAGATAAGAAATTATTTTCAAGCGTTATAGCAGATAACCCCCAATACAAAAACGCCACAATCACTATATAAATTAGACTAAACAAGAACGCAATTGCCTTAGGGTGATCTATAAATAGCACAACTACCCCAAGAGCAACTGATAACGAAAACGCTACTGAGCATAAGTTAATACCCAACTCTATTGGTGGTTTGATGATGTAGTTGTATATATGGTTATGTACTTTATTGCTTGTATCTCGAGAACCAATAATTAGCAAAAATAAGCCTGACATGAAAAGGCAGAACAAAAATATTACGATTATCGAGTTCATAGCAAAGTGCTCAAAGAACACATTTTCTAGTAAGTCTTTTGTTTTTTGGTTATAAAAATTGAAACCAGACATTAACAACAAACCAAAACCAAAAAATACTGGAATTTGATACCCAAATAGCCTACATCCTTCTCTAAAACTCACAGATTACTCCTTGCATTTGTGAAATATAACGCCCAGCTCACCGCGCGTAGTAATGTTGGCGACTTTGCTGCGTGTTTTTGCAGGAAAGGTGCAAACATTACGGAGTCCGGTGGAGCTGATGGTTATGAGAGTATTACTCAATTAATGACTCTGCCTGTTTTAACTGCTCTTCAGTTAGTTCACTTTTTACTTTGTTTGCTAAATCTACAAACATTTCATAGGTGAATGCTCGACCACCCGCAAACTCGCAACAGAAAAATATAGACCTACCTTCGCTATCTGAAACTACGTTTGAAGCATGAGTAAATGCTTTTACTAAATTGCCATCGACTTCTTTAGTTTCATAGTAAATGCTTGCCAAGTTGTACTCTGCAATAATTGCATCACTATTTTGATTGAAATACCCTGACTCGCCCATTGCACCGATCATTATACCGTTTGACCAACCGTCATCAGCTCTTTGCACCATAGCTTTTTGATAATACTCAGCGGCTTTATTTAAGTCTTGTTCAACCCCCCAACCATTATGATAAAAGACCCCAAGGCGTAACTGAGCCCAAGGTTTTCCATTTTTTGCATGAGGCTTTACTACATGGAAGGCTTGCTCGTAATTGCCAGATGTCCATGCGATATCGGTAGTTCTTTCACCGGGGTTGGGGTTTGGCCCTGCGCAACCAGCTAAAGCAGCAGTGACCGTAATTAACAGAATTCCAAGTTTTCTCATGTTTACCCTATATGTATTAACTTGCTCATAACGCCGCGTTAACTGGTGAAGTGATGTTGGCGGCTTTGCTGCGTTTCTTTGCAGCAAAGGTGACAATATTACTGAATCCATTTGAACGCCTTGTTAGGCTCAATTGCTCGACACCAAGTAAAGCATGAACAGTAAAGCAAAAACTAAATTGCCGATACCCACTTTAAGAAAATCTGATTTCGGGAAATTAAACTTTTTATAGCATATTAATGCTGATGTGAATGACCACAGTTTAAGAGTGATACCAAAAACAAGCAATGGAACAGCTATTGAAGGAACAAAGAAAACATAGAGGTAAATAATGCTAAATAGAAACGCGGTTCCACCCGTAAATATACGATACTGCATATACTCGGCTGAAATCGTATTACCCGCCTCAACTTCTGTGGTTTGTTGAAACCACATAGTGAATGCACCAATAAGATTATAGATTGCTGCGACTACCAGAATATATTCCATGGTTTCTCCTTAACTTTAGAATTCAAACGGTCGTTTGAATATTGCCAAAGTCATTTGAAGAACGCAAACTTTTTACTAGATGCCTAACGCTGCCTTAAACGGTGAAGTGATGTTGGCGACTTTGCTGCGTGTTTTTGCAGCAAAGGTGACAAGATTACGGAATCCGTTTGAAGGCCTGGTTAGGTGAATGTGTGGATTTAGTGCAGAACTAGAAGGTAAATTTTGCCCCAAGACAAGCTACAACAAACCCTAAAACCCAACACAAACACCAGTTAATATTATTTTGTTTCAAAGCCCCAAAGTTTAACCAAAACCCCGAAGAACGAAACCACTTAATTTAAAATTTGGGATGAGTGTTCAAAGAAAAACCACAAACAACGGCACGGAATAAATTTAACTGACCGACTAACAAATTGCACCGGAAAAGAAGGAGAGGGTGCAAATTACTAAGACTTAAATCCTTGTAAACTAATGAAAAAAAAGAACTAAACAGCCCAGTTATTTACAAAGCCTAACGCCTTGCTTTGCGGCAGCTTTGGAGTTGGTTTGTTTTGGTTTAGCGTAGCGTATAAAACCAAAACGAAGCAACGGAAAAGCTGTCCGTAACAGCAACTTGTTAGGTGGCATTTTTACGACCCGCCCCAAATTGCCAAATTAAAAACACGGCTATAAATGCTGTAATGATATAACCCCCAAATACAAACCAAGGATATATTGAAATAGGAATGGTGTACCACCCAGTTTTTTTGAAGAATGCCAGCAAAGCCAAAACAAGAATAAAAATCGGCGCGATACAAACCAGCCCCACAAAAAGATATACATATAGCTCGGAAGATTAATCGAAAAAGCTTTGAGCACTCTGGTATACAGCCGATATATCCCTTTGCAAAATATAAAGCGAATTCAAAAACGCAATAAGACCTATTGATGCGATGACTAAATTAGGCTTCAAATACTCGGGCATATTGGCTACCTAACGCTGCCTTAAACGGTGAAGTGATGTTGGCGACTTTGCTGCGTATTTTTGCAGCAAAGGTGACAAGATTACGGAATCCGTTTGAAGGCCTGGTTAGGTGAATGTGTGGATTTAGTAAAGAATTAAAAGGTAAATTTTGCCCCAAGACAAGCTACAACAAACCCTAAAACCCAACACAAACACCGGTAAATTTTACTTAGTTTCAAAGCCACAAAGTTTAACCAAAACCCCGAAGAACGAAACCACTTAATTTAAAACTTGGGACGAGTGTTTAAAGAAAAACCACAAACAAAGCCACGGAATAAATTGAACTGACCGACCAACAAATTGCACCGGAAAAGAAGGAGAGGGTGCAAATTACTATGGTTTAAGTGCTTGTAAACTAATGAAAAAAAAGAGCTAAACAGCCCAGTTATTTACAAAGCCTAACGCTGCCTTAAACGGTGAAGTGATGTTGGCGACTTTGCTGCGTATTTTTGCAGCAAAGGTGACAAGATTACGGAATCCGTTTGAAGGCCTGGTTAGGTGAATGTGTGGATTTAGTAAAGAATTAGGAGGTAAATTTTGCCCCAAGACAAGCTACAAAAAACACTAAACCCAACACAAACACCGGTTAATTTTACTTAGTTTCAAAGCCACAAAGTTTAACCAAAACCCCGAAGAACGAAACCACTTAATTTAAAATTTGTGGCGAGTGTTCAAAGAAAAACCACAAACAAGGCCACGGAATAAATTGAACTGATCGACCAACAAATTGCACCGGAAAAGAAGGTGAGGGTGCAAATTACTAAGACTTAAACCCTTGTAAACTAATGAAAAAATAGAGCTAAACAGCCCAGTTATTTACAAAGCCTAACGCTTTGCACAACGGTGGAATAATTTGGCGGGACTTTTGCGTTTCTTTGCAAAAGGCGCGACAGATTATGGAATCCGTTGGTGCAACTTGTTAGGTGAATGTGTGGATTTAGTGCAGAACTAGAAGGTAAATTTTGCCCCAAAACAGCCTACAAAAAACACTGAACCCAACACAAACACCAGTTAATTTTACTTAGTTTCAAAGCCCCAAAGTTTAACCAAAACCCCGAAGAACGAAACCACTTAATTTAAAATTTGGGATGAGTGTTCAAAGAAAAAACACAAACAACGCCACGGAATAAATTGAACTGACCCACTAACAAATTGCACCGGAAAAGAAGGAGAGGGTGCAAATTACTAAGACTTAAACCCTTGTAAACTAGTGAAAAAAATAGAGCTAAACAGCCCAATTATTTACAAAGCCTAACGCCCGGCTAACCGCGCAAATGTTTGATGGCGGCTTTTTTGCGTTTCTTTGCAAAAAAGGTGACAGCGAATATTTGTCCGTTTGAGCCGATTGTTATGCATTGATTCCTGTTACTCGAATACTGGTTTGAAGAAACTACGCTCGTAGCTAAGAATACATTTGGTTTCTTCTGCGTACTTAAAAGCGGCTATACAATCAACATCGGCAAATGAGTCTTTACGATATTGCTCATATTCTGCAAGACTAGGAAAAGTGAACAATGCCAAGGCTATATTGTTAGCGCCTTCAGAGGGTAAAAAGTAACCGTTGTGAATACCACCAAATTTATTTACTAGAGGAATCCACAACTTTGCATACTTCTCGAACTCTTCGAGTTTGTATGGATCTATTACATATTTTAAATAACAAGTTACCACTGAAACTTCCTTATTTTTGTTGCTTGATTTGCATAACGCTGCCTTAAACGGTGAAGTGATGTTGGCGACTTTGCTGCGTGTTTTTGCAGCAAAGGTGACAAGATTACGGAATCCGTTTGAAGGCCTGGTTAGGTGAGTGTGTGGATTTAGTAAAGAACTAGAAGGTAAATTTTGCCCCAAGACAAGCTACAACAAACCCTAAAACCCAACACAAACACCGGTTAATTTTACTTAGTTTCAAAGCCACAAAGTTTAACCAAAACCCCGAAGAACGAAACCACTTAATTTAAAACTTGGGACGGATGTTCAAAGAAAAACCACAAACAAGGCCACGGAATAAATTGAACTGACCGACCAACAAATTGCACCGGAAAAGAAGGAAAGGGTGCAAGCTGGCTGTGACTTAACCTATTGCAAACTAATGAAAAAATAGAGCTAAACAGCCCAGTTATTTACAAAGCCTAACGCCAAGCTAATGGGCGTAGTAATAATGGCGGCTTTTTTGCCGCGTAGCGCAGAAAAGGTGCCATTATTACGGAGTCCTATTGAGCGCCTGGTTAAGTTTTTGTTTGCGAACCCAAACGTGTCCACCGATAAAACAGCCCAAGATTACAGGGATGTAGTTTTTATAAATTGTAATTACGTTGAAACCAAAATGCATTGAAATGCAGACAAGTACAGCGATTGAACCAATTGCTAGATATGGCAAAGAAACCGACTTTTTAGCCCCTAAATAACCAGCCATAGACATAAGCAATATGGTTAAAGGAAAACTCAATAAGTAGACACCTTTAGAGTTTGTATAAGCTTGGACAATTTCGATTGCCTGAACGGAGCTGCCGCCACTTTGGAGACCGTTGGAGTAGATACCAATTACAGCAACTGCAACATAAGCGATGAATCCAAGAGTTATTGAAACTAATGTTCCAATTATGATTCCTTTGATAGGAAATTGTCTCACCTTTACTCCTTAATAATGAAACTTAACGCCGCGTTAACTGGTGAAGTGATGTTGGCGACTTTGCTGCGTTTCTTTGCAGCAAAGGTGACAATATTACTGAATCCATTTGAACGCCTTGTTATAACCTCACTGCTCTGTTTCGAGGCAATGAACATAAAATTGAAGGCTTCGCATGTGTGCTCGCCAATGATTAGTAAAGCTATCTAAAAGATGCCATGTAGCCATTTCTTCGGTTTCATTTTGATACGACCAATAGACCATTTTAAGGTCATTAATAATATCTGTCACATCATCGATGGCATCACCAACATGAATCTCGCAGTTACCCACATTTTGTGTGACTTCGCCAGCCACGTTATAAAAGCCCCAACTAGGAAAACATTTTTCAGCGGCTTTGCGGATTGCCGGATAATCATTTTCGGGAATTTCCTCTCCAACAGGCGGATCTGTTGGCACAGTTTCAGAAATTTGCCATGCAAGCCTATCTAAGAGTAATAAAAATTCGCGCTCATCTCCAGCCTCGCTTTTCATTACTAGGTCGATCAATTTTTCAATTGTTTGCCAAATGCTCATAGTTCAGTAGTTCATTTTTGGGTTATAACGCCCAGCTCACGGTGTAGTAATGTTGGCGGCTTTTGTGCGTTTCTTTGCGCAAAAGGTGCCAATATTACGGAGTCCTGTGGAGCTGTTGGTTATGCGGTAATTGCTGAGTTTGTGTAAAACGCAATTTAACCGGATTTAAGCCGATAAAACACACAACTCACAAACTACCGCATAGTTAATTTTATTTGTTTGCTTACCCCAGAAGTTTAAACAAACCACCGAAGAACAAAACCCTTTAACTTAAAACTTGTGATGAAGTCTCAAACAAAAAACCAAAAACGAAACCTCTACAAATTTAAATGTGCCTGAGAAATTTATTAAGCCACCTG
>JBLLNR010000010.1:0-71070 GCA_048058875.1 Methylotenera sp. | reverse complement strand
CATCATGCTGTGTGAGGTAGCAGAAGAAGCAACTTACGTTAAACATCATCAGAAAAAGCTCGTGTTTATTTTTTCTGCGATGCGCCATTTTGCCGAAGTGTTACGCGCTGATGGTTTTCAAGTTCACTATGTGACATTAGAACAAGCAGGCAACACTGGTACTTTTAGCGGGGAAATAAAGCGCGCAGTAGAGCGCTATAAGCCTGACAAAGTAATTGTCACAGAAGCCAGTGAGTATCGTGTTGTACAGGACATGAAAAGCTGGCAAAAGACTTTAGGTATAAAGTTAGAAATACGCCCAGATAGGCGCTTTTTGTGTTCACACAAAGGCTTTAATGACTGGGCAAAGGGACGTAAGCAATTACGCATGGAGTATTTCTATCGAGAGCTACGTAAAAGCTATCAGATATTAATGGATGGCGACTTACCTATTGGTGGACAGTGGAATTACGACGCTGAAAACCAGAAACCGTTACCCGAAACGGTCAATATTCCAGAAACGTACCGACTAGCGCCAGATGTAATTACGCAAAAGGTAATTAAAATGGTTTCTGAACGTTTTTCAGATCACTTTGGTGACATCGATGATTTCCATTATGCCGTGACGCGTCAACAAGCACTAGATGCGCTAAAACAATTTGTAGAAACGCGGTTAACACTTTTTGGTGACTATTAGGACGCAATGCTACAAAATGAGCCTTGGTTATTTCATAGTCATATCAGCTTGTACCTCAATTGCGGCCTATTATTGCCAATGGACTGCATAAAACTAGCTGAAGAGGCATATCACAAGCATCTAGTTCCCATCAATGCAGCAGAAGGTTTTATTCGCC
Source organism: Methylotenera sp. (assembly GCA_048058875.1). GTDB lineage: Bacteria > Pseudomonadota > Gammaproteobacteria > Burkholderiales > Methylophilaceae. The sequence continues at coordinate 70,237 of JBLLNR010000010.1, read as the reverse complement.
AGATTGTAGGTTGGCGTGAGTTTGTGCGTGGCGTTTATTGGCTATATATGCCCGAATATGCAAAAAAGAATAGCTTGGATGCACAGCGTCGTTTACCTGAATTTTATTGGTCAGGGCAAACAAAAATGAACTGCGTGGCACAATGTGTAAAAGAAACCAAACAACATGCATACGCACATCATATTCAACGACTCATGGTGCTAGGTAATTTTGCGTTATTAGCAGGCATTCATCCTGATGAAATAAATGAATGGTATTTATTAGTTTATGCAGATGCTTACGAATGGGTAGAATTACCAAATGTAACGGGCATGGCATTATTTGCTGATGGTGGTTTATTAGCATCCAAACCTTACGCTGCCAGCGGTGCCTACATCAATAAAATGTCAAATTACTGTAATAGTTGTCACTATAACGTGAAAGAAAAACATGGAGAATCTGCTTGTCCGTTTAATTACTTGTATTGGCATTTTCTGATTCGGAACCAAGAGACTTTAGCTAAAAATCCACGCGTGACAATGATATACAGTAGCCTCAATAAAATGGATAAAACTAAATACCAGCAAATTTTAGATGATAGTGAACGGTTTATTACCAAATTGAACGAGGGAGAAGAAGTTTAATCTGCGACTTGTGAATAAATGTTTAATTAAATTCTTTTGAATTGAAAAAGGCTTACATGTTAATGTAAGCCTTTTTTAAATTTGGCGTCCCCAAGGGGATTCGACGCGAACCATTGCTATTATTCTTAACCTAGTATTGGTACGGCTTGTAGCTCATTTTCTCATCGAATAATTTCGAATCAGTGACACTTCTAAGTGTCATCCTTTCAATTATCTTAATTATTAAACTTAGTGTCAGTTTAAAAGTTGTTAAATTAGACAAATCCTATCTTTTTTGATGACTTTACTTCAGCTGTGATTATATCAGAAGCAATTAATACTTTTCTTTTAGCAATAGCGGCATTACCTAAAGCCGTTTCTATGGCCAATCTCATTTTTCTTGGCGATAAGTCTGCCAATAAGTTAGCAACATCATCAGAAAGGTTAATGTTAAATCGTTGTTTAAAATTAATCGACTCTTCAATTAAAAGTTGATAAATACGTCTAGCAATCTGCGTTGCCTGTTTTTGATCTGGCTTTGGTATATCAAACACGCGAACTCTAGACAATATTGGTTCTGGTATCTGTTGCTTATAATTAGCCGTCAATATCCAAGTTAGTCTGCTGGCATCTATCGTGACATCAGGGAAAGATTCATCTTGGAAAGCACTTGCACTGCATGGCTCTAATAAACTGTATAAGCCATTAATAGGATTGTATTGGCTGCTTGCAGCTGCTTTATCTACTTTATCAACTACAATCACAGGGTTGCCACAATCACCATTCGTGAGCACGTTAAATACAGTACCTGGTTTACTGTTACTCCAAAACTCAGAGCTACCAACCAAGCCTGAACCTGCCTGTTGGTTTTCCATTCGAACCACTTTAAATGGTACTTGCATACCTTTTGCTAATGCTTCAGCAAACATTGTTTTACCAACCCCTGGCGGTCCAAGTAGAAGTATTGCGGGGATTCTTGAAACTTCAGCTTTACTGGATAATGCACTGACACCGCGTAACATATCAATGACCTCCTTAAAGTTAGGAAAGTCCGCTTGCAATTGGTCAAGAAAGGCTTTTCCATTGTCAGGGAATGGTTTTAATACTCTATTTCCACCCATCTTAATTAACTTGCTTAGCGACTCTTTAACGCTTTTTACATCGTCTTTGTCGCGATAGCGACTTAATGCTGATTTATGGAGTGCCTTTATCTTATCAACTTCGTATAACTTTATACTGGCCACCTCATCAACACTTTCAATTTCAACGCTAGCTTTGTTTGCTAAGGCGATAGGTTTTGTTGCTATTGAACCTTTAAAAAATGGGGCATGTGATAATGCTTTCTGTTTGGATTTTTTGTTCCATAGCTTTAAAAATTCACTGCTATAACTCGCTTCTTTATCTGTAGGATGATGACCACAGTCAGGTAAAAAAACTTTTCCAAAGTTATTCATATCGGGGTTGATCTCTTTACCGCAAATATGGCAAAGAAACCTACAGTTACCATGAACCTCTGTTATTAAAGATTTAATTGCACTGCTACGTACTTCTGTATTAATTGTTTCATTTAGTTCAATGTACATCTGTAAAAGACTATCTCTAACTGTTACAAAAAAGTACTCAATTGCTTTTAAAGCGTTAGTAGGTGCTAAAATGGCTTCAATTTCATCACAGGTGCTCTCTAGCAAATCCATCCATCCATCAGGTACAAACAATGCTCTTTCACCTAACCAAGGGTGGCGCATTCTTAGTTGAGTTTCTTTACTATACAGATTAACTTTCCTGTATTTAATGTTGGACATTATGTAATCCCTTCATTTGTCTTGGTTCTGCAGCGGGGCGCCAATAGTACTTTTGTTGATTCTCAGTCCAAAGAAGACCCGTCTTAATCAATTTTGATTGATATGCCTTTTGTATGTCGAAGTTTATGCAACTTTGATTGTCAGCATTTCGCGCACTAGTGGCGATAAGACACATGGGTTGAAACCCATATCTGGCACCAGGTGATGCACATGTCCAGACATGACGCATTGTATACGACGCATCTGGCCAAGTTTCATCGAGCTCCTTAAGTGCGCTCGAACAAACTTCCAACGTTAAGTTATCATGGCCCACCATTTTCCCAAGTTTGGTATAAGTCCTGTTGGTGTTAAAAGTTTTCACTTTGCCAATGTCATGAAGCAAAGCAGCAACAATGGCAATTTCACATTCATCATTGCTGTAAAATTTTTCGTTTGCCACTATGTTTGCCACTTCAACGCTATGTGCTAGCAATCCACCAGTATGATTGTGGTGGTAGTTTCTGCTAGCTGGTACCTGAATGAATGCCATTGCAATTTCTTCATCTGAAAATACAGTATCCAAAAATTTACCAAGGGCATATGAGTGGATGCTATCTCTAATCTTAATCAAACTATCTAAGTTTGCTGGGTCTGCACATAACGCCTTGGGTAACCTTAAGAGGGGATTGCTGCAAGCTTTATCGTTGTTTGGTTCTATTGAAATTATGTTGACCCACTTTTCACTATCGCTATGTAACAAATATCCTTTCACGTTTACCAACTGAAAAGGTTTGCTTTGGTACCACTTAATAGCGTTTGGATGGCAGCGTCCTAATTTCATTCCAGATGCATCGTGTAATTCGCATGTTATATGGCTGGTTCCATTTTCATTCATGCGGATATTTTTATTAGCAATACGATACGTGCCGTTAAATATTTCTGTTAGGGGTAGCATGTTGAGTTGATTTTCTGCTTTCATAGACTCCTGATTATGCAAAGGCATATTGCACCTCCTTAGCAGTTACTTCGTAATAATTGGCATCATTGCTTGCTTCCAAGCGAAGCTTTTGGTTTGCGTTTAATTTGACTAAGCAAGTCTTCTTTTGGTGTCGTATAGGCTGTTTACGATGCAATCCATAATTCAGTATGGATATTTCAGTTTTATCTCTACGTTTACTCTTTGCTAATATTTTGGTCATATAATTCCTTCGTTTAATTATTGTCTATAGCGTAGACATGATACATAATATCGAGCATGAAAGGTCGTGTCAAGTCTAGCGTGTAGACAAGTATCAAAATTGCTCATTTTGATGTAAACTTTGCGTTGTTAAATAGGGAGGGTGTAATGGCAGACAATGCAATATCAGGCAGTACCGAGCGTATACAAGTCAACGTGCGTGTAGATGGAGATTTAATTAAATTGTTAGATGAAAAACGAATAGAATTACTTAAAGATTTAGGAGCAATACCATCTAGATCAGAAGTGATTAGAATGGCGTTAGAAGAGTACTTAAGCAGTAAATAAAAAGGTTAACAATGGCAAAACAAAAAGAAATAAAATCAGAACCATTAGAAAAACAATTGTGGAAAGCTGCGGATAAGCTCCGCAAAAATATTGATGCGGCAGAATATAAGCACATTGTTTTAGGCTTAATCTTTCTCAAATATATCTCCGATTCGTTTGAGCAACACTTTGCCAAACTTACAGCAGGCTTAGGCGAATACGCCGGTGCAGACCCAGAAGATAAAGATGAATACGCGGCTGAAAACGTATTCTTCGTGCCGCAACAAGCGCGGTGGTCTTATCTGCAATCGCAAGCCAAGCTCCCGCAAATTGGTAAACTGGTAGATGACGCCATGGATGCAATTGAAGCCGAAAACGCTTCACTTAAGGGCGTACTCCCAAAAGTGTTTGCCCGTGATAACTTAGACCCCGCCAGCCTTGGGCAACTCATTGATTTAGTAGGTAACATTGCGCTGGGTGATGCCAAGTCACGTAGTGCCGATGTGTTAGGCCATGTGTTTGAATACTTTTTAGGTGAGTTTGCGCTGGCCGAAGGCAAGCAAGGTGGGCAGTTCTATACACCACGTTCAGTGGTCGAATTATTGGTCGAGATGCTTGAGCCGTATCAAGGCCGGGTATTTGACCCATGCTGTGGCTCTGGTGGAATGTTTGTTCAGTCTGAAAAGTTTGTGGCTGACCACCAAGGCCGTGTGAATGATATTTCGATTTACGGGCAAGAGAGCAATCAAACCACCTGGCGCTTGGCCAAAATGAACCTCGCCATACGCGGCATTGAAGCCAGCCAGGTGAAATGGAACAACGAAGGTAGCTTTTTAAACGACGCGCATAAAGACCTCAAGGCCGATTACATTATCGCAAACCCACCGTTTAACGTGAGTGATTGGTCAGGCGAGCTACTTCGAACCGACGGACGCTGGCAATATGGCATTCCGCCCGCAGGAAACGCCAACTTTGCTTGGCTACAACACTTTATCTACCACCTTTCCCCCACAGGCCAAGCAGGCGTGGTGCTAGCTAAAGGCGCTCTTACCAGCAAAATCAGTGGCGAGGGTGACATCCGTAAAGCGTTGATTGAGCAAGGCAACGTGATAGATTGCATCGTCAACCTGCCTGCCAAACTGTTTTTAAACACGCAAATCCCCGCCGCCTTGTGGTTTATGAGACGGAATCGTACAAACGGCAAGTTTAGAAACCGCAGTAAAGAGATATTGTTCATCGATGCACGTAACCTAGGCCATCTGATTAACCGCCGCACCAAAGAGTTGAGCTATGATGATATAAAACAAATCACCGACACCTACCACAACTGGCGCAACCAAAATGGCGAATACCAAGACATCGCAGGCTTCTGCGCCTCAGTCAGCCTAGAGCGTGTAAAAGAACTCGATTACATGCTCACTCCAGGCCGTTATGTTGGCCTACCCGATGATGAAGATGACTTTAACTTTGCTGAGCGCTTTAACGCCCTAAAAGCAGAATTTGAAGCGCAGTTGATGGAAGAAGAAAAGCTGAATAAAGCCATTGCTGAGAACTTGGCGAGGGTGAAGCTGTGAGTGAGTGGAAAAACTCAAGCTTGGGTGAAGTTATTAACTTAAAACGGGGACATGACCTTCCTAATCGTGAAAGGGTGATGGGAAGTGTGCCAATTTACTCATCTTCTGGAATTACTGGCTTTCATAATGAAAAAATCACCAATGGCCCAGGAGTGATTACAGGCCGATATGGAACAATTGGAAAGGTTTTTTACTCACCTACAGAATATTGGCCTTTAAATACAACATTATATGTTGAAGACTTCAAATCCAATAATGAGTTGTTTGTTTACTACCTTTTACAACAACTAGACTGGGAAAAATATAGCGATAAAAGCGCTGTTCCAGGAGTAAATAGAAATGACGTACATCAAGAAATTGTTTTAATACCTTCAATTGGCGAACAAAAAGCCATCGCCTCAGTCCTCAGCAGTTTAGATGACAAAATCGACCTGCTCCACCGCCAAAACACCACCCTAGAATGCATGGCCGAAACGTTGTTTAGACAGTGGTTTGTAGAAGAGGCGCAGGAGGATTGGGAGGAAAGGCCGCTTAAAGAAGTTGTTGATATTGCAATCGGCAGAACGCCCCCAAGGCAAGAGCATCAATGGTTTTCTGAGTATGAAACTGATGTAAAGTGGATTTCTATTAAAGACTTGGGTAACGACGGGGTCTATATTTTCAAAACCTCAGAATATCTCACAAAAGATGCTGTAAGGAAGTTCAATATTCCACTAATTCCAAAAGATACAGTGGTACTAAGTTTTAAGATGACTCTCGGGCGAGTCGCAATAACCACTCAAGAGATGCTCTCTAATGAAGCAATTGCCCACTTTAAATTCAATGCTAAAACCCCGTTTACCAAAGAGTATTTATTTTTGTTCCTAAAATCATATAAGTGGGAATTGTTAGGGAGCACTTCATCAATTGTTACGGCAATTAACTCTGCAATGATTAAAGATATGGAAATTTCCATTCCAGATAATGAAACAATGAATTAATTTAAAGATTCGACTGAGCCACTGTTTAATAAAATCAAATCGAATCAACAACAAATCCAAACCATAGAAAAACTCCGCGATAACTTGCTACCCAAGTTGATGAATGGTGAAGTGAGGGTTATATGAGTGTGCAGATTAAACCTTGGGCTAGAAAGGCTTTTGAATTAATTTATCACGCAGAAACTCATTGGGTCATCAAAGATGATTACGATAAAAGGTTAGCGTTGACTAGTTTTGATAATGCCATAGAAGTCTCAATTGCACTTTATTTGAACTTGAATCCTACTCACCGAGGCGGTAGAAGCTATCCTAAGGCTGATGTTGATAAATGGATAAGAAACTACCATACAAAATTAGACTTTTTCTTTTATGAAATAGCTCAAAGAGGCTTGCCTATTAGGTTTGAACAGAGTGCAATAATTTGGTTACATGATCAAAGAAATGAAATCTACCATGGCAGTTCATCAGGCATACCCGAAGAGACAACAATTATTGATATTCGATTAGTAGCTTTGTGGGTTTTCTCAGTCTTATTCGAATATCCTGATATTGAAGCAATATTAGGTGATTCAATTGCTAACTCTGATAAGTATGAACATCGTCCTAAAAACCAGTTTTATGATGAAGGGCAAGAAAAAGCAAAGCAGCAGAACTTAAATCCAGAACAACTTAATTCACTTACCGTAGCAACACTTGCAGGAAAATGGGATGAGGATAATCAAAATGATATGGAAATCATAAAGAGGTTATCAGATGGATTCTAATATTGTTTTGTCAAATCTTCGGCAATTAGTTCAAACCAACGATGCTGATAGTGTTTTGACGCTAAATTCAGGCAAGGTATGGGATGTTGACAAGCAAAATGTAAATCTTGTTTTTAGCAATATTTTCAATAAGCATTTAGAGAATTTCAAAGCAGCTTGTATTGAAGTATTGGGAGAACTTGATCCAGCTTTAGAATTAGCTAAAGATGAAAGATATAGCGCCTCTATTTACGGCAAAAATAGAAAATATTCAGAATCGCTGCGAACAGGGCTTGTTGAAACACTTGTTTGGTTAAGCATAAATCAAGATAAGTTGTTGAACTGCTCCCCACACTTTTGCGAAAGAACAATTATATTAACTATAAGAAGTTTGCTGGAGAAAAAACCATGGCAATCATGGGCATCCATCAATAGGTATTTACCAATTATTGCAGAGGCACATCCCGCAGGGTTTTTAAATTGTATTGAGTTAGCGTTGAAAGATAATCCTTGTCCCTTTGAAGGGCTATATGACCAAGAAAACACTGGCTTTGGTGGCACTAACTATATGACAGGATTGTTATGGGGGCTTGAAAACTTAGCGTGGACTGAGGACTTATTAGCAAGGGTATGTTTAATTCTCGCAGAATTAGCATCTAAAGATCCAGGAGGTAACTGGGCAAATCGACCAATTAATTCTTTGAAAACCATTCTATTACCTTGGTTACCGCAAACTCTTGCAAATAAAGATAAAAGATTAAGTGCCATCAAACCAGTTATCAGATATTTCCCTGATATAGCTTGGCAGGTGATTTTAGCGATGTTGCCAAGTAGTCATGATACGTCTTCTGGTAGCCATAAGCCCAAATGGAGAAACCCAATACCTGATGACTTTAAGCAAGAGGTTTTAAATGTTGATTACTGGGATGAGGTAACGCAATACGCAAATTTAGCAGTAGATATGGCAGAAAAAGATGTTGCTAAGCTCACACAATTAGCGAAAGAATTTGACCATTTGCCTGCACCTGCATTTGAAAGATTAAATGGATTGCTTGCTTCGGAAACTGTTAAAAATTTACCGGAAGAAGAAAGAGCTAAGATTTGGAAAAACCTCACCGAGTTTACTCAAAAACATCGTAAATACCCCGAAGCTGTTTGGGTCTTGCCCAATGATATTTTAGAAAAAATAGAAGCTGTTTCTAGCCAATTAGTACCTACAGATTTATTGCTTAAATATGAGAGGCTATTTGGTAATAATGATTGGGATTTATATGATGAGGAAGCCCCTGCTGAAAAAAATTGGGAAGTCCAACGAGAGAAGCTTGGTGAAAAAAGAGCAAAAGCTATTGCAGAAATATATTTAGCCCAAGGTTTTGATGGTATTTATAGATTCATAGAAAAAGTTGAAAACCATATTGCTGTGGGAGTTGCGTTTGCTGACATTGAAGATGGTGCGTTGACTCACTGCGTTATTCCAAAACATATCAATGATGAAGACAAACGTCTAAAACAGTTTGCAAGAGGCTTTGCTGTTGAAGCTTTTCATAAATATGGCTGGGATTGGGCAAAGGCGTTTGATTTTACAACTTGGGCAGTTAAACAAAAGGTTCAGTTTTTAACTTGTTTGCCATTTGACACTAAAACCATAGAGTTTGTAAAAGAGATATTGGGTAATGAAGAAAACCTTTATTGGCAGGTTGCTTTTATAAATTCGTATCACACAGATATATATTTGCTTTTAGTTGTTGATAAATTACTTGAGGTGAAAAGAATCCACTCTGCAATTAATGTGTTGCACCATAGATTTAGAGAAGGTAAAGGCTTGGATATTGATAGATCTGTTAAAGCATTACTTTCAATAAATGATTCAGTAGATCAAACAAATCAAATGAGTACTTATGATACTCAAGAGCTGATTAAAGCTTTACAAGCTGATCCAAACACGCCGGAAGATGATTTGTTTAAGGTTGAATGGTTTTATGTGCAACTGTTAGATGAGCTGCATGGAAATAAGCCTGTCATTTTGCAGAAAAAGCTTGCAACAGAGCCACCATTTTTTGCTGAATTGATGCGACTAATGTACAAACCAGATGATGCCGGCGATGACTACCCGAAACCCAATGAAGAGAAAAAGAATCTTGCCACTAATGCATGGCGATTGCTTCAAAACTGGAAATTGCCACCTGGGTTGAAAGATGGTGTTTTCAACGCGACCGATTTTAATGATTGGGTAGTAGCCGTCAAGCTTCAGGCAAAAGAAGATAAACGTTACGATATTACGATGCAAGAAATTGGAAAAGTATTTTATTACTACCCTGAAAGTGATGGTGGTTTATGGTTGCCAAAAGAGGTCGCAGAAGTATTGGACGGTGATGAAGATATGCGAATTGGTTATGCTATAGAAATATACAATTCTCGTGGTGTGCATACAGTAGACCCTGAAGGTAGGCCAGAATTAGCTTTGGCAGAAAAGTGGGATGTTAGAGCTATGATAGCTGATGATGAGGGGTATCCAAGATTTGGAGCTAAACTGCGTGAGGTTGCAGAATCTTATAGGCGCGAAGCCCAAAGAAATATTGATGAGTTTGCAAGTAGAAGGTAAATGAAGCTTACAGCTCAATAAATTCTAGAAAAAACATATACTTTTTCTAGAATTTTATTTATATTATCCTTGTGAAAAACATATCTGAATCAATATTTTACTTTATATCTGGCCATGGCAGGGGGTGGGCGTTCTCATCCAGTGATTTGGCAGGACGTTTTGCGCGCCAACAAATTGATAATACGCTCTCTGATTTAGCTGAGGATGGCAAAATCCGCCGCGTTGCGAGAGGATTGTATGATTACCCAAGATATAGCGATCTATTACAAAAAACTTTATCGCCGGATATTGACCAAGTGGCCTATGCTTATGCTCGCAAGTTTAGCTGGCGCATTGAGGTTTCTGGTGAATCTGCGCTTAACTTGTTGGGGCTTTCAACACAAATACCTGCGCAATATGTTTACCTGAGTGATGGCCCGAGTAAAAGCTACGATATTATGGGCGTGACGCTTAACTTTAAAAAATCTAGCTTAAAAGATATTGGCTTTAAACACCGAGAAAGCACCTTGATTGTTCAGGCACTAAAAGCGCTTGGCAAGGAGCTTTTATCTGAAAGTGTGTTTGCAATAATCCGCAAGCAGGTAGACGAGAAAAGCTACGCCAAGATTTTGCGTGATACGCAAGGTAGCACGGGGTGGATTTATGAGGCGATTAAGCAGATATGTAAACCTAAAGATTCGCTAAGCAGCTAATGGATAAAGTTGCCCATTTATCGCAACAAGACCGCAGTGATTTATTTGCTGAAACAGCCAATGCCATGCTTACAACGCCTGCGATTGTTGAAAAAGACTTTTGGGTGGTGTGGGTTTTAAGTCGTGTATTTGCCAATGCTGAATTGGCGCGCATTTTAAAGTTTAAAGGAGGCACTAGTTTATCGAAAGTGTTTGGGTTGATAGGTCGATTTTCTGAAGATATAGACCTGATTCTAGATTGGCGCGAGGTTGCAGAAGATGACCCACATGCCGATCGGAGTAAGTCTCAACAAATAAGATTTAACGAGGCGACAAATGCTGAGGCTATTAGTTATATTGATACTGTGCTGCTGCCGCAGGTGCAGCAGTGTCTAGGCGATTTATGCAGCTGCAGCATTGACTCAGAAAACAAACACGCTATCAACATTCGGTACCCTGCTGCGTTTAGTGATGCGTATTTGAGACCAGAGATATTATTAGAGATTGGTCCATTAGCATCTTGGTTGCCATCGGATGTATTTGCAGTTCAATCTTATGCAGCAAAATACTTTAAGCAGGTGTTTGAAAAGCCAAGCTGTAATGTGCCAACAATTTTAGCCGAGCGTACCTTTTGGGAAAAGGCGACTATTCTGCATCAAGAGGCTCATCGAGAAGAAAGGAAGCCTATGCCTCCAAGATACTCGCGGCATTATTATGATTTGGCACGTTTGGCCTTATCTAATGTGAAAAAAATGGCATTAGCGGATTTGGAAATGTTAGAAGCAGTGGTGATATTCAAACAAAAGTTTTATCCAGTTGCCTGGGCAAATTATGCACTTGCAAAACCACCGACTTTGAAACTGATACCTCCAGATACTAGAATCAGTGAGATAGCAAAAGATTACCAAGCCATGCAAAAGATGATTTTTGATAAACCATTAAATTTTGAAGAAGTGATAGAAAACCTGCAAAAACTAGAGCAAGAAATTAATGCACTGGGGAGTGCTTAATGGCGGCAAGGCTCACTGAATCAGAAATTGAAACCTTAGCCATTGAGCGTTTACAAGCGCTCGGTTTTAGCTACGTTTACGCGCCTGATATTGCGCCAGATAGCTTAAACCCTGAGCGCACGAGCTTTGCGGACGTAGTCCTAACCAATCGATTGCGCAATACAGTCGCCCGCATTAACCCAACCTTGCCAACTGCCGCCTTAGACGAGGCGATTAAAACCATCCAACGCATTAGCTCACCAGAGTTGTTAGCTAACAATGAGGCTTTTCACCGATTGCTCACTGAGGGTGTGAATGTCAGCTATCAAAAAGATGGCAATACGCGTGGCGATTTGGTTTGGTTGGTCGATTTTGCTAATCCAGAGAACAATGAGTTTTTAGTTGTTAACCAATTCACCATTATTGAGAATAACCTAAACAAACGGCCTGATTTGATTTTGTTTGTGAATGGTTTGCCTTTGGTTGTTATTGAATTGAAAAATGCCGCCGATGAAAACACCACTATTAATTCTGCCTTTAAGCAGTTAGAAACATACAAAAAGACGATTCCTAGTTTATTTACCTATAACGGTTTTGTGATTATTTCTGATGGTTTGGAAGCCAAAGCTGGTAGCATTTCTGCTGGGTTAAGCCGTTTTATGGCTTGGAAAAGCGCCGATGGCAAAACAGAAGCATCTAAGTTGATTGGTCAGCTAGAAACGTTGATTGACGGCATGCTGAATAAAGCTACGCTGCTTGATTTAATTCGCCACTTTATCGTCTTTGAAAAAACCAAAAAAGAAGACCCCATTACCAAGCAAATCAGTATTCACACAGTTAAAAAGCTAGCTGCTTATCATCAATATTATGCAGTAAATGCGGCGATTGTTTCTACTCTACGCGCTACAGGTGAAGCAACTGGTGTAGAGCAAGAACCTGTGAGTTATGGTTTAAGTGGCGTTAGCGCTCAGCCAAAAGGCGATCGTAAAGCAGGGGTGGTGTGGCATACGCAGGGCAGTGGTAAGTCTCTCAGTATGGTGTTTTATACAGGTAAGATTGTGTTGACTTTGAATAATCCAACAGTTTTGGTGATTACTGACAGAAATGACTTAGATGACCAGCTGTTTGATACTTTTGCTGCTTCTAGCCAGTTGCTAAGGCAAGAGCCAAAACAAGTTGAAGATAGGAAGCAATTAAAAGAGTTACTTAAAGTGGCTTCTGGCGGTGTGGTGTTTACGACGGTTCAGAAGTTTCAGCCGGAAGAGGGCAACGTATATGAAACACTATCGGAGCGTAGAAATATTGTCGTCATTGCCGATGAGGCGCATCGTACACAATATGGCTTTAAAGCGAAAACAATAGATGATAAAAACGCCAATGGTGATGTGATAGGCCAAAAGATCGTATACGGCTTTGCTAAGTATATGCGCGATGCTTTACCTAATGCCACTTACTTGGGCTTTACTGGTACGCCAATTGAAAGCGCGGATGTGAATACGCCAGCGGTATTTGGTAATTACGTCGACGTATACGACATTGCACAGGCAGTGGAAGATGGCGCAACCGTGCGTATTTATTATGAAAGTCGGTTAGCCAAAGTGGAGTTATCCGATGAGGGGCGAAAACTAGTCGCTGAATTAGATGAGTCATTAGATCAGGAAGAATTAACAGAAACGCAAAAAGCAAAAGCTAAATGGACACAGATTGAAGCTCTGATTGGCAGTGAAAAACGCATTCAAAATATTGCGCAAGACATTGTGAAGCACTTTGAGCAACGCCAAGAGGTGTTTGCAGGCAAAGGCATGATTGTGAGTATGTCTCGTCGCATTGCTGCGGCGCTATATGAGGAAATAATCAAACTAAAACCTGAGTGGCATTCGAACGATTTAGCTAGAGGTGCAATTAAAGTGGTGATGACGGCGTCTTCAAGTGATGGCCCAGACCTTGCCAAACATCATACAACGAAGTTGCAACGTCGCAATTTAGCTGACCGAATGAAAGACCCCGATGATGAATTAAAACTCGTTATCGTACGTGATATGTGGCTTACAGGCTTTGATGCTCCCAGTATGCACACTTTGTATATTGATAAGCCGATGAAAGGCCATAATTTGATGCAGGCTATCGCAAGGGTTAATCGTGTTTATAAAGATAAGCCTGGAGGGTTAGTGGTGGATTATTTGGGTATTGCTGCTGATTTAAAGCAAGCGCTATCTTTTTATTCTGATGCAGGCGGAAAGGGTGATCCTGCTCTTGCACAAGAACAAGCACTTAATCTGATGCAAGAGAAGTTAGAAGTGGTTGCCAATATGTTTCATGGTTTTGATTATAAAAGTTACTTCGGTAATGACACCTCTAAAAAACTATCGTTAATACTAGCAGCTGAGGAGCATATCTTAGGTAATGAAGATGGTAAAAAACGTTATATCAATGAGGTCACTTTGTTGTCTCAAGCGTTTGCGATTGCAATACCGCACGATGATGCAATGGAAGTGAAAGATACGGTAGCCTTCTTCCAAGCTGTTAAGGCGCGGCTAGCAAAGTTTGATGCAACAGGTGTGGGTAAAACAAACGAGGAAGTAGAAACGACAATTCGTCAAGTGATAGACCAAGCGTTGGTGAGTGAACAGGTGATTGATGTGTTTGATGCAGCAGGGATTAAAAAGCCTGACATCTCTATTTTGAGTGATGAGTTCTTGATGGAGCTTAAAAATCATGAGCATAAGAATATTGCTCTTGAGGTATTGAAGAAGTTATTAAACGAAGAAATTAAGATGCGTGAGCGCACAAACGTTGTGCAAGGACGTAGCTTGATGGAGATGCTACAAAACTCAATTAAACGCTATCAAAACAAAATTATTACTGCCGCTGAGTTAATGGATGAACTCATTAGAGTTAGTAAAGAAATTGTACATGGTGACAGTGAAGCTGAACGATTAAAACTTAACCCGTTAGAGTTTGCTTTCTACACTGCTGTTGCTAATAACGATAGTGCAAAAGAGCTGATGCAGCAAGATAAGTTGAGAGAGTTGGCCGTTGTTTTATTAGAACGTGTAAGAACTAATGCTTCAATCGACTGGACAATTAAAGAGAGCGTTAAAGCCAAATTGAAAGTCATTGTAAAACGTACGCTCCGTCAATTTGGCTATCCACCTGATATGGAAATATTGGCGACTGAGACTGTGCTTAAACAGGCTGAGATGATTGCTGCTGAATTGGCTAGTTCAAGATAATATCTTTAAATTGGTTTCGTAAGCTTATCGTATACGACTTTATCCTCTAAAAGGAAATGTTCTTTACAATGTCGTTTACGATGTAAATAGTAATAATAAAGCAAACTGTATACACTGATATTGCAGCGGCGCGCGGGGTAAACTCATCACTCCATTTTGGAATATCTATCTGCTGTTGGAATTGATTTTTTGCTTTTATAAACAGTTTGAAATGCTTTTGACATTTGTCACAGTGCCCACTTTTTGCAAACCTTTTAATTTTAGAATGCCGGTCTGGATTGGCCCTAACAGTACATGGTTTATTTAATGTGTTTTTTTCATAGCGCAATCTTCTTTGCTGGGTTTTGCTTAGAGCGTTTTTGTTAGGTATTGTATTCATAAATGATGTCCTTATTGATATATAAAATAGTGTGTCCTGGTTAGGTTTTTTTGTTAGATTCTTCTTTCTAAAATTGAGTATTTCTTTTACCCTTGACTGCCAGTTGGCGTGCTAGCTCTCTATTTTCCTCAACGAAATATGCAAGCTCTTGTTTTGTAGTTTTTAATTCAGCATCTAGTTTTGTAGCTTTATCTTCTGCTTCATTTAATCTTCGCCAATTTTCAGTTGCATTTTTGTTCCACTCTGCAGCGTTTTCTTGCATGCGTTTTATTTCTTTAAGTGCGTTTGAATACATATTTTCAATTTGATTTTTAACTAGCTTGTAGATTGATCTGCTTTTATCTTTAGCGATTTTTAAAGCCTCTGTTTCTATGTAGTCAACATCACTTATTTTTTGGGCTAACAATTTTGCATTTGTTTTATCTGCGTTATAGGCGGATCGGGATTTCCTTTGGAGTTTAGGTCCAGTTCTCAACATGCTATGATTTGATGCAACTTCTAAGAAATATTGATTTTGAAACTCTCGCATGGCATCAGAATAAGCCAATTTTTTTGATTTACTATCAGTCTTACTTACAAGAAGGCCTTCTGCTTTATATCCATGGTGAATGTCTTTTACATTGCCAGTAGCGGATATAGCATAGAAGTGAATGTGTGGATGCTCTTCGTCTAGATGCAATGTAATATTTTTAAGATTATTTCCATAAACTTCTTTGAGCCAGTTGATATTATCTCTTAACCAAAGATTAAATTTTTCTTGACTGTTATTAAACTCATCACGCGGATAGCTTGCTATACCGGCTAGCAGAATGGGGGTGTCATTACGAAGTTTTCTACCCATACTGTCTTTCTGCCCAATTTTAGAGTCAATAGCCAAGCGCTCAACATCATCTAAACTAATACCGTAAACATTTATTGGTTTTAATGGGTTTTCTACATGAGGATGTGCACCATCTTCACGTTTAGCTTCTGCAATAATTTGACGCACATTAAGTAATGATTTTGTACCGGTTTTTTGTTTACCGGTTTTATTATCTTGTTTGCGTCTATTAATGGCTTTTTTGCTCACAGTTTCGGCATACGTTTCTATGTGAATAAACTGATACAATATAGTCTCCTAGTGGATAAATAGCTTGCTGATCATAAATATAGCTACTGACTATATTTATTCAAATATCAGCTAAAGCTGAATTTTCATAAATGTCGGCCCTACGGGGTAAAACCCAAGAACAATGTTCACAGTTAATTACTTTTGGTTTCGTGGTTTTGATTTTTAATAATCTGTTTACAATTATTCCCCTGCCGATTTTTCACTTTCTTTAGCATAATGATTCCTTTTTGAAACGTCCTTTATTGAAGAGTAGCGTTAAAAATGCGATGGTTGCAAGCCATTTTTGTTAACCATAATCTTTAAAAATCATATAGTTAAAATTGTTTTTCATATACAAGATAAACTATCAAAATTTATCTAAAATAGGTGTAATTTTTAGCTCGATTTTTTTGTGTATGTGAATTGTTTTTGATGTACTAAATAAACCATATAGGACATATTATTTATTTGTATAAGTGTGATTTTTACAACAAATGCGCTAATGCATCATGAATTGCATAAATCCATTTTCAACAAAGTAGCAGTTAATTGATCAAAACAAGTTTTATATTCAGTAGTTAAACCAAGTACTAGACAAACTTAATCAGAATAGAGCTAGCACATTTCTGCAAAATCAGTTTATTTATCACCCATTTTCAATTTATTTTTGTAATTAGCTAAACTTATTGTTGAAACTGATGATGTATTGGTTATATCTGGGGTAATTGCGATCACAGAATGATATAGCACCTTGTTGATTGGCTGATACAAGTGCATCTATCCTGTGGTTTTACCTCTTAATTAATAACAAATACATCAGAGGTAGATCATGGCAGCAATCGTCACAGGCAACCATTTAGGTTTGATTGGCAGTTCAGGTAATGTACTGGGGCTTAATGGACAACTAGGAAGTGCTGCGACGGGGCTGGGGGGCGATCAAGCCTATGTCAATGGAGCGACAGGTAATCTGACCCTACAGCGCCAAGACGAACTACTACTTGGCTTAGGGCCTGACATTGGTGTTGTGCGTACCTATAACAGTCAAGGCAGCTTTGACTTTGATGCCAATAACGACAACTGGCAACTCTCCCTGTATCGCCGTGTCTTTGATTTAACCGGTAGCATCAATACCGCAGGTAGTACAATTAAACGTACCGCAGCCGATGGCACCGAGCTTACCTATACCTATGATAACGATAGCAATAGTGCGACGTATGGGCAATACATCAACACCGATGGCGCTGGCAGCTATGACACGCTCACCTACAACAGCAGTAATGACATCTGGGTCTGGCAAGATGGTGATAGCCGCATCACCGAGACCTATGAGCAACAGAACAGCAACACCTATCGCATTAGCACCGTCAGCGATACCGATGGCAATAGCCTAAGCTATAGCTATAACGCCAACAACCTTATTACCCAAGTCACCAGTGCCAATGGTGGCCGTACTACCCTCAGCTATGATGGTAACAACAACCTCACACAGCTTAACGTTATCCACCTTAACGCTAGCAATCAAGAAGTCACCACGACACGGATTCGTTATACCTATGATGGCAATAACAGACTCGCAACAGTTAGCACAGACCTGAGTCCTGCAGATGGCGTCATTAGCGACAACAACACCTACGTCACCACGTACAGCTATGATGGTACAAGCAAGCGCATCACTGCCATTAGCAACAATGATGGTACAGGCACAACATTCACCTATGATGGATCAAACCGCATCCAAACCGTAACGGATGGCACAGGGAATATCACTACCTTTGCTTATCCAGATGGCAACACCACCACCATCACCGTTAATCACAACGGCCAAACACAAACGACCACGCTCACTTACGATAGCAACAAACAACTGACCCGCGTACAAGGTCCCGCAGGCAGTGGTCAAGATACCAGTTATAGCTATGATGCGGATGGCAACGTCACACAAATGACCGATAGTCGGGGCAATACTACCCGCTACAGTTATGACAGCAATGGTAACCGTATTCGACAAGAAGACAGTCTAGGCAACACGGTGACGTGGACCTATGACAACAACAACCAAGTCTTAACAGAAACCACCTACAAACAAGCAGACAGCAACCCTGGTGATACAACCTATGATGCGGCACTTGCACAGACCACCCGTTATGCGTATGACAGTGAATCCCACCTCAGGTTTATTGTGAGTGCAGAAGGGCGCGTGACAGAATACCGTTATGCCGACAATGGTACACGCAGTAGTAGCATCAGCTACACAGACAACCTGTATAGTACAGCTGGCGCTATTGATGAAAGCATTATGGCAGCTTGGGCTGATACTGCAGCCCCAACGCCAACACCCACCCCGACACCGACGCCAACCCCTACGCCAAGTCCGACACCTAGTCCTAGTCCATCTGTTCTCTATACAGAAGACTTTAATGGTGCCAGTGCACCAGTCAATATATGGGGCAATGCGAGTGGTAACCTCGGTATAGTTGATGCAGGGACAGCCAATGGACGCATCTCGATTAAATCAGCGCCAGTAGCATCCAACAACTGGCCAGGATTTGCGAGTAACGACACATTTACCTACAGTGCCGGTCAAGTGCTGCGCGCAGAGATGCACTTTGGAGCCTTATCTACTGGGCGTGACTTTACCTTTAGTATGAGTGGTGAGGATACGAATGGCAATGGCATAACACATAGGCTTCAGATTAGCGGTGGTAGCTTTAACGCAGGATATAACGATAGCATTGCAGGCTGGACGGGTAGCTGGGCAGGGGGCACCAATGGCGGTCCTAGCTCAATAGACCCTAACACGACTTACATTGTTGAGTTTGAGACAGCAGCATCGAGCACAACGTTGTATGTGTATAAGCAGGGAGAAACCCGAGTAGATGGCTGGTCACATACGCAAACACATAATGTCACTTGGTCAACATTCCAGTACAGAGGGCAGGTAGCAGAGACGCCAAGTGGTCAGGGTTTAACGGATGACAGCATTGATAACATCACGCTGGTAGACACCACCGTTACGGGTACACCAAGTCCTACGCCTACGCCAACCCCGACACCAACCCCAAGTCCTACACCTGCGCCAAGTGGTGGTATTGATAAAACACGCACGCAGCGTACTGACTATACCTATGACATACGCGGACAACTGAGCACACTCACTACCTATGGCAGTATAGATACCGCAGGGAATGGCGTGATTGACAGTAATACGGCAACCACCCAATACGTTTACGACCAATACGGCAACCTTATTCAAAGTATTGATGCCAGAGGTGTTGCTACAACCAATAACGCCACCGACTTTGTGACGAGCTATGGTTATGATGGGCTCAACCGACTCACTGAGCAAACGGATGCACAAGGCAACACTACAACCACACTCTATACAGATAGCACCCGTCAAGTACAAACAACACTGGCGAATGGACTGATTACGGTAAGCACCTATGACCTTGCAGGTCGCTTAATCAGTGTGAGCAATGGACAAAGTGGTGCACTGGGCAGCAGCAGCTATTTATATGACGACTTAGGTCAATTGCGTCGTAGCACCGATGCGACAGGACAACATACTTACTACCTGTATGACACCTTAGGTCGTAAAGTTGGCGAGATTGATCCAAATAACAACTTAACTGAATACGTTTATAACGCCAATGGTCAGATCAACAAAGTCATTCAATATGCCACAGCAGTTACAGCTACCCTGAATGAAACCACTGCGCTGACTAGCCAACTAAACAATATACGGCCAACAGCAATTACCGCCGACCGCATTAGTTACAACGTATATGATGCTGCAGGTCGATTGGTTAAACAAATCAATGCGGTTGGTGCGGTGACCACCTATCAATACGATGGTGCGGATCAGTTAATTGGCACAAAGACTTACGCCAGCTTACTCACCGCCACTCAAATGGACGCCTTAGCGGCACAAACGAGTGAAATCACTGCAGATGATGTTAATACCATCCCTGTGGTGGACGCCAATCAAGATCGTGTCACTCGCAACCTTTATAGTGCCGATGGCTTACTGCTAGCAACACTGGATAGTGCTGGCTACTTAACGGAACACATCTATGATGCAGCAGGACAACGCATCCGTACAACGATTTATGCCACCCTTACTGCGCCTGCACAACGAGACAGTGGCGATCTCACAGCACTACGCCCAACCGCTGACCCAGTCAACGACCAAACAAGCTACTATATCTATAACAGCAAAGGTCAACTAGAAGGCACAGTAGACCCACTGGGCTATTTAACCGAATACCAATATGACTTAGCAGGTAATCGGACTAACACAACCCGCTATGCCACCCCGATTAACTATACGCCAGGTGCTAGTGTTGCAGCTAGCCGACCCGCAACAAATAACGAAGACCAAAGCACGGTTAACAGCTATGATGGCAACAACCGACTACAAACAACCAGTCGTAATCCTAGCGGGCTCACAACGACCTATAGCTATGATGACGTCGGTAACCTAGTTGAAACGATTAACAGCTATGCAGGCGCAGCGAGTACCGATCAGCGTAGCCAATACCAACAATACGATCAACTCGGCCGCGTCACGCGTGCCTTGAGTGGTGAAGGTGTACTCGCACTTGAAGCGCTTGTTGCACCGACACAGACGGAAATCGATCAGGTTTGGAACAGCTATGGTACGCGTTACAGTTATGACCTAGCAGGTCGTGTAGTGATTGCTGTTGCGCCAAATGGCACGAATAATAACGGCAATAAAACCCTGTACTACTACGACAACGAAGGCAAACTCATCTATGAGATTAACGCCTTGGGTGAAGTCATTGAATATGGCTACAACAGCTTTGATCAACGTGAATCCAGCAAACAATATAAAACCCGTCTGGATAGCAATACATTAAACAACCTGCAAGGTGGGTTTGCCTCTGACATCGCGGCACAGATAACAACATTAGCGGCTGGCGGCACTGTTAGCGCTACCACCCAATACGACAACGCAGGTCGCATCATTAGCGTCACCGATGCGCTTAACAACACGAGCAGTCGTACCTATAACGCCTTTGGTGAGCTCAGTACGACGACGACCAAGATTGATGACAGTAACAACCTGGTGACTAACTACGCCTATAATCAACGTGGCTTGGTCACGACGACGACAGAAGACAGCGCAGGCCTTAATCGCATCACCCAAGCCGTATACGACGCCTTTGGCCGTATCACACAAACCACTGATGGCATAGGTAGCACGATCCAGTACAGTTATGACCGTTTAGGCCGTGAAGTACAGGTGACAGACGCACGTAACATCAATAGCTACACTACCTATGATGCCTTCTCACGTGTTCTTACCCGTACGGATGGCCGTAACAATACCACGACCTACAGCTATAGCAGCACTAACCGCACTAGCACCATGACCACGAGTGAAGGCATCAGCCTCATCTCTGAAACAAACCGTTATGGTGAAACAGTTAAAGTGACTGATGGTAATAACAACGTCACCACCTACACCTATAATGCCGATGGACAACTTAAAACCACCACGACAGATAGTGGCACAACAGCAATCCAACGACTAGCACGAGCAGCAATGACTATGACAGTGCAGGTCAACTGATTAAAACAACAGATGCACGTGGCGTTGAAACCCACTTTAGCTATGATGCAGCCAATCGCCTGCTCAGCAGAACAGTTGACCCAACCAGTGTTAATCCGAATGGACTTAACCTCACCACTAACTACACCTATGATGCCTTAGGCCGTCAAGCACAGGTGCAAGATGCCAATGGTGTCTGGACTTATACCAACTACAATGACAAAGGGCAAGTCACCTCTGTTGTGGTCGATCCAACTGGGCTTAACCTGACAACAAACTATACCTATGATGCCAGAGGTAAACGGTTAACGGTGACCGAAGGGGCGGGGAGTGCCAACCCTAAAACCACACAATATGTGTATGACAAGCTTGGTCGCTTAACACAAAGCATCATAGACCCGAATACCGCGACAGAGACGAACAACCTCAATATCAGCACCAGTTACCAATACGATGCGAATGACAACGTCATCGTTAAAACGGATGCCAGAGGCCATCAAACTATCTATCGTTATGATGCCAATAACCAGTTAACCGACACAGTGGACCCACTCGGCTATGTCACGCGTAACAGCTATGACAACAATGGCAACATCACGCAAACAACCGCTTATGCTACCGCTTTAAGTGCCGCTGACTTAAGCGCATTACAAGCGAGTCCGCAAAGTGCGGCCATTAATGTGACCGCGAATGCCAGTCAAGATCAAATCACGCAGTATGGTTATGATCAGGACAATCGCAATATCCAAATGACCGATGCCTTGGGATATATCACCCAATACGTCTATGATGGCAATGGCAATCAGGTTAGCATCACTGAGAATGCAGGGGCACTGCCTCTCAAGCGTCGTATCACACTGCAAGCATTTGATGCAGCAAATCGTAAAATCTCAGCATCTGTTATCAACCCAGAAAGACCTACAGGCAAAGAGACCACACGACCGCTACGATGCCGCAGGCAATATCACCACAGTAACCGATGCGAATGGTAACGTCGGTTACTTCTACTACGACACCGCGAACCGCATGACGCATAGCATCAACCCAGAAGGGGCGGTAACAGAACAGCGCTATGATGCTTTAGGCAATATCACTGAAACGATTCGCTATGCTAATAAAACCAGTGGTGCAACAGAAACAACCTTACCTGCCATCCTTGCGGATAGCACACAAGACCAACGCCAAGTCGTGAGTTATGATGCGGCAAGTCGTCAATCGACTATCCAGACTTATTGGGGTGCAAGCGCGAATGACTATTACACAGAATCCTTCACTTATGATGCACAAGGCAATGTCTTAACATCAACTGCCCGTAATGGCGCCACCACCACTTACACCTATGATGCCGTAGGCCGTAAAGCGACTGAAACATTGCCAGTGACCAGCAAAGATAGCAATGGTAGCTCCATTGCTGTCGTCAATAGCTTTAGCTATGACGCCATGGGCAATCTAACAGCCAAGACCGAAGCGGTTGGCTTACCTGAAGAGCGCACGACCAATTACACCTATACGCTGAACAACCTGATTGCGACAGAAAGCATACAGGTCTATTTAAGTGATGATCAGTCGAATGTTACTGCCACCAAAGGCATGACCTATGACGCACGCGGTAATGTGACCAGCGAGACCGATGCCAATGGTAACAGCAGCTATTACTACTACGACAGCTTAGATCGACAAGTCGCCATGGTGGATGCTAATGGCGTGATGACTGCTTATCAATATGATGCAGTCGGCAATAAAGTGAGCCAAACGGTTTATGCGAACAAGGTGAGCAACCCGACAGTAGCAACACAATCCACCCCCACAGTAGACGCTGCTAATGATCGTACTACGCTCTATACCTATGATGGGGTGGGAAGAGTGTTGACGAGTACCATTGCTGACATGGTCGTGGGTACAGTGGATAACAGTACGAATCTTTATAATAATTTAGGTACACAAAGCCTCACACAAGCAACCCGCTATGACGCCAATGGCAATATTGTAGAAATTACTGATGCCAATAGTAATAGTACCTATGCTTACTATAACAATGCCGGGGAGAAAGTCGCCGAAGTGGATGCGGCAGGCTATCTGACTACTTGGACGCGAGATGCGTTTGGCAATGTAGCGATAGAAATTAAATATGCGGCTAATTTAAGCACCGTTGGGTTAACTAATATCAATGACAACACCACATTAGCGCAAATCCAGACTGCAGCCACGACATTAGGCACCGCTGGCAGCGCCACGGTTACGGGTGATCGCGTCACCACCTACCAATATGACAAGTTGAGTCGCTTAGCCGTTGAAACCAAACAAGGAGTGACGCAAGGTACCGTCAACGCAAGTAATGGACAACTGAGTGAAGTAACTGCTGCTGCCACGACTACGTATCAATACGACGGCCTCAACAACCTGACCCAGAAAACAGATGCGTTAAACAACATCAGCAACTTGAGCTACGATGGCATGGGTCGCTTGATACAACAGCAAGACCCAACTTTTACAGATGACACAGGCAACACGACAGCGCGTACGACCACCAATATGGAATACGATGGTTTAGGTAATGTTGCGCGCCTGATTGCCAGAGGCACGGACAACAACAGTGAAGCCGATGATCAAATCACCACGTATACCTACAGTACAGGTGGCAGACTCGCCTCAGAAGCAGATGCCTTAGGGGTAGTAACCAGCTACGCCTATGATTTGCATGGCAACCTTATCCAAACGACACTCGAAAACCGTCGTACGGCCGATCAAATCATCAATAACCAGACCGGTACTGATGATGTCACAACTTACACGTACGACAATGTTAATCGTCAGCTGACGAGTACCGATATTAATACAGGAATCGTCAATGCAGTGACGTATAACAGCTTTGGTGAAGTGATCGCCAAGAGCACTTATGAAGGCGCTGCGCCAACTAACCCCGATGAATTTGTAGAGTACGACAGAGCAGGGCGTATCTTCAGAACCAATAGCGAAGACGGCATCGTTAAAGTGATGATTTATGATGCGAATGGTAATGTGACTATGCGCATCACTAGTACTGACAGTGCAACGGCTAACATCAACGCTGTACAGAATACGCAAACGGATTTAACTGCCTTCCTGGCGGCAGCGAATACCTTACGCACCATGAGTGTGTACGATGATAGAAATCAACTGACTAAAACCATTCAAGCAACCATGGATGCTAATCGACAATTAGGTTCCATTGTGACAAATAGTAATTCAACAGATATTAGTGGAGATACTACGAATCCATTAACGAGTTCGGTACTAGAGACGCAAGAGGTTAATCCAGTAAATATGGGTGACGTATCTATTTCAAATGTAAATTATGATCTATATTTAAATGTAGATGGTACTGACAACTTCATTTTGGCATTCAATAAACTAAACAGTGGCAATGGCGATACATATAAGGTTAAGTTTACTACTTCAACGGGGTACTCTGCTGAAGCTTACATTGTAGAGCAGGATGTATCTGGTCAGCCAACATACAACCCCAATATAATAAGCCAGACAATAGTCATGGGACCTTTTTCAACTTATAAGGTCCGTATGTCATATCTTAATGGTTTTTCAACTACAGATAGTTCACCTACAAATTACCCAAGCTACTCATACCTTGGAAAGTCATTTTTCAAGCTGTCAACAGAGTTTGGTACACCTTTAAACAATTCAAACATAAAAGTTTATAAAGTGACTTCTCAAGGCGAAGTATTATTTATTGAACACAACCTTCCTGCGAATGGTATCCCATTTGGGACACCCTTTCAGAGTGACTTGGGAGCTAAACTGTTTATAAATAATCAGCCATCAACTGTGGAAAACTTGTTGTTAAGTTATCGTCCTGCAGGATCTGCAGGAGCATATGAAGTTGCCAGTCTGTCCCGAGTGGTAAATGCAGTAGGTTCTGTTATTACTGGTATGTACTCATTTGATTACAATTCAATTGCAGCAGGCAACTATGAATTTAGCTACGTTGCACTAGATGCGAATGGCAACATCCTTAATCAACAAAGCGGTACTTTCAATACTACAAATGCCTCTGCGCCAACGGTTTCAGCACAAACAGGCATACCAATTGGCGGTCTTGGTCGCGCCTTTATCAGTGATGCTGCCAGCACTGGTCTAACCGTCAATGGTTTACAACTGGTCAATCAGGGTAATACAGCCGATAGCGTTACCATGCGTTATCGCGTTAAAGGCAGCGGTGGTGCATGGAGTACTATCAATAACAGCCAGTTTGTAAAATCAGCAGCGAATGCAGGCTATGGATTAGGCCACTTTAGTCTAGCCACCGCAGATATGGCTGTCTTTGCCAACAATACAACTTATGAAGTTGAACTAGAAGTCTATGATAGCAATGGTGCTTTACTTCGTATTACCAGTACGGAAATTGCACGTGATGCCAGTGGCAACTTTAACGCCGATCTCAGTCTCAGTCTCAATAAACTGCGTTTAGGAGGCGAACCCGTAGAAGCTGCTTATATGGACATTGCCTATCGCACGCAGGGTGGCTCTAGTGCCTATAGCACCCCAGTACGTATTTATGCGACTGCAACAGGGAGTGGTGCCTTTGATTGGGATATCACTGGTATTCCACTTGGTAACCAAGATGTCGACATTCTATCGTATGACAGCAATGGGAATGTACTAAACCACTATCAAGCATATATCGACTTTGGTGAGAATAGTGCCGTAGTTAACAATCTCGCTTCATTGAATAAGCCACGCTTTATTACGATTAACCCACCACAACCAGAAACGGTAGATTACGTGATTGCTGGTTATCGTCCTGCTGGTAGTTACAGTGACTATACGCTCCTCCCTATCAGCGTGGGCACAATCAATGCGACAACGGGACAGAAAGAATTTAATGTTGAAATTCCGCTACTGGATCAAGGTGACTACGAATACCAATATACTGCATACAGCACTGACACCAATAACTACGTAGACCCACAAAGCATTACTATTATTCCGCCAAGTAACACACAAGCGGGAACTGCACCCACCCCAACCCCAAGTCCAACACCCACCCCGACACCTACGCCTACGCCAAGTCCATCTGTTTTATATACAGAGGACTTTAATGGGGCTAGCGCACCGGTCAACATATGGGGCAACGCAAGTGGTAACCTCGATATTGTTGATGCAGGGACAACCAATGGACGCATCTCGATTAAATCAGCGCCAGTAGCATCCAACAACTGGCCAGGATTTGCGAGTAACGACACATTTACCTACAGTGCCGGTCAAGTGCTGCGCGCAGAGATGCACTTTGGAGCCTTATCTACTGGGCGTGACTTTACCTTTAGTATGAGTGGTGAGGATACGAATGGCAATGGCATAACACATAGGCTTCAGATTAGCGGTGGTAGCTTTAACGCAGGATATAACGATAGCATTGCAGGCTGGACGGGTAGCTGGGCAGGGGGCACCAATGGCGGTCCTAGCTCAATAGACCCTAACACGACTTACATTGTTGAGTTTGAGACAGCAGCATCGAGCACAACGTTGTATGTGTATAAGCAGGGAGAAACCCGAGTAGATGGCTGGTCACATACGCAAACACATAATGTCACTTGGTCAACATTCCAGTACAGAGGGCAGGTAGCAGAGACGCCGAGTGGTCAGGGTTTAACGGATGACAGCATTGATAACATCACGCTGGTAGACACCACTGTTACGAGTACACCGAGTCCTACGCCAACGCCGACACCTTCTCCAACACCTACCGCTATTCAAGCCAAGTATGCATTGGCAGTAGATCTGCCCGTTGGTTATGTAGAAGGGGACCCACTACCAGAGCCAAGCTGGATTACCACAACGGCGACAGCTATTACCCAAGCAGATGGCAGTATTCAATACTTGTTAGATATACCAAGCAATCTAGCAGAAGGAGACTACGTCTACGAATACCAGACTTATAGTTTAGTTACCGACATTAATGATCCAAACTATGACACCTATCAGTGGACAGACCCCATACAAGGTGGCTTTAAATCAACGGTTAAACAAAATGAAATCAGTACAGATTTAGGTGCGTTTACCATAGATGCCGATAGTATCGATAACACCCAAACCAATTGGGTTTGGAATAACCCGAGTGCAACAACGGCCACTATTAGCCGTGAGCAAACCTACAACGCCTTTGGCGAGATTGCCAGTGAAATTAACCATCGTGATGCCAATAACATCTTCACGACGACTTACACCTACAATGCGCTTGGCAACCTCACGCGTAAACAAGACCCAACCGTCAGCATCACCACCGAGACAGGGCAAGTACAAGATGTGGCTCCAGTCACCACCTACAGCTATGATGCTATCGGTCGTATGCTCAGTGTTACGGATGCCAATGGCAACACCAATAGTCAAACCTGGATAGGCAATAGTACTCAGCTGATTGATACCGAATACCATGCTGATGGCGGTCAAATTGAACGGGAATACAACACCTTTGGCAATCTTACTAGTTATACCGATGCCATCGACCGTACAACTACTTATAGCTATGACAAAAACAACCAACTGGTTGAACTCAGACGCCCATCTGTCACAACAGATACCAATGGCAATGTCACGGGCGGCGCTGTTGATCGTTACATCTACGACGAAGCTGGTAACCGCGTAGCGCACACCAATGCCTTAGGCAACACAGCTGGCGCAGCCAATGCCACCAGTAAGACTGACTACGATAGTTTAGGCCGAGTCACTGGTACCCGTACGAATCTTGGTCATGCGACCACTTATACCTACACCTATAATCCTAATGTAGCAGGGCTGGGTGGGGCAACCATGAGTGGTTGGACAACCACCACCAAGGATGCTGTTGGTCGCACCATTATTGATACAACCGACATGTTTGGGCGTACCTATAGCCATAAAGACTTGGGTAACCACCTCTTTATTTACAACTACAATGAAGCAGGCTGGCTCACCAGTCAAACAGGATCAACAGGACAGAACATTGTTTACGACCACTATAACAACGGCTATATCAAATCGATACATGATAAAGCTTTGGGTATGTACACCTACTATGAATATGATGGTAGTGGTAATAAGTCGTTTGAAGGCTATGTGTCACTCAAAAACAATGATGATATTGATGCCGGCTTCTATAACAACTTCCAACAAGCGACTATTACCTACGATGCATTAAATCGCATGACCTCAGTGGCTGACCCTAAAGCGAGCATCACTTATACCTATGATGCCGTAGGCAACCGTCGCAGTGTACGTAGTGAATACCGCAATGGCGTCGATGGGGCATTAGATGTACAAGAATACTGGTACCAGTATGACAGTATGAATCGCTTCTTGATTACCAAAGGTACATTTAATAGCAATACCAACAGCATCACCATTGGTGCTGAAGGTAACGCCATTACATATGACGCGGCTGGTCAGCGTAAGCAAGCGATTAATGGCGTGACTGGTACCTTAGAAGATTACAGCTACAATGCTGATGGCTACCTCACTGATATTCATATTAATGGTGTTTTGCGTGCAAGAAGAACCAATGACTTGCTTGGCCGCACCACCAATATTACGGAGTACGCCAGTAATGGCAGCACAGTAACCTATACCCAGAGCACAAACTATGATGCGGATAACCGTGTGCTATCGCAATCAGGCACTGGAGGTACTACAACTTATTATTACTATGACAACGCGAACAATAACAGTCATTCACAAAATGGTGCAGGTGAACTAGCACGCACCCGTAACGTTAATGGTCCATCTATAACCAATAGTTACTACAACTATGAGTATTGGGATGAAGCAAAAGTCCGCCGAATCACTGCTGACCCTTATAACGCCACGCTTAAAGGCGCAAACAATGTTTGGCGTAATGGCTACTCCGATGTTTACTATGACGTAAATGGACACATCAGCCATGCCATTGATCGTGCCGGTAACCGTAATATCCGCTATGTGAGCGATGCACAAGGTGTTTTACTGGTGCGCGATGAAATCACAGGTACTATTGCAAGACCAAACTTCAAATACGGCTATGTCCAAAATACTTACACTCCTGGTTCTATCGCAAACAAAGTCGAGCGCTTCTACTATGTAGATGGTGTTGCTGTGGGTGGGGTCGGTAATGATGGGCCAAGTCGTGTCGATTACGTGCAAGCCATGGCTAACCGTAATAAACCAACAGGTAACTATGCAAACTGGAGACCTGTGGCGAGTGCCGACTTTGATCAAAACTATGAACCGATCAGCCCAACCTATCCAGGACCAGTCGCCAGCAGCTACACGGTAAAAGCAGGGGATACGTTACAAAGCATCGCCTTAACTGTATGGGGTGATGCCGATATGTGGTATCTCATTGCTGATGCTAATGGCCTTATTTCTGGACAAGAGTTAGAGCCGAATATGGAATTGATCATCCCGAACAAGGTGACCAACATCCATAACAATGCAGGCACCTATCGTCCCTACAACCCAGGTGAGGCGATAGGAGATTTAAACCCAACCATACCAGCGGCACCACTACCTAAGCCGAAGAAAAAAGGTTGTGGGGGTATAGGGGCTATTATTGCTGCGGTGGTGAGTGTGGCTGTTACGGTTATTACGGGTAATCCTGTTTTAGGCAATATAGCAGGTCAAGTCGTGGGAATGGCAACAGGTGCACAGAAAGGATTTAATTTTACCAGCTTAGCTATGAGTGCAATTGTTCCAAAATCTGGGTTTGTTAATATAAAAAATGAAGTGCTTAATGCAGCAGCCAATGCCGCTATTAGTAATGCCGCTAGTCAAGGTATTGGCATTATCATTGGCGAGCAAAAGGGCTTTAGTTGGTCTAGCATAGCAGCTTCTGCGGTTGGTGGTGCGGTTGGGCAGGCTGTGGGTGGTAAGTTAGGTGTTGAGGTTAAAAATGGTGCCGCTAATCTCGGTCAGGCAGTGACTAAAAATGTAGTGTCAGGCATTGCAGGTAATGTTGCTTCACAATTGACACAGGTTGCATTAGTTGGAGGCAAGTTCAGCTGGACCAGTGTAGCAGTTAGTGGCATACATGGTGTAGGTAGTGGTTTTGCAGAGAAGCGCGCTATTGATTTGCAAAATGCGCAGCGAGCAGCGATAGGCAATAATAATGCTGTTTATGAAGCTAACCTAAGAGAAGCTAATAAGCCAGTTTACGGCAGCATCTTTAATACGCCTGCCACCTCTGGTGGTTTAGCGACTAATTATGTAAATAGTGCGCGTGATGTTGATGTTACGTTTACACCAGATCAGTTTGCATCTCAGGCTGAATATAATAGCTACATTGCGCGTAATGGTGGCTTAACCAGCAATATTGTAGATAGCCATACCGATGTAGGAGTTGCATTTACTGCAAATCAAATCCAGAAAAATAATAATGCGGAAACGATAGCGGCTTACTTTGGCACAGGGAAAAAAGATGCTGTTAAGTTGCAGGCGGAAGGTAGGAATCTAGATAATGAATTTGATGAGTTGGTAAAACTAGCTGATAAATTCAAAAGAACTTACAGACTAGAAGAAAATGAAAAGCCTAAACCTATTGTAAAAACCCTTGAACATACAAAAGACAGTTCAGGGTTCTCAACAATTGCAGAGTATGGCCAAATTGTAGTTGATGATGGTGTTAATGCATTAGGTAAGTCTAAGGGGGCTGTAGTTCTTAATCGTGCTAAACCTTTGCACAACGAGCTAACAAAGTCCATAATGTTATCGGATGATTTACGGTCAGCTCAGGATTTAATTAAAAGTCCAAATGCTAAGAGTGCTGTTGCAATGGCTGAGTTTGCAACAAAAAATAAGGTGCTTCTAAAAGGGGTGCCGTTACTAGGTGACGGATTAACAGTTATAGAAGAAGGGAGCAGAATGCTGAAAGCAGACTCAGCGGAGCAGCGTGCCAAACTGGGGGCTGTGGCTACATTTAATTATGTGGGTGATAAAGCAGTCACGGGACTTGGCGCGACTCAGGGAGCTTATGCTGGAGCGACTTTAGGTGCGTTTACAGGTCCTTTATCGCCAGTGGCTGTTCCAGTATTAGCAGTCGTTGGAGGAGTTTCTGGAGCGGTTTTTGCTCATTGGTCTTACAGTAAAGTTGCCGCAGAAAACTTGAGAGCGACTTTTGTCGGTGAGCAGTTCCGCGATTGAGAGCGTACATTCTAATCACTATTATTGGAATATTAGTGTGTGTTTTTGTGTTACCAGCACTAATGCTACCATTTACCGGCATGATGCCAGTCATTCAAACAACAACTCTGGCTGAGAGGTTGGGATTTTACTTTTCGCTTTTAGTGACATTTGTTATTCTAATACGCATGTTTGCACTTGAGGAAGGTGCAATAAAAGCAAAAAAGATGGTTAAAGAAAATCTGAAAGGACTTGTGTTTGCGCTATTGCTGTTTGTTTATGGTAATGCACAATGGGGAGCAAACACCTTTGGTATTTTAATCATGAATCTGCCAAACCGACTCTACGAAAACACGGTTGTACTTAATTCTAAAGACCAAGAGGTACCAGACTATTACACGCGCAAACAGTCAATCGTATTAACTTTTCAAGATAATAAAATCAATAAGTTATCTACGATTGAGCTTTCAAGAACTTTGTTTCAGTACCCTTATGAGCCAAGCCCACAGTCTGGCGACACCTTAATTCTAAAAGGTAAAGAAAACTTATTTGGCGTGTATGTTGAAGAATTGAGCGTTTATCCAAAAAATGTGAATACGAATCCATATACTCTAACAATAACAGATGGCGACTATATTTTTGTTTTACCCATAATCTTTATATTGGTGCTGATTTTGAGTCTTTATTTTTTAACCGCAGAATTGAAGAGTATAGAATAAATAATTTAATCAAGGGGTCAGCCAACTTGATTCTTAATTATCAGGTAATAAAAATTTACAAACAATCTAAGAACAATGACAATCAAACCACAAAACATACATATTAAATTCTCTGGCATTGACGAAGCCTCTGGTGCCATCTTTTTACAGTTTGCTACCGATGAAACCTTGCATATGATAGACCAGCAAGTGATGCATGGCTTTTTTCCATCCGAACATAATAAAGCAGGCGATATAGAGCAGCTGCTGCCAGAAATGGCACGCTTTGGGCAGCAGATGTTGATGCAACAAATCCAAACCCAGCAAAACAAGTTTAATCCAGACCAAGTGTCGCAAGTGCAACAATTGATGGGTAAGGTGAAGACAGTGTCTGTGGAAGCTGATACAGCTGCTGGTGACATGGCTTTGAGTAATGTTGGTAGCAGCCAACAATATAATATCGACTCTATGCAAAATGCCAATGGCAATATAGACCAAATGCGCAATATCGTACTGGAGGTATTGGCAGAAGAGGGTTTGATTAAGGGTGCTGTTAAGTGACGCGTGATCACTGGCTGGTCTATGAGTTTATGGTGGGTAAGTTTGGTGGCATCTCTTTTGATTCTGCTGAAGCATTTGCTGAGGCACTATTTTCGGGTGGTGATGTTACCAGGCGCTTTGTGCCTTGTAAAACGTGGGGCATGTATAACATCGACCAAAAAACGATATTAGCAGAAGGCTACTTATGCCGTTATGGCTTTGACTTAATCAAAGTGAAAAATGGCGCAATTGCTGAATATTATCGCCGTTTGGTATCAGGTAAAAACTCGGCCTTTGTGGCGTATGATTTAGAAACACTAGAGGTGGTGGAACACTATAAAAACGAAGCCAATCAATTATGGAAGTTTGACTCCAACACCGGCGATAGACTGCAAGCTAATAATAACTGCACCTATGCTACATTGCCAGAAGACTATAAAACTGCCGTTGCGGACTTTAAATTTAGAGAGCATGTGTTTATGTATGCCCAAAAGCCTTATGGACGTGTGGTTGAGTTTTATTACCCAAAATCACCTTCATAGAATAAATGACCAAATAAAAAGCAGATTCAATGGATAAAGAACAAGATCACTCGCAACCGTTTTCAGCAAGCGCTGTTAATACAAGTCTATCTAATCAGATGCGGCTTGCCCAAGCCAATTATGGTGAATGGGATATTGAAAAGTATACCCCAGAGCGATACCAAGCGTTTTGCGACTTTGGCAACCGTGTGATGGCGCAGGTGGATGGTAGCGGCTTCATTTGGTCTAGTGGTAACCAGTTTTATAATGACCCGAATGTAACTCGTATTTTTAATGAGCCAAATGCAATATTAAATTTATCAGTTTGGGCTTCATTTGACGCCCTAAAGGCATTTGTATTCAATGGTGCGCATAAAGAAGTGATGCAAAACCGTGATACTTGGTTAAAGAAGTTACCAAAAAAAGTATCCGTATTGTGGTGGGTTAAGGTTGGTGAAAACCCAACCATTGAACAAGCAAAAGAAAAGCTTGATTTACTGAATGCAGCAGGTGCGACGCCAGCAGCATTTGATTTTAAGGATGCCTATACACAAGAAGGGCTGCCATATAAAGCAAACTTGTAATTCTGTTTATTTTTTAAATGATCGGCTGGAAACTTTATTTAAAAAATCTTGAAATGAATCACCATTAGGCAGTTTGTTGGACTGCATGACTTTGTTTAAAAGCTGAGTTGCTGAATCTGATTTCCCTTGTGCTTGTAGTTTGAGTAGCGCGACATAATGCACTGCCATCACATTGCCATCCAACTTTTTAGCAATATTGCAGTATTCATCTGCTTTTTTCCAATTGCCTTTTAGTGCTTCTATTACTCCTAGCCCTGCATGACTTTCACCAAAGTTTCTATCGAGCTCTAGGGCATGCGTAAATGTTTTCTCTGCTTCATTTGTGCGTTGCTGCAATATCTGTATCCATCCTAATACGTGCCAACTACCAATGTGCTCTGGCATTGCTTTGAGTGCTTCTTGCATATGGGCTTCAGCGGATGATAAGTCTTGATTGAGCATGTCGATCAGACCAACTTTAGCAAGTGCACGGCCATTATTAGGGTCAATAGTAAGCGCATGGTTTAATAGCTCGCTTGCTTCTTCAATTTTTTCATCACCAATATAGCTGCCTGCAGCTGACATCAGCGCATCAAGGTTATCTGGCGCAAGTTTAAGTGCATTGATAGCTGTGGCTTGCGCATTGTCAAAGTCATCATTATCAAAATAGATAAGGCTAAGCATGCCAGCTACTTGACCATCTTCTGGGTGGCTTTCTAAGTAAGTGTTTGCGACTGCTATGGCTTCATCAAGGTCACCAAGGTGATGCAATGTCCTAATAAGAGTGGCTGGTAATAATTGGAAAGAGTGCTGGCTTTGAAATAACTGTAACAATGGTTCTTTTGCTTCGCTAAACTGCTCATTTAATGCGAGTGCGTAGCCATGATTAAACTTAATAGCAGGTTCGTCTGGAATTGTATCAAGTAGTTCTTTCGTTATGTCAATTGATGCTTGGTAATCACCTTCTGCGATTAATATAGTAGATAGCCTTAATTTAAAATATGGGTTGTCTTTTTCTATGGCTAAGGCATCTATGATTTTTGCTTTTGCTTCAATGTAGTTTTTTAAGTATATGTTTAAATCGATTACTTCAGCTAACAGATTAAGATTCCTTGGGTCTTCTGCTAGGTATTGATTCAATTTATGCAGTTTTTCTTGAGTAGCTGAGGTTGGATTTTGATTGGCAGACATTTTGATTGTGTAGTTATTGTTAGCAAAAGAATTAGCTTATATGAAGCAGATGCTTCAAGCAACAGGTGTATGGGGTATTTTGCAAGCGACTAAGAAACGTATTCGAAAATATTGGATTGTCTGCTGCTTGATGTATGGTGAATTACTTTATCAATAGCCCAATTGTACCAATGTTGTGATTAGGAGTTGACTTATTCAAAACTGCAAACATACAATCGTATAAAATTTTATAATGCAAAATAACAATAAAGGGGTGGTATGACAAGCGATTCAGCCTTGCAGTTAGTCTCACACATGCTGTGGACAGGTTTGTTGATGTTGGCTCCGCTGATGATTTTGGTCATGGTTATTGGCATATTAGTCAGTATTTTCCAAGTTGTGACACAAATTCAAGAAATGTCACTTTCTTTTATTCCAAAGATTGTTACTGTAGTGTTAGTGCTTCAAATATTTGGCCCATGGATGCTGAGGACGTTGGTTAATTATTCCTCACAAATGATTTCTAGTATTCCTACTTTTTTCCCATAATTGAAACGTGAGTAGTATAGAATTTTTTTCTTGGGCTTTTGGTGCGGTTTTGGCTTCGATTAGAGTGGGTATGTTGTTTATTAGTACGCCCGTTTTCGGCAGCATCCCAATTCCTAGACCAGCAAAGGTTGTATTGACTGTTGGTTTGGGGGCTGGATTTGCCACTCAATTAAACATTGGTTCAATTGAACAAGTGCAAATGACATGGTTAATTGGCGCAGTTATTTCTGAAGCCATTATCGGTGCAGCAATGGCTGCATCATTGATGGCAGGTTTTGCTGCTTTTAATATAGGTGGCCGTATTTTGGATTTTCAAGTCGGTTATGGCATTGCTGGATTAGTTGATCCTGCAACCAGGAACAATATGCCATTGGTTGGCAGTATGTTCACAATCGCTGCTGTATTAATCTTTTATTTGATTGATGGTCATTGGGCAGTATTGAAAGTGGTGCAGCTGTCGTATGATGCTTTACCTATTGGGAGTCATATTTTTAACCTTAATCTAGGCAGTTTAATTGCTTATTTTGGTTCTTGTTTTGCTTTTGGGTTTATGGTGGTGGCACCAGTCGTGCTTTGCTTGTTTTTGGTGGATATTGGTATGGCTTTTATGTCGCGCACCATGCCGCAAATGAATGTGTTTGTAATGTCCTTATCCTTGAAGGTTATCGTAGGGCTGATTGTGTTAGCTATCGCTTTTCCATTTGCTGGCAATATTATTCGGAAGATATTTAATTCTGTATTCGAAAGCTGGAATCAATTATTGGGCTAGATATGGCAGAACAAGATCAAAATAGAAATGAAGCGGCAACCCCACATAAAAAAGAAGAGGCACGAAAAAAAGGCTCTGTCGCTAAGAGTATGGATGTGAATTCATTCGTTATCTTAGCTGTTTTTTTAATCACTCTTTATGTGTGGGGAGGTCAGATTATTCACGGACAAATGTTATTAGCGCGTAAGGTGTTATCTAGTGCACACGATATGACGTTTGATACGAATGAATTGTCGATTTATTTAGCGCAGACTTTTGCTGAGGCGATTATATTGCTAGCGCCACTTTTTATCATGCTGATGGTTTTTGGTGTTTTGGCCAATTTTTTTCAAATTGGGCCTATATTTTCTTTTTTCCCACTCAAGCCAGATTTAAATAAGATTAATCCAGTGGCTGGTTTTAAACGTTTATTCTCTACTAGATTATTAATCGAGGCGGTTAAAACAGTATTGAAGTTTATTTTGTTTGGTTTTGTCTTATACAAGTTTATTGCAGGTGAAGTGCTACATTTGCTGATTTCTTATAACGTGATGCCATCTTCACTGGGGTTGCTTCTCATGCCAGAGCTTCAATCCATGTTGTTTAAGCTGTTATTAGGTCTGGCCGCTGTAGCTTTGATAGATTTAATTTACACGCGATGGGAATATGCCAAGCGTTTGCGGATGAGTCGACGTGATATTACAGACGAACATAAACGGAGAGAAGGTGACCCTAGAGTTAAAGCAAGAATCAAAGATTTGCAAAGGGAGGCATTAAAGCGTGCTAAAAGTTTAGGTAATGTAAAAGATGCAGATGTGTTGATTACCAATCCAACGCATTATGCTGTTGCAATACGCTATAACAAAGACACAATGGAGTCGCCTCAAGTAGTGGCAAAAGGGGCAGGTTTTTTGGCGAGTAGAATGAAAAGTATTGCGAGAAAGCATAAGGTCCCTATAGTTGAAAACAAGTTATTAGCTAGAACGCTATTTCGTGATGTGGGGCTGGAGCATAATATACCCGTTGAGCATTATGCGGTGGTAGCAAAAGTGTTGTATTGGGCTTATTCTCTAAAGGGAATTACCGTTTTCCAAAAATCATAACAAGAAGAATAGTTTATGAATAGCATAAAAAAAATATTTGGTAAAAATACTGATTTGTTTCTCATTCTGGGGATGTTGGGGGTTCTGGTTATTCTGTTTACCCCTATTCCTTCAAAGGTCTTGGATTTTCTACTGTTGGTAAACTTAAGTTTTGCTATGTTGATTTTGCTGCTGACCTTTTACGTTGAAAAGCCAGTAGATTTTTCTACATTCCCGCCTTTATTGTTAATAGCAACACTTTTTAGGCTCTCATTGAATGTCGCTGCAACTAGACTGATTTTAAGTGATGGCGATGCGGGCCGCGTCATTGGTGCAATTGGTTCATATGTGGTGCAAAGTAATTATGTCATTGGCTTAGTAGTGTTTTTTATTTTGGTAGTTGTTCAATACGTGGTTGTGACCAACGGCGCTCAACGAGTTGCGGAGGTGGCGGCGCGATTTACACTAGATAGCATGCCTGGACAACAGATGAGTATTGATGCCGATTTAAACATGGGCTTTATAGATCAAGAAGAGGCACAGCGTAGGAGAAAGAATATTGAAAAAGAAGCTAACTTTTATGGTGCGATGGATGGTGCTAGTAAGTTTGTAAAAGGGGATGCTATAGCAGGCATTGTGATTCTACTAATCAATATTTTTGGTGGCTTAGCTGTTGGCGTAATGCAATTGGGTATGTCTTGGGGTGAAGCGGCTCAAACTTTTACTTTATTAACTATTGGTGATGGTATTGTTACACAGGTGCCTGCCTTAGTCATTGCTGTAGGTACTGGTATTATTGTCACCAGATCTGGTACCGATGCTCAACTCAGTAAGGAGATGGCTGCGCAAATTTCTTCTCATCCCAAAGCCCTAGGATTGGTTATGTTGGCAATGATTGGTATTGGGTTGTTGCCAGGCATGCCCGTGGTGCCATTAGTATTTATCATTGCTGTATTTGGTTTGATTTTTTACTTTGTTAAAACAAAAGTAAATGCTGAAGAAGACGGTGAAGAAGCTACAGATAAATCAGGTGCAGAGACAATAGAAGATTTATTGGTGGTTGATCCGATTGAAGTGAATGTTGGACAAGGATTGATTGGATTAGTAAATTCAGACAAAGGCTTAACCGAGAGAATTTCTGTGTTTAGAAAACAGTACGCATTAGAAATGGGGTTTATCATTCCCAAAGTTAAAATTAAAGATGATAAAAAATTAAGTCCGTTAGAATATAAAGTAAACATTTTCGGCGTTAATATGGGAACTGGAGAGTTAATGCCAGATAACTTTCTGGCCATTCATCCTTCAGGTAAAGGCAGTAAGCTAGATGGCATTGAAACCAAAGATCCAACATATGGGTTACCAGCCACATGGGTGAGTGAATCAGTGAAACCATTAGCTAGAGAGAAAGGATATACCTTAGTAGATCCTCTCACAGTTTTTATGACTCATTTAACCGAGCTTTTAAGAAAAAATTCAGCAAATTTGCTAAGCCGCACGGAAGTTTCTGCCATTATAGAGCGTGCAACTGAACAAAATGCTAGTCTAGTTGATGAATTAATTCCAAATGTACTTTCTCCTGTAGAGGTGCAAAAAGTATTACAAAATTTACTTCGCGAAAAAGTATCAATCCGAAACATCGATGCAATTTTTGAAGTGCTTGCCGATGCTGGTCGTGAAACAAAACAGGCGGAACAACTCACAGAGGTTGTTAGAAATAAGTTAGGCTCAGCAATTTGTCAAACCTTGGTTGGTTCAAGATCAGAGTTACCTGTAATTACTTTAGATCCAGCAATTGAACAAAAGATTGCTGATTCAATTCGAACAACAGACGATACATCGCAAGTTGTGATGGACCCTAGATTTACAGAGCAAGTTATCTCAAAACTAGCAACACAAGTTGAAGGGATGATGAAAAGTAATTTTTCACCTGTTTTGCTTTGCGCTCCAGAGCTAAGAAGGCATCTAAGAACAATTACCGAGAGAATATTGCCTCACTTGTCGATTGTAGCCATGACAGAAGTGCCAACTAATTTGAGATTACAATCCTTTAGTGTGGTTAAAGTATGAAGGCAGAGCTCGTAAGTGCTTCAATTTACCCCCGTGCCAACTCAGGTGATACACAACTCATTCATGGTGTTGATAAAGATCAATGGCTCAAAAATATTACAGTAGGACAAATTCTTAAGGGTAGAATTTTAAGAGAGTATTCAGATAATAAATATGGCGTAAACTTTGGAGGACAAGAAAGAGTAGTTGACTCTGCAATTCCTTTGACTAAAGGAGATACCCTGGCAGGGCGCGTTACAAGTATTAAAGATAATACTGTTTCAATGAAGTTAGTAAATAGCGCCGACATAAATGAAGCGAAAAATGCATCACTTGAGATGGCAAGTAGTGAATCTAAAACGCCAATAGAGATTGAAGCCGAGAATTTCAAAATAGATTTAACGCAACCGCAGAGAAACGCAATCATCAAGGCAACCAATCAAATTGGAAATACTATTGTGGCAATTAGAGTGGGTCTTTATTTAGCAAAGTTAGGATTACCCATTACTCCAGATTTGGTACGTTTATTAAGCGAACGTGTGTTGGATACACAAAAATTACACTTTACAGATACTGACATCAAAGCACCACAATTGATCACTAGTACAGAGATTTCTAGGCTTCAGACACTCAGTACATTAGAGAGTATTAGTAAGTTTTATATTGAAGAGTTTACTAAAGATCAGCCAGAGGATCAAAAAGATAAATTATTTGACTTTGGGGTTGAGTTGAAGGACGTTTTACAGTTTGATAAGTTAAATACTAATGAGAAGCAGCAAAACCCTGATGAACATCAACAATTAAATCATATGTTGCACAAATTGCTGAATGTAAGTAGTGAATGTGTTGCGCAGCACAGGCTTCAGACTTTGCCAATCATTATAGATGGGAAACTAATTGAGTTTGACGTTGCGTTTTTTGATCAAGCTGAAAGGCAGAATAAAACTCAGGTATTGGAAAGTAAAAGAGTGAAATTTGCACTCAACACAGACTTTGGGTTGTTAAATTTAGATGCGAAGGTCGTGAATAACCGCTTAAATATTAGCTTTGCTTCTGAAAGTGAATACTTTATAGACCAACTAGGAGGCTATGCCTCAGATTTAAATGCATCTCTAATTGATGCTGGTTGGATAGTTGATCAAGTAGAGTACAA
Organism: Methylotenera sp.; assembly: GCA_048058875.1. GTDB lineage: Bacteria > Pseudomonadota > Gammaproteobacteria > Burkholderiales > Methylophilaceae. The sequence goes on along the minus strand of JBLLNR010000010.1, from coordinate 29,322 downwards.
GAAAGTGAAAGATAATACCTCTGCCGCTTTCGAGATAGTAAATCATGTTTTGCAACAAAACAGTCTTGATATTGAACTATGAAGACTAAAAGAAAGCAAAATATTGGATTGATTTTTGATGCTGAAAACCAAGTGCCCAGAATAGCCTTTAAAGGCAATGGATTATACGCGGACTATATTGAGAAAGAATTCAGAAAAAACAAATCTCCAGAAAGAGTCGTTAGAGATGAAGAATTGTTAAGTAAACTTTCAAAGCTTCCTGTTGAGTCGGAAATTTCAACAGACCTATATGGACTAGTTGCAATTTTGCTTATACATGTATATTCTCTTGAGGTAACAATAAAAAGGTCGAATAAAAAAGATGGACCCAATTAGTTTAACAACAACAAGTATACAGCTTGATATACAAAGGCTAAACAGTATTGCCAACAATGTGGCAAATGCGCTGACGCCTGGGTATAAACGTGAATTTATAACTTCAGCTGGTCAATTTGACTACTTATTATCAAGTCAAGCAACTCAGCCAGTCTTATCTGCAATTGTAGATAACAAGCCTGGTGTTCAAATGCAAACTAGTAACCCTTTAGATCTATCATTATCGGAAATAGGTTATTTTGAAGTGATGACTGATGATGGCTATGCCTATACCCGCCAAGGTGCTTTTAAGCTGGATGAAAAGGGCATGTTGGTTAATAAAGTTGGGCAACCAGTTTCTGGCATCTCAGGGGAAATTTATTTAACTACAAGCAACCCTATCATTGATAGTGAAGGTAAAATTTTTGAGAATGATAAATTAGTGGCGCAATTAAAGATCGTTTCATTCAATTCGCCCGAGACGCTTTTGAAAATTGGAGGCGGTTTATTTATTCCATCATCTGAATCATACACTCAACTCATTGAGCACCCAAGAGTTTCCCAAGGTAGCTTAGAGTCTTCAAATGTAGACTCCGCCCAAGAAATGGTTAACTTGATTGAAACATATAGGCATTTTGAGGCAAGCCACAAAGTAATCCAAGCTTATGATGAATTGAACGAAAAAACCTTACAAAATTTAAGTCAGTTTTAAGGAGTAGTAATGATTGATGCACTATACATTGGCGCGACCGGGATGCATGCACAACAGCAAAATGTTGATGTGATTGCTAATAACTTAGCTAATGTGAATACTTCTGGATTTAAGAAAAATAAAATAACTTTTCAAGATGCATATTACAGGGCAACTGCTCCCGCATCAATTGATAGTATTGCACAGACGCCAATTATGTTGGGAATGGGCGCTATGGTCTCTGGAAATTCTAAAGTTTTTACTCAAGGTGAGATAAAAGCAACAGAGTCTCCGCTTGATTTGGCAATTCGTGGCAATGGTTTTTTTGAGGTCTTGATGCCAGATGGTTCATCTGCTTTTTCTAAGTTTGGTGCATTAAAGGTAAACGAGAGTGGTGTGCTAGCGACAAGCGCGGGCTATGAGCTGAAACCACAAATTGAAATCCCAATAGACATTGTAGAAGTTGTCGTTGACTCTCAAGGGCGCGTTTCAGGCCGAACGGCCAATAGCACAAAGTTAGAAGATTTGGGTCAGCTAGAATTAGTTTCTTTCCCTAGTTTAGATGGGTTAAATGCTATAGGTGAGAATTTATATAGAGCGACAGATGCTGCAGGTGAAATGATTACTGGGCTTCCAGGTGATGAAGGATTTGGGACGATTGCACAGGGATATTTAGAGTCATCTAATGTCAAGTTGGCGGAGGAAATGGTTAGCCTTGTTTTAGCACAGAGAGCATATGAGTTAAACGCAAAAGTGATCCAAGCCTCGGATGATATGATGGCAATTAGCAATAATCTAAGAAGATAATATTAATGAACTATTTAATTAGATTATCATGCTTGATGGTATTTTTTGCAGCCGCGAGTTGCCTTTATGCTGAAAATCTCTATGAAGAAGATAGTTATCGCTCGTTAATTTCTGACAGACGTGCACATAAAATTGGTGATGTATTAACAGTGCTTGTAGTAGAAAACTCAAGTGCAACAGCAACTGCTGGCACAGGAACTGATAAAAGTAATGATTTAGGCCTCAGGTTTTCGATACCTAATAGGCAAGAGTCATCCTCATTAGGTTTTGAGGAGGGCTTTGATGGTCAAGGAAAGATAGCTAGATCTGGCAAACTTTTGGCGCAAATCTCAGTGACGGTTAAAGATATATCGCAAAATGGTGATTTACTTATCAGTGGTGACCAACTTATTGAGATTAATGAAGAAAAGCAGTCTATCAATTTAGAGGGTAAAGTTAGACCCATTGATATAGATGAGAGAAATACAGTGCTTTCAACTCGAATTGCTGAAGCTAAAATCAAATACGTAGGTGACGGTGTTTTAGCAGAGAGCCAACATAAAGGCTGGCTGTCACGAATAATTAGTTTTCTAGGTTTGCTTTGATGAGACTGTATCTTTTATCATTGGTAGCAAGTTTAATATTTTGTGCGGCAGTGAATGCAACAGAAACTGTGCGACTAAAAGAATTAGGCAAAATAGAGGGATGGCGTGAGAACCACTTAGTGGGTTTTGGTATTGTCACAGGTTTGGCTGGAACAGGCGATTCATCAAGAAGTAAAGCGACAGCACAAAGTATAGCTAACTTCATGTCTAACTACGGTGTTCTTGTTAGCCAAGATCAAGTTAAGAGTAGAAACGTTGCAATTGTAAGTATCATGGCATTGTTGCCACCTGTTACCCACCGAGGAGATAAGTTGGATGTGACGGTAACATCAATGGGTGACGCTAGGAGCTTGCTTGGAGGAACGCTTTTGCTTGCTCCGCTTAAAGGACCTGATGGTAAGGTTTATGCGTTAGCACAAGGCTCTGTTTCGGTTGGTGGTTATAACTTTGACCAATTTGGTAATGTGAGTCAAAAAAACCATCCAACGGCAGGAGTGATTTCAGGTGGGGCGCAAGCTGAACAAGAGGTTGTTGCGTCTCCATTGCGAGAAGATGGTTCTGTTGACTATATTCTAGCTGACCCAGACTATACAACAGCGGAGCGAATGAGTCTTGCAATTAATCATAAGCTTAATGGTTCTTATGCTCAAATAAAAGACTCAAGTGCTATACATATATCAGTACCTGAACAATTTAAACAAGATAGGTCAAGCTTTATTTCAACATTGGAGTCAGTCGAAATCTTGCCTGATGTTAAAGCTAGGGTGGTGATTAATGAGAAAACTGGAACTATAGTCACTGGAGGTGAAGTGAGGTTGTCAAAAACAACTGTTGCCCACGGGGATTTAAGGGTTTCAATTCAAAATACTTTTTCGGTGTCTCAACCTCAGGTGATTGGTAGAGCCGGTCCAAATATTAGAACGCAAGTGATACCAAATACGAGAATTAGTGTGCGTGACCAAGATAACAATATGATTGAATTGCCCGAGTCTTCTAGCGTAAGCGACTTATTAAGAGCATTGAAAAAAATTAAAGCAAGCACTAGAGACACAATTTCAATTTTACAAGGTATTAAGGCAGCAGGAGCACTTCATGCTGACTTAATTCTCCAATAGAGTAGAGAAGTTAATATGATACTGAGCCAGATAGAATCCATTACACCGAAGCTTATAGGGTTTGCATTGGATGGCCTTACAATGCGTCATCAAGCAATTGCATCCAATATTGCAAATATCAGCTCTGCTGACTATAGACCTATGAAAGTATCTTTTGAACAGCAAATAAGCGCGATAAGAAGTGACTTTTACGATAATGCTGCGAAAAGTGCGGATGTTAACTTTAAGCCCATTGTTTCATATGGAAATAAACAGCAACTAAGTAATAGTAGTAGCGCAGGGATTGATATGAATACGGTTCAGTTAAATCAAAATGTAATTCAATATCATGCTCTTATCAGAGGATTGGAGCACTATGTCTCAACATTATCTATTGCAATCAAAGAAGGACGGAGCTAATGGATTATTCATCAATTTTCGCAATTAGTGCAGCAGGCATGGACGTTCAACGCACGAGGCTTGATGTGGCAGCGATGAATATAGCTAATGTAAACACATCAAGATCTGCTAATGGGGGTCCCTATATCCCGTTAACAGCAGTAACTAATAGTAAAAAATCTTTTCTCCGTGGTTTGCAGCAAGTAGGGAACTTCAATGTGATTCCACAAGCAACTGTTGTAGAGCAGGCTTATAGTGTGCCAAAACTTGTATTTGAGCCTTCTCATCCTGATGCAAATATTGACGGATTTGTCGCATACCCTGGTGTTGATACAGTATCAGAGATGGTGAATTTAATGACAGCAGTTAGAGCATATGAGGCAAATACTATTGCGCTTAATGCTGCAAAATCAATGGCATTGAAAGCAATTGATTTAGGGAGAGTGTAAATGGTTAGTGGCGTAGAAACAATTACTGGTTTAACACAATTAACTGAAGTCTTAACTATTAGTAATCAGGAAAAAATTTCGAATCAGTTTTTATTGGAACTGCAAAAGGTGAATGATAAGCAAATTGCAAGTGAACACTTATTGCAGGACATGGCCTCAGGTAAAACCGATAACATCCATCATGTCATGATGTCATTAGAGGATGCAAAAATGTCCTTACAGATGTTAGTACAAGTAAGAAATAAATTACTTGAAGGATATCAAGAGGTCCTTCGGATGCAGGTTTAAGGTTGGAGTGTTAAGTGTTTGAATCAATAAAAAAAGATGGATAGAGTTGTCTTCTATAAGCCGTACGGTTTTTATTGCTATGCTAATTTTGCTCTTAGCTATATTTTTATATTTAGCGACTTGGGCTCTTAGTGATAATTATCAAGTGTTATTTTCGGATTTGAACGCTCAAGATGCTTCTAGCATGATTGCTGAATTAGAGAGAAGCAAAACACCATATCAGTTAGCAGATAATGGGACAACTATTTTGGTTGATGCAGACTCAGTCTACAAAACCAGATTAAAGCTGGTTGGAAAAGGGCTAAATTTGAACGGCTCAGTTGGATTTGAGTTATTTAATAACGCTGAATTTGGTATGACTGAATTTGCTCAAAAGGTTAATTATTTAAGAGCCTTGCAAGGTGAATTAGAACGGACAATTACTGGATTTGATGAGATTAAATTAGCAAGAGTCCACTTAGTTCTGCCTGAGTCAGGCCTATTTAAAAGAAAAGGTGCTGTACCAAAAGCGTCTGTAACGGTCACAGTTAAAGATGGAGCAGAATTAACGTTAAATCAAGTTTCAGGTATCCAGAAGTTGGTATCCGCATCTGTTCCTGAAGTGACAGCTTCTGAAGTGACCGTTGTTGATCAAAGAGGTGTCGCCTTAACAAAAAATTTCATTGGTAATAACGATGAAGCATTTATATCGCAGCGGTTGGAGGTTAAAAAAGAGCTTGAAAGTTATATGACCCAAAAATTAGCACGCGTTCTTGATCGCGTTGTTGGCCCTGGAAAGGCAATCGTTACGGTAGACATTAGTCTTAATTATGATCAGGTTAAAGTAACAAAAGAAGAAGTAATGCCATTGCCAAACACTGAGGGGCAGCTAATAGGCGCTGTTGCTAAAAAACGAACATCTTATCAAATAGATCAAAATCAAATCTCAAATAGCCTAGACGATGAATTAATTTCATCCATTAATGTTGAACCCTCAAAAGCAACAACAAGTGAAATTGACTATATTAATAATAGGCGAGTAGAGCAAGTGCTTTCTTCGCCAGGAGCCATAAATAAATTGTCAGTTGGTATCTTAGTTCCAAATGTGACTGATACTGAAAAATTGGCAAAGATAAAAGAAGTTGTTGAAATGACTGCAGGAGTGAGTGCGAATAGAGGTGATGGTGTTGTTGTTCATAATATTGATATGGCAGAAATTCAAGATAAACCTGATTCTACATTCGAGAAAGTGATAACGGAAGAAATACAGCCATTACCAGCTAAGTCTAAAAAAATGAACAATATTTTTGAGAGTGACCTAATTAAAAACTTCCTATTCTTAAACTGGAAGACATTGCTATATATCTGTATTTTATGTGCCATCTTACTTTATTTTGTGTTCAGAAAGAAAAAGGAAACAGTTGCAGCAATTAATAAAGAAAAAAGAGACAAACTTTTGAACGAAATTAATGTTTGGGCTAGTAGCCAGAGTGCGACTAAATTGTAATCACTATGGAAATGGCCAAGGTATTGGCGCTTAAGTTGAGCGCATTAAATGAAACAGATTTTAATTGGGTTTACTCCAGGCTTCAGGGTGAAGCTAGGGACGAGCTTGATCCACTTATTCGTGAAATCAAAGAAATTGGCTTTGATATTAGCCAAAATGAAATTGATGGATTGATCGAAAAAAATATTGGAGGCGTGCAATCTGTCAAAAATAACCAAGATGCATCTTTTCAATTGATTGCTAATGCCAGTTATGATGAGATGCAAAAAATTTTCAGCGCAGAATCATCCATACTCTTAAACTCATTAATGAGTATTGCAAATTGGGAATGGAAAGCTGATAAAAGATTTACAGTAAATATAAGAACAAATGGCGGTGTGAAAATAACAGATTTGGAGTCCAAAAAGTTATTAAGAGCATCAATATTAAAAGCAACAGCTGAGAAGTTAAAAGAAAACAAGCGAAATATTTCAAATAATCAGCCATTTAAAACAGCTAATCCAGTTGCGAGTTTTTTAGGGAAATTATTTAAGCGAAATAAAAAATGGGAGTTTTAATTAAAGCAAAGCTTACAGATGATTTACATAGTGATTACCTATTGCCTTTACAGAGTTTTAATAAGGAGCCTGAAGTGGAAGATCTACATCAGGACTCGGGTATCAGCGATTCATCTAACACGCATGAACTTACTGAAGAGTTAAATGTAATTGATGACGAGCAATCTTACTTAAACAACAATGAAATAGAAAAGGCGCAAACATTAACTCAACTTGAACTTGATGAAATAAAACAGAATGCTAGAGAAGAAGCTTACCGTGAAGGCTATGAACAGAGTATTTCAGATGTCATGGCTAAATATAGTGAGCAGTTGGAAGCTTTTGATTCTGTACTGAATTCACTAAATAACGCAATTCCTGAATATATTCAAAAGAGTGAGTCTGTAATTGCAGGAATAGTATACGAATCTGTATGTAAAATAATTGGCAAAGCTTTAATTAATCAATCTAAATCATTAGAAGTGGTAAAGCAAACCATTAGTGAGTTGGATATTCAAAAAATCAGGGAGGTTTATATTAACCAATCAGACTATGATGCAATTGAAGACTTAAAGAAAAGCTTTCCTTCGGATAAGGAGCCTATTAATCTTCTCGAATTTACAGTTGATCCGACGATACATTACGGCGGTTGTAAAGTTAAACTAGTTGATGGATATTTAAACGCATCTATTGACAAGCAGCTCGCTATTCTATCAACAATTTTAACAAAAAAGGTTGAAGAATTGAGTGGAAGATAAATGAGCTGGACTGAATTCGCTGAGTTGGTAAAAGAACACAATTTTTATCATCAAACTGGCCAAATTGTAAAAGTGTCAAATTTATCGATCGAAGCTGAAGGTGTTCGAGGGAATGTAGGCGATTTATGTATTATTAAAGCTCGACCATATAACACAAGTTTTTTTGCCCAAATTGTTAGTCAGTCACAAGAATCAACGTTGCTGATGCCTTTTGGGGATACTGAAGGTATAGGTGTAGATTCAGAAATTGAATGCCTCCACAAGCCACTTACTGTTGAAGTAGGCGACATGCTGTTGGGCAAAGTAATTGATCCTTTGGGTAACTCAATGAGTTCAGATGGACATCTAAATGGCGGTGAAAAAATCTTTGTAAAAGGAAAAAAACATAACCCACTAAAGAGAGAGGCTATTGTTGATTATTTAATGACAGGTGTTAAGGCAATAGATTCTTTGTTGGCTATTGGAGAAGGTCAGCGTATCGGGATTTTTGCAGGAAGTGGTGTTGGTAAGAGTACGTTACTGGGTATGATTGCAAAAAAATCATATGCTGACATAAATGTAATTGCTTTGATTGGGGAGCGCGGTAGAGAAGTTAATGATTTTATTAACAAGACTTTGGATCAAGATAGTTTAGAAAGATCGGTAATTGTGGTTGCTACTGCAGACCAACCAACGTTGGTTAGAGAACTAGCTGCACACACTGCAACTTCAATTGCTGAGCACTTCTCCAATAAAGGTAAAAATGTAATGTTGATTATGGATTCAGTTACGCGTTTTGCTATGGCGCGCAGAGAAATTGGACTATCGATTGGCGAACCCGCAACGGCCAGAGGTTATACGCCCTCAACTTTTACAGAGCTTCCTAAACTAATTGAGAGAGCAGGAAAGTTTAGTAACAAAGGTTCGATTACAGGAATATATACTGTACTAGTTGAAGGTGATGACTTTAATGAGCCTGTATCTGATCATATGCGTGCTATTTTAGATGGGCATATAATGCTATCTAGAGAATTGGCAAACCAAGGCCATTATCCAGCAATTGATGTGTTAAAAAGTATAAGCCGTTTAGCTAGTGACATTTGGACTGAAAGTGAAAAGTCTGTTGTTAAAAGTGCGTTGAAACTATTAAGCTTGATTGAAAAATATAAAGATATAGTAGAAATTGGAGCGTATAAGGAAGGGTCAAATCCTAAGCTTGATCAAGCTCTACTATTGTATCCAAAGGTTCAAGCATTCTTAAGTCAAAGTCAAAGTGATGAAGAAGATTACACGAGAGACAGTTTGTTTGAAATGTTAAAAGAAGCAATTGGCAGTTGATTATTTAAAAAAACATTATGATAAAGGTTGATTTGTTATTAGAACTAGTTGAATTGAAAAAGCAAGAAATTGATGATTGCAAAAATGATTTTAATACGTTAACCAGCATTATAGCTAGTTTAGAAGCTGAAATGAATCAACAACAGTCAGTTATCAATGAATTTGTAAATGACTGTATTAATAACCAATATTTCAATATGAGTGCTCCAAACATGATGAATGGAAGAGCTTATTTACATCAATTGAACTTGAAAAGTAATGAGATTATGAAGTCGAAAAAAGATGCCGAAGTACAGAAAGATTCGGCGTTTGACAGCTTAAAAGAGGCAGTATTAGCCCTTAAAAAACTAACAAAAATTATTGAAAAGATTCAAAAAAATGATTTAGAAGAAACAAACAGAAAGGCACTTTTAATAGACGATACGCTTGAACTATATAGACACAATAACAAAGCTTAATTTATGGACTCATTAAGAACGTTAGATTCAGCGCTGTTTAGCCAGTCAACAAAAAGACAACTACAAGGCGAAACAGGGAATAAAGATCTGTGGCTAAGAACCTTGGAAAAGAATAGCTTATATTCTTCCTTGGAAAAATTCGAGGTAATTGAAGCTCAGCAACAATATGAATTAACAGTGAAGAATGGTTATCTTGCTCCTCATGGAAAAGAGAAAGTAGTACCAAAGAGGGACTACCAATAAAAAAAACTATAACAGACTTAAGACCATCTGCTTTAGAAAGCAACGATTTAAAAACAAATAAGATAGTCAACGACAAGAGCCAGGGTGCTGTTGACAGCGGAATTGTAAATCTATTGAACATAAATAACCAACATACCTTGAACGTGTTTAGCGCAGTTAATAATAAAGGCATTCGCTTGGCTGGTTTATATAAAAGTTATGAAATAAAAATGCCTTGGTTGAGTAAAAATACAACAGTAACAATTGCTAACTCGGGTTTAGAGGTCTGGGTCAGAGATGCAGGTATAACGGGTAGTAAGTTAAGCGAAGTCTTAAAGCATTTACAGCATACTATGGCTAATTTAGGAGCCAGTCTTGCAAAGGTAACGATTAATGGGGAAGTTATTTTTTATCAAAAGAACCAAAATTTAAGTAAAGAAAGGTAAGGTATGGCGGTAGATATTATTGGTGGAATCTCAGCTGCACAGCAAGAATCTGCAGCAATACAAACCTCTTTAGGTCAAGAGGAGTTTTTGAGGATATTGTTAACACAACTACAATTTCAAGACCCTCTCAAACCGCTTGATAATCAAGAATTTCTTGCTCAGTTAGCACAATTTTCTTCTTTGGCCCAAACATCTCAGCTAAATGATAGGGTCGATACTTTGTTGACCATTCAAGCAGCAGATCAGTCAATCGGATTAATTGGAAAAACAGTGGAGGTTCAGTCTGATATAGGAGGTGCTGCAAGTGTGGGAACAGTATCTTCATTATCTTTTATTGACGGATTAGCAAACCTAACTATACGCACAGATAGTGGTGAGTTGCTTACAGGTATCAAACTTTCTCAAATTTCAATTGTTAGGTAATCAATATGTTAGATAGTGTATACATCGGCATGAGTGGCTTGACAAGCTTTTCTAAAGGCTTGTCGAATATTAGTAGCAATGTTGCCAACTTGAATACCACGGGCTTCAAAGGGTCTGAGTTACAGTTCTTCGACCTCTTTTATAAGAATCAGTACACTGGTTCCAACCCAGACAAAAGTCAGGTTTTATCGCAAGGAGGAGGAGTTAGGGCTGGAAGCTCTAACCTAAAATTTACTCAAGGAGACTTTCGACAAACAGGAAATGATCTTGATGTGGCAATAAATGGGAATGGATTTTTTATATTAAAAGATGGTGCGAACACTTTTTATACCCGTGCAGGACAATTTGCAATTGATAATAATGGTTTCTTAACAACTCGTGATGGAAATAATTCGAAAGTGATGGCGTTTTCTGGCGGAGGTCTGTCTGAAATTAACATTTCTGGAAGAAGAAGCCTTCCTGCGAAAGCAACAACAGCTATAACATTTGCTAATACATTATCAGTAAGCTCACCAACTTTTGAGCTGTCAAATATCACGGTTATAGACTCTCTAGGGCAACAACATCAGCTGACACTTAATTTAGTGAATAACTCGGCGACAACCCCTGGTAACTGGACATTTAGGGTGCTTGAAGGGGCAATGGAATTAGCTGCTGGAAGCGTAACTTACGATGCTAGTGGTGCACCTATTGCAGGTAATGATAAATTTACTTTTGCATATTCTCCAAATGGTGCGGCAAATACATCATTAACTTTAGATTTTTCTAATACATCTTACTTATCTAGCAGCAGCTCAACATTAAGCGTGCAATCACAAAATGGTTTAGCAGCAGGCTTTTTAACAAAAACTGCAATAGATTCAGATGGTTTTTTAGTTTTAAGTTACTCCAATGGTCAGACTCAAAGAAATGGTCAATTGGCGCTAGCAAACTTTGATAATTTATCAGCATTACAGTCTCAAGGTGGTAATCGATTTACCCTCTTTGGAGACACAAAACAAGCTATTGGTGCACCAGGAACACTGTCACTAGGGGGACTAAGGGTCTCTGGCATTGAGCTTTCTAATGTGGACTTAGCTAAAGAATTTAGTGAACTGATTGTTGTCCAAAGAGCTTATCAAGCATCATCACAAGTCATCTCGGCTGCAAATGAAATGATGCAGCAATTAAACGAGATTAGAGGTGGTCGATAATGCAGGGGAGTACACCTTTTTTAATGCTAGGAGATCATGCAACTGCAGAGATGGAGCGGAAAATTAGTGATGGTGTAATGCTATTTTATCCGCAATGGCTTTCTGACGGGAATCAATTCAAGTTCTTAGTTGAGACAAAAAATAAACCAATTGATATTGATAATCAAAATTGGGATATTCATGGGAAATCAGAGTCATTCTGGATCGCATTCAGAAAAGATGAAAAACTTAAAAATAAAATATTGAAAGAGATTTTTGAGTTAGATGCATATGCGAACTTAAAGAGCACAAAGCTTACGGACTCAATTTATCAAGACTTTATTGATAGCAATGTTAAAGCTATTTTTAATCTTGCAAATGCTACTGACTTAGAAACTCAAAAGAATTTAACTATAAAAACAACCTATGGTTCTGGTGCTTTAATTGGCAAAATATCAAACGGTGATCTAGATATTCCAGTAGCAATTGGTGGTGATGTTATACTTGCAATTTGCAGCGAATTTAAGCAACAAATTCAATCTCTCAAGGCGCCGTGCAAATTAATTGAAAGGAAGAGTATATTAGGCAATCTTGTAAGCAAAATCGAGGTTACCGCTGGAAAAGTAGAAATTTCTTTTAGTGAATTCTCAAATATGAGTGTTGGGGACATTATTTTGTTAGATAGCAAAGTAGATGACCCTTTTAAAGCTAACTTTTCAGATGAAGTACATTCGAAAGTGCAACTGTGTAAGTTAGAAAACCATAAAGCAATTCAATTTATAGAGTGAATAAAATGAAAAATGAAACGAATTTAAAAACGAATGATGCTAATACAATTCCACAAAAAGTTACCTTGTCTGAGGTTAAGTCAGAAGCAAAAAATGGAGATAAATTTTTAGCTGGTAATTACGCCATTATTTCGGATTTAAAATTAAATCTTGAAGCGATGGTAGGTACTGCCGAATTATCAGTAGAAGAGCTGTTTGCTTTACAAACGGGCTCAGTTGTTAAATTAAAAGAAACAATTGACACAGCGTTAACATTAAGGTTTGAGGGAAAGCCTGTTGCCATTGGTTCATTAGTTGTCGTTGGAGATAACTTTGGTATACAGATTACAGAGATTCTTAATTCAAATGCCAAATTAACTAAAGACTAACAGAGTTGATGGTAATCAATAGTGCTTGCAGAATTAATTAATTTATTTTTAGATTATCAAGTTGGCGAGTTTTTAGTCACTAATAAATCCATTCCATACAAAACCTCCCAAACCCCAATGCAAGAGTATGGCTCTAACGAGATAGTTGTTGTTTTACTTTTTTTTATACTAGCACTGGCAGTATATTTTTATCTAAAAAAGAAAGGACCAAGCCAGTTTGATTTTGTTAAAAACAAAAGAATTAAAATTATCGAACGCACTAGAGTCACTGCTCGGGCTAGTATTCTTTTAATTCAATACAATGACCAGTACTTTTTGTTAAGTCAGTCAGCAGACAATATTACGTTAATTACAAAAGTTGAAGCATAATAAGAAGATTAAAATGCAAATAAAATTAAACTATATTATTGCTGGCTTATTTGCAGTTATTTTATTCTTAGTATCTTTTCTCACACAAGCCGCAGATAGTAGCCTCGCTACTGAAGTACTAAAAAGTACACAAACAGTCTCTACAAATCCAACTGAAGTATCAACAGCAATAAAAGTAGTCGTTTTATTAACGCTATTAAGTTTAATACCAACTCTATTGATAGCAACAACTTCTTTCTTAAGAGTAATCGTTGTTTTATCTATGTTGAGACATGCAATTGGTATGCAAGATACACCCCCAAATTCTGCACTTGTTAGCATTGCAATTTTCTTAACATTGTTTTCAATGCAACCTGTCTGGCAAACGATTAATGAAAAAGCATGGGTTCCTTTCCAATCAAACGCAATTTCAATGGAGATGGCATTTGAGGAAGGGATAAAACCACTGCGAGAATTCATGGTTAAGCAAACAAGAGAGCGAGATCTTGCATTAATGGTTGATCTCACAAACAGTGATCAACCAGAAACAATCGATGATATTGAAACCATCAAATTAATTCCTGCATTTATGCTTAGTGAATTAAAGGCGGCATTTCAGGTTGGTTTTATGATATTTTTGCCTTTCTTATTGATTGATTTGGTTGTAGCAAGCATCCTCACTTCATTAGGTATGATGATGGTTCCACCTATTACAATCTCACTACCTCTAAAGGTGTTGATGTTTATCTTGATTGATGGATGGAATTTAGTGGTCAAATCATTAATGAGCAGTTTCAGCTAACTGTACGGTGATTAAGATTGGATGCTTTGCAACAAACTGAGCTAGATTTGTGGCAACGTTATTTAGCTAAACCAAGTGCAGAACTTAGGGATAGATTAGTTAAGGAATACACAGAACTTGTAAAAATATTAGCAGCAAGATTTTATGCGAATAGACAAATTGCTGAGATTGAGTTTAGTGAGTTTGAACAATATGGGATGGTTGGATTGATTGAGTCCATAGATAAATTCGATCCAACTTTCGGTGTTAGCTTTAAATCTTTTGCGAGTCACCGTATAAAAGGTGCTATGTTAAATGGGATTGAGAAGTATTGCGAAAAACAGCAGCAAATTACAATGCGTTCTAAATTCCGTAGCGAAAGGATGCGTGACTTACTCAAGCAAGCATCTCAGCAGCAAGATGATATTTTTGCTAAACTCGTTGATGTAGCGGTAGGCACTGCAATTGGGTATATGCTAGAAGATACTAGTCTTTACCAGTCTGAAGAAGCAATAACAAGTCATCATGCATACAGCTCGAGAGAAATGCATGATTTGAGTACAGTAATGGGAAGGCTTGTCTCTGCGCTTCCAGATCAAGAACAACGAGTCATTAGAATGCATTATTATCAACAATTAAAATTTGAAACTATTGCTAATGAGTTAAACCTTACTAAAAGCCGAGTTTCACAAATTCATCATAGTGCTTTAAAAAACATGTATGAACATTACGATGAGCTAAAGCTGTTAAGAACTGAATATTAAAATATAAATGGAGCTTAATCATGGATCAGACAAATAATTTAACCCAAGAAGAGTTGCTGCATCTAGCAATTGAAGCGACAAGGAGGGGAGAGCATGGCGCTTCAATTTCATACTTAAAGGAAGGTGTGTCCCGCTTCCCAAATGACGCTAAACTTGCATATGTGTTAGGTGCTGAGTTTGCTCAAATAGGTATGCACGATAAAGCTGAATCCGAGATGCAACGTGCTATCTCTATAGACCCTGAGTTGTATACTGCAAGTTTTCAGTTGGGTCTACTGCAAATGACTTTGGGGAAAATGGAAGAAGCAAAGTCTAGTTGGGAGAATATTAATAAACTGCCTAAAGACCATGCGCTATGGCAATTTAAAACAGCGTTAGAGCATCTTGCTGTAGGCGAAAACGCTGAGGCTAAAACATTACTAGAGTCAGGAATTGCTTCAAATGATTTTAGTCCAGAATTAAATAATGATATGCAGATGGTATTAGAGTCCATGTCAAATACAGACGACAAACCTGAACAAATTGATGCAGACTCAATAACAAGTCAAGCTCGGTTAAATGCTTACACAAATTCCAATTCTGATTAATTGCTGATATGGACCCATTAAGTTCTCTTGACAATATAGCAGAGCTTATCAGAAGGCGAGCTTCTGAAGGCGCAACAAGCAAGCTGGATAAAACTTACTCAGATAAGCTGGCTAAAGCTAGAGAAAAGCACGCTATAGAGAGAAAAAAGACGGCGGAAAGTGTAAAGCACAAAATAGTTACTGCAATACAAACTGTCAACGATAGTGAGCCAGAAAACCATCAAAAAATGATGACCATTTTTGTTGAAAATGTATTGTTGTGGCACTTTGATGATGCGTTGGCAAATGACCCTCAATTTAGGAATTTAGTAGATGAAGTAAGTGCTACTTTATTGCAAGAGCCTTTAGTGATAGAGCAACTACAAAAATTATAATTCAAGTCTATATCAAATCTCTGTTGAATAGATTGGTAGTAAATACCCATAAATTTATTTTCTGAGTACAGTGCTTTTCTTCTTTTTATAGGGCGAGTTCAAATGCCCATCATTCATTTTCAAATTATTTTCGTAATTAGCTAAACTTATTGTTGAAACTGATGATGTATTGGTTATATCTGGGGTAATTGCGATCACAGAATGATATAGCACCTTGTTGATTGGCTGATACAAGTGCATCTATCCTGTGGTTTTACCTCTTAATTAATAACAAATACATCAGAGGTAGATCATGGCAGCAATCGTCACAGGCAACCATTTAGGTTTGATTGGCAGTTCAGGTAATGTACTGGGGCTTAATGGACAACTAGGAAGTGCTGCGACGGGGCTGGGGGGCGATCAAGCCTATGTCAATGGAGCGACAGGTAATCTGACCCTACAGCGCCAAGACGAACTACTACTTGGCTTAGGGCCTGACATTGGTGTTGTGCGTACCTATAACAGTCAAGGCAGCTTTGACTTTGATGCCAATAACGACAACTGGCAACTCTCCCTGTATCGCCGTGTCTTTGATTTAACCGGTAGCATCAATACCGCAGGTAGTACAATTAAACGTACCGCAGCCGATGGCACCGAGCTTACCTATACCTATGATAACGATAGCAATAGTGCGACGTATGGGCAATACATCAACACCGATGGCGCTGGCAGCTATGACACGCTCACCTACAACAGCAGTAATGACATCTGGGTCTGGCAAGATGGTGATAGCCGCATCACCGAGACCTATGAGCAACAGAACAGCAACACCTATCGCATTAGCACCGTCAGCGATACCGATGGCAATAGCCTAAGCTATAGCTATAACGCCAACAACCTTATTACCCAAGTCACCAGTGCCAATGGTGGCCGTACTACCCTCAGCTATGATGGTAACAACAACCTCACACAGCTTAACGTTATCCACCTTAACGCTAGCAATCAAGAAGTCACCACGACACGGATTCGTTATACCTATGATGGCAATAACAGACTCGCAACAGTTAGCACAGACCTGAGTCCTGCAGATGGCGTCATTAGCGACAACAACACCTACGTCACCACGTACAGCTATGATGGTACAAGCAAGCGCATCACTGCCATTAGCAACAATGATGGTACAGGCACAACATTCACCTATGATGGATCAAACCGCATCCAAACCGTAACGGATGGCACAGGGAATATCACTACCTTTGCTTATCCAGATGGCAACACCACCACCATCACCGTTAATCACAACGGCCAAACACAAACGACCACGCTCACTTACGATAGCAACAAACAACTGACCCGCGTACAAGGTCCCGCAGGCAGTGGTCAAGATACCAGTTATAGCTATGATGCGGATGGCAACGTCACACAAATGACCGATAGTCGGGGCAATACTACCCGCTACAGTTATGACAGCAATGGTAACCGTATTCGACAAGAAGACAGTCTAGGCAACACGGTGACGTGGACCTATGACAACAACAACCAAGTCTTAACAGAAACCACCTACAAACAAGCAGACAGCAACCCTGGTGATACAACCTATGATGCGGCACTTGCACAGACCACCCGTTATGCATATGACAGTGAGTCCCATCTCAGGTTTATCGTGAGTGCAGAAGGGCGTGTAACAGAATACCGTTATGCCGACAATGGTACACGCAGTAGTAGCATCAGCTACACAGACAACCTGTATAGTACAGCTGGCGCTATTGATGAAAGCATTATGGCAGCTTGGGCTGATATTGCAGCGCCAACACCCACACCGACTCCTACGCCCACCCCAACACCCACGCCCACCCCAACACCCACGCCAAGTCCGACACCTAGTCCTAGTCCATCTGTTCTCTATACAGAAGACTTTAATGGAGCCAGTGCACCAGTTAATATATGGGGCAATGCGAGTGGTAACCTTGGTATAGTTGATGCAGGGACAGCCAATGGACGCATCTCGATTAAATCAGCGCCAGTAGCATCCAACAACTGGCCAGGATTTGCGAGTAACGACACATTTACCTACAGTGCCGGTCAAGTGCTGCGCGCAGAGATGCACTTTGGAGCCTTATCTACTGGGCGTGACTTTACCTTTAGTATGAGTGGTGAGGATACGAATGGCAATGGCATAACACATAGGCTTCAGATTAGCGGTGGTAGCTTTAACGCAGGATATAACGATAGCATTGCAGGCTGGACGGGTAGCTGGGCAGGGGGCACCAATGGCGGTCCTAGCTCAATAGACCCTAACACGACTTACATTGTTGAGTTTGAGACAGCAGCATCGAGCACAACGTTGTATGTGTATAAGCAGGGAGAAACCCGAGTAGATGGCTGGTCACATACGCAAACACATAATGTCACTTGGTCAACATTCCAGTACAGAGGGCAGGTAGCAGAGACGCCAAGTGGTCAGGGTTTAACGGATGACAGCATTGATAACATCACGCTGGTAGACACCACCGTTACGGGTACACCAAGTCCTACGCCTACGCCAACCCCGACACCAACCCCAAGTCCTACACCTGCGCCAAGTGGTGGTATTGATAAAACACGCACGCAGCGTACTGACTATACCTATGACATACGCGGACAACTGAGCACACTCACTACCTATGGCAGTATAGATACCGCAGGGAATGGCGTGATTGACAGTAATACGGCAACCACCCAATACGTTTACGACCAATACGGCAACCTTATTCAAAGTATTGATGCCAGAGGTGTTGCTACAACCAATAACGCCACCGACTTTGTGACGAGCTATGGTTATGATGGGCTCAACCGACTCACTGAGCAAACGGATGCACAAGGCAACACTACAACCACACTCTATACAGATAGCACCCGTCAAGTACAAACAACACTGGCGAATGGACTGATTACGGTAAGCACCTATGACCTTGCAGGTCGCTTAATCAGTGTGAGCAATGGACAAAGTGGTGCACTGGGCAGCAGCAGCTATTTATATGACGACTTAGGTCAATTGCGTCGTAGCACCGATGCGACAGGACAACATACTTACTACCTGTATGACACCTTAGGTCGTAAAGTTGGCGAGATTGATCCAAATAACAACTTAACTGAATACGTTTATAACGCCAATGGTCAGATCAACAAAGTCATTCAATATGCCACAGCAGTTACAGCTACCCTGAATGAAACCACTGCGCTGACCATCACCATGGCAGATGTGAGGGTTTCTGTACCTGCCCCAACTCCGACACCCACACCCACCCCGACACCGACGCCAACCCCGACACCAAGTCCAACCCCTAGTCCTAGTCCATCTGTACTCTATACAGAGGACTTTAATGGAGCCAGTGCACCAGTTAATATATGGGGCAATGCGAGTGGTAACCTTGGTATAGTTGATGCAGGGACAGCCAATGGACGCATCTCGATTAAATCAGCGCCAGTAGCATCCAACAACTGGCCAGGATTTGCGAGTAACGACACATTTACCTACAGTGCCGGTCAAGTGCTGCGCGCAGAGATGCACTTTGGAGCCTTATCTACTGGGCGTAGCTTTAACTTTAGTATCAGTGGTGAGGATACGAATGGTAATGGTATCACGCATGTGTTTCAGGTCAGCGGCGATAGTTTCAATGCGGGTTATAACGATAATGTTGCAGGCTGGACGGGCAGCTGGGCAGGGGGCACCAATGGCGGTCCTAGCTCAATAGACCCTAACACGACTTACATTGTTGAGTTTGAGACAGCAGCATCGAGCACAACGTTGTATGTGTATAAGCAGGGAGAAACCCGAGTAGATGGCTGGTCACATACGCAAACACATAATGTCACTTGGTCAACATTCCAGTACAGAGGGCAGGTAGCAGAGACGCCGAGTGGTCAGGGTTTAACGGATGACAGCATTGATAACATCACGCTGGTAGACACCACTGTTACGAGTACACCGAGTCCTACGCCAACGCCGACACCCAGTCCAGCACCTGCGCCAGCACCAACCTCTGTTGGCATTACCTCAAGTGCCGACCGCATTAGTTACAATGTATATGATGCGGCAGGTCGATTGGTTAAACAAATCAATGCGGTTGGTGCGGTGACCACCTATCAATACGATGGTGCGGATCAGTTAATTGGCACAAAGACTTACGCCAGCTTACTCACCGCCACTCAAATGGACGCCTTAGCGGCACAAACGAGTGAAATCACTGCAGATGATGTTAATACCATCCCTGTGGTGGACGCCAATCAAGATCGTGTCACTCGCAACCTTTATAGTGCCGATGGCTTACTGCTAGCAACACTGGATAGTGCTGGCTACTTAACGGAACACATCTATGATGCAGCAGGACAACGCATCCGTACAACGATTTATGCCACCCTTACTGCGCCTGCACAACGAGACAGTGGCGATCTCACAGCACTACGCCCAACCGCTGACCCAGTCAACGACCAAACAAGCTACTATATCTATAACAGCAAAGGTCAACTAGAAGGCACAGTAGACCCACTGGGCTATTTAACCGAATACCAATATGACTTAGCAGGTAATCGGACTAACACAACCCGCTATGCCACCCCGATTAACTATACGCCAGGTGCTAGTGTTGCAGCTAGCCGACCCGCAACAAATAACGAAGACCAAAGCACGGTTAACAGCTATGATGGCAACAACCGACTACAAACAACCAGTCGTAATCCTAGCGGGCTCACAACGACCTATAGCTATGATGACGTCGGTAACCTAGTTGAAACGATTAACAGCTATGCAGGCGCAGCGAGTACCGATCAGCGTAGCCAATACCAACAATACGATCAACTCGGCCGCGTCACGCGTGCCTTGAGTGGTGAAGGTGTACTCGCACTTGAAGCGCTTGTTGCACCGACACAGACGGAAATCGATCAGGTTTGGAACAGCTATGGTACGCGTTACAGTTATGACCTAGCAGGTCGTGTAGTGATTGCTGTTGCGCCAAATGGCACGAATAATAACGGCAATAAAACCCTGTACTACTACGACAACGAAGGCAAACTCATCTATGAGATTAACGCCTTGGGTGAAGTCATTGAATATGGCTACAACAGCTTTGATCAACGTGAATCCAGCAAACAATATAAAACCCGTCTGGATAGCAATACATTAAACAACCTGCAAGGTGGGTTTGCCTCTGACATCGCGGCACAGATAACAACATTAGCGGCTGGCGGCACTGTTAGCGCTACCACCCAATACGACAACGCAGGTCGCATCATTAGCGTCACCGATGCGCTTAACAACACGAGCAGTCGTACCTATAACGCCTTTGGTGAGCTCAGTACGACGACGACCAAGATTGATGACAGTAACAACCTGGTGACTAACTACGCCTATAATCAACGTGGCTTGGTCACGACGACGACAGAAGACAGCGCAGGCCTTAATCGCATCACCCAAGCCGTATACGACGCCTTTGGCCGTATCACACAAACCACTGATGGCATAGGTAGCACGATCCAGTACAGTTATGACCGTTTAGGCCGTGAAGTACAGGTGACAGACGCACGTAACATCAATAGCTACACTACCTATGATGCCTTCTCACGTGTTCTTACCCGTACGGATGGCCGTAACAATACCACGACCTACAGCTATAGCAGCACTAACCGCACTAGCACCATGACCACGAGTGAAGGCATCAGCCTCATCTCTGAAACAAACCGTTATGGTGAAACAGTTAAAGTGACTGATGGTAATAACAACGTCACCACCTACACCTATAATGCCGATGGACAGCTTAAAACTACGACTACCGACAGCGGCACTGCACAACAAGCAGCAACGAGCACCAGTAGCAATGACTACGACAGTGCAGGTCAGCTGATTAAAACAACAGATGCGCGTGGTGTCGAAACCCACTTTAGCTATGATGCAGCCAATCGCCTGCTCAGTAGAACAGTTGACCCAACCAGTGTTAATCCGAATGGGCTTAACCTCACCACTAACTACACCTATGATGCCTTAGGCCGTCAAGCACAGGTGCAAGATGCCAATGGTGTCTGGACTTATACCAACTACAATGACAAAGGGCAAGTCACCTCTGTTGTGGTCGATCCAACTGGGCTTAACCTGACAACAAACTATACCTATGATGCCAGAGGTAAACGGTTAACGGTGACCGAAGGGGCGGGGAGTGCCAACCCTAAAACCACACAATATGTGTATGACAAGCTTGGTCGCTTAACACAAAGCATCATAGACCCGAATACCGCGACAGAGACGAACAACCTCAATATCAGCACCAGTTACCAATACGATGCGAATGACAACGTCATCGTTAAAACGGATGCCAGAGGCCATCAAACTATCTATCGTTATGATGCCAATAACCAGTTAACCGACACAGTGGACCCACTCGGCTATGTCACGCGTAACAGCTATGACAACAATGGCAACATCACGCAAACAACCGCTTATGCTACCGCTTTAAGTGCCGCTGACTTAAGCGCATTACAAGCGAGTCCGCAAAGTGCGGCCATTAATGTGACCGCGAATGCCAGTCAAGATCAAATCACGCAGTATGGTTATGATCAGGACAATCGCAATATCCAAATGACCGATGCATTGGGATACATCACTCAATATGCCTATGATGATAACGGCAATCAGGTAAGTGTCACAGAAGGAGTAGGCACTGCCAGTGAGCGCATCACACTGCAAGAGTTCGATGCGGCAAACAGGAAGATTGCTGCTATTGATGCAGAAGGACACCGTACACAGACCGACTACGATGCTGCTGGTAATATCGTCAAAGTAACCGATGCGAATGGTAACGTCGGTTACTTCTACTACGACACCGCGAACCGCATGACGCATAGCATCAACCCAGAAGGGGCGGTGACAGAGCAGCGCTATGATGCTTTAGGCAATATCACTGAAACGATTCGCTATGCTAATAAAACCAGTGGTGCAACAGAAACAACCTTACCTGCCATCCTTGCTGACAGCACACAAGACCAACGCCAAGTCGTGAGTTATGATGCGGCAAGTCATCAAGAAACCATCCAGACTTATTGGGGTGCAGGCGCCAATGACTATTACACAGAATCCTTCACCTATGATGCACAAAGCAATGTCTTAACTTCAACAGCGCGCAATGGCGCAACCACAACTTATACCTATGATGCCGCAGGCCGTAAAGCCACGGAAACATTGCCAGTGACGGCACGCATTGATAATACGCAACCAGCAACTGGTGCAAACCTCATTGCAGTGACCAATACCTTTACCTATGATGCGATGGGGAATTTAACCAGCAAGGTAGAAGCTGCAGGTGCAGGTACATCAAGAACGACAACCTACGCTTATGACAAACTCAACCGTCTAGTAACGGAAACAGGGCAAAGCTTTACCGCCTATAACCCAGTTACGCAATTAGATGAAGTGGTTACACCCACTAAATCAATGACGTATGACAGCTATAGCAACGTACAAACTGAGACTGATGCCAATGGCAACAGCAGTTACTACTATTATGACCGCAGCAACCGCCTCACAGGGCAGATTGATGCAGCAGGTACGTATACTGCAATGGCTTATGATGCGGTGGGTAATAAAGCCAGCCAAACTATTTATGCAACAGGAATTAGCAACCCAACCGCAGGGACAGTACCCACCCCAACAAGTGATACCGCGAACGACCGCACCACTAACTACAGTTATGACGCGCTAGGCCGTCAGTTAACAAGCAGTATTGATCATATTACCTACGGCAGTGTCGTCAATGAAACTACCGGTCAATACAACGTGACGACAGGCACTATCGCAACGCAAACAGTTTATGATGCCTTAGGGAATGTGATTAAACAGACCGATGCCAATGGTAACAGTACCTATACCTACTACAACACAGCAGGTGAAAGTGTTGCCACCGTTGATGCAGAGCACTACCTCACCGTATGGACGCGTGATGCCTATGGCAATATTGCCCAAGAAACTCGATACGCGACCGCATTAACGACTGCTGTCGATGAAAACACCAATGTGAGTGCCTTGCTGGGATTGGTTACAGCCTCTGCTGATGATCGAACGACAGTGCTCGGTTATGACAAGCTTAATCGTGTAACGAGCGAGGAAATCCAATCAGTAGTCTTAGGGGAAGTGAATGCAACAAACGGTGTGTTAACGCCTGATATTGATACCATTGAAACCGTAACAGGTACACTAGATACAGCTAATTTAAGCTTGAATGGCCTTGCTGATATTAATGGAACTAATTTAAGTACTGGAAATATTAGTTACAATAGGCAAACTATAGTTGGAACACCAGCTGCATATGGCAATCCAGGTACGCCATCAGGGCAAAAAGTGACCATAACTTTGCCGTATAATGAACTTCTTGGTCTAGGTGGTGGTAGTGCTAGGGTAGAGCTTACAGCTGCAATTTATGTTCCACCTCAAAATAATCAATATGGACTAAATACCCCAGCTTCAACAATTTATAGCAAAAGAACACTAAATTTAGCTGAAGGGCAATTAAGTTTAAGTACTATTTTCGAAACTGGTATTCCTGTCAGCCAAACTTCATATGGGGTAACTACAGTCACACCATCTGGGATGATTGGGCTGTCTATGCGGATTATAAAGACAACGCCGCAGGGCGATGTTATTGTGCTAAATACGTTACTGCCAGTCGGCGATTCATCTGGTCCGATTTCACGACAGATAGCAGTACCTAAAAAACTTTACATCACAAATCAACCGGTAGGAACAGATAGGGTAGAGTTAAATTATAGAGTGAAGGGTTCAGATACGCTCTTTACAAAAGTAGTAGCAGAAAAAGTGAAAGATGCAAACGGCATTGAATTAAACAATATGTTTGCTTTTGATTATGGCAGTATTCCTCAGGGCGAATATGACTTTTATTATCAATCCCTAGATGCAGATGGCAATGTACTCAATCAACAGGGTGTTGTTAACTTAGTCGATGGCAGGCTAAGTACCAATATAGCCAACCCTACTACTTACTATACGTACGATGGTCTCAATAATATGACCCAAAAAGTAGATGCTACTGGCGTTATCACGGATTGGGAATACGATGGTATAGGTCGTCAAACGAGCCAAATCAATCCGGAGTATATTGATTTTGAAGGCGATACTGTTCGACCAATAACGAACACAGAGTATAACGGCCTAAACGAAGTAGTGCGTGAACTCAAGCGAGGAAAAGACAATACATCTGAGGCTGATGACCACATTAGCACTTATACCTATGATATTGCTGGCCGCTTAGCGACAGAAACGGATGCTGCGGGAGCCGTTATGGGCTATCGTTATGATGCCAATGGCAATGTTACGCAAAAGACTTTATTTAACCGAGTTGATGCAGATGGTGTACTTACAGATGACGTGACTATTTACCAATACGATGCTTTAAATCGTCAAGTTATCAGCAAGGATATGAGTGAAGACTTAGTTTCAGAGGTGCAATACAATCGCTTTAACCAAATAACAGGTCAACGTAGCTATGTCGGATCACCTACAACACAATGGGATAGTTTTGTAGCGTACGACCAAGCAGGCCGTGCTTGGAAGAGCAATGCCGGGGACGGTATTACTAGAGCTTACGTTTATGATGCCAATGGCAATGCGACACTAACCATTACTGGTACGCTAGATATGCGCAGTATGGGCCTAAGCCAAATCTTGGCACAACAAGGCATTGATAATGCGAATGGTGTTGTTAATCAGACACACTACAATATGAGCGTTTATGATGCGCGCAATCAAGTAGTGACGTCTATTGAACCTAATATGATTGATCATACAATTAACATCACGGATGCAGGAGGTGTGAATATTTCTTCTGGTTTGATTCGTTATGTTAATACTTTTGCTGCAGGCTCAGCGGGATCTACTGATCAATACAACCCTTCTTCACCTACACCTAGAACGCATACGGTAAGTCTTACCTTGCCACAAAGTGATTTAATTGGTGTTGGCAACGGTAGTGCAGTAATAGAGTTGACTTCTACTATTTATACCCCTGCTAGGCCCGCAACAGATCAATATAGTTCGGCAACGCCAGCTAGCACATCTGTTACTACACGTACATTTACTTTAGGGGAAGGACATCAAACACTAACTACCACATACAATTTAGGTACACCCGTAATTGTTTCATCAGGCAGTACTCAGTATGGAGGTACTGTAACCACAACGGATCTCAGTTCAAGATTAACTGCATTGACACTAAAGGTAATAAAAAACACTGCACAAGGCAGCACGGTTGTTGTCAACACACCTCTATCTGTGAGCACTTCAACTATATCAACAAATGTTCCTCTAAAAGAAAATCTCTACTTTACAGCCCAACCAGTAGAAGCGAATCAATTTCAGTTGCACTATCGTCTAAAGGGCTCAAACGATGCCTATACAACAGTGATTGTACCGCAGATGGTCAATACCACTGGTACGCTAATGCGTGGCATGTTTGCTTTTGATTACAGTGGCTTAGCAAAAGCTGATTATGAGTTTTATTATCAAGCCTTAGATGCGAATGGTAATGTATTGAATGAACAACAAGGTGAACTTAATTTAATATCCTTGGTTAAGTCGTCTAGCATTTCTGATATTAGTGAAACAGTAACTGTTTATAACAATAATAGCATTATCAAAACTGGTGGCGGAAATGACTGGAATGCAGATGTTTACAGTGTAAATTCATTTACTGGAGGAGCATACGTATCTGCACGTGCTGAAACAATTGATAAAGCAGGCATGTTTGGATTAAATAGTGATCCAACGGGTAATAAATCTTACGCGTCACTTGATTATGCTTGGTACACAATGGCTGGGCAAGATCTTAGGATTTATATTAATGGGACTAATCAAGGTACATTTGGTATTTATAACGCTTCAGATGTGCTGGCTGTGAAATATGAGGGTACTACAGTTAGCTTCATTAAAAATGGGGTGGTGATTCAGACTTACCAAACAACGGCTAATAGAGAATTCTACTTTGACTCAAGCTTATATGATGTTGACTACAATTTAAGTGATATACAATTTGGAGCAAATGAAGCCAGTGCAAGTGCTGTAGTACTACAAAAAAATGCACTGTCTAAGGAGTCTGGCGGTGCTGCTTGGAATGCAGAAGTCCGCAGTAATGTGGGTTATACAGGAAGTGCTTATGTCTCTGCATCAGCGGGGCAAACAAACATGCGTGCGATGTTCGGTTTGAATTCTGATCCAGAGACCAATGCTAGTCACACATCAATAGACTATGCTTTTTATACAGCGTCAACAAACGGTAATCTACTTATTTATCAAAATGGAACTAGCCTTGGTGGTTTTGGGAACTATACAACATCAGACGTATTAGCGATTGAATACAGTGGCACAACTGTTAACTACCTTAAAAATGGAGCAGTCATTCACAGTGTTCAAACGACCGCTGGGCGAACATTCTACTTAGACAGCAGCTTCTATGATACAGGTTTTGATTACCATGACCTAAAATTTGGTGCCACAGCTGGAACAGCCTCAAATATTGATATTGCTGCCAGCATTTCACAACAAGCACAGGCACATGGTGTTAGTGACGTTAAAATAACACGCAAGCAAAGTTACAACGCTTTCGGTGAAATTCTTTCTGAGACGGATGGCAATGGCAATGTCACCAGCTTTACTTACAATACGATGGGTAAACTCACCCAAAAAATTGACCCAACGGTGAACGTAACGAATGAAGCTGGTCAAGTTGCGCAAATTTCACCTACCACAGAATATACATATGATGCCGTGGGCCGCACCATTGCCATGACTGATGCCAACGGAAATCTGAATATGCAAGCGTGGATGCCAGGTGCTCCACAAGATGACCGCGATATGCTGACCTATGTGCATCATGCTGATGGTGGGGTTAAAACAAGCTTGTATGATATCTTCGGCAACAAACGTCAAGAGACAAACGAAGTAGGTCAAGACTCATTTTATGCTTATGATGAAATGGGACGTCTAACGCAATCATCAGGCTATGTTGGTAACCATCAATATCATTATGATGCTGCAGGCAACCGCATTAGCCACCTCCGTGCAACAGACAGTACACTAAGCACTGGTGATACAGAAAAAACTTATTACGACAGCTTAGGCCGTGTCAGAAAAACGGTTACTTTTATGGGTTTTGAGACAAGCTATGACTACGACTACAGCAATACGATAGCCGGGGTAGGCGGTATTGCTGGTTCAGGCTGGGAGAAAACAACAACCCGTGCTGATGGCAAAACGATTATTGATCATATGGACATGTTTAACCGTGTCACTTGGCATGAAGATTTAGGTGGAAATCAATTCACCTACAACTACAATCATGCAGGCTGGCTCACTAGCCAAACTGGGACCACAGGCCAAAATATAGCATATGAACACTATAACAATGGCTATGTTCGCTCTATTATGGACAAAGCCACAGGTATGTATACCTACTACGAGTATGATGCTAATGGCAACAAAACTTATGAGGCGTATGTCACGCTTAAAAACCCACTTAGCATCAATGAAGGGTTTAGTAACTATTACCAACAAACGCATATTACCTATGATGCACTAAACCGTATTGAGACGATTAAAGACCCTAAAGCAATCATTCATTACACTTATGATGCAGTGGGCAACCGTCGCAGTGTCAATAGTACCTACTACCAAGTGGACGGAAGTTCTAGCGTGCAAGAGTATTGGTATAAATATGACAGCATGAATCGCTTCTTAATTACCATGGGTACACTGGTTAATGGTGAAATTCAACTAGGCACAGAGGGTGTAGACATAAGCTATAACGCCATTGGTCAACGCATTAAAGTGATTAATGGTAGCGACAACACGACAGAAGTCTATGGCTATACCAATGAAGGCTATTTAAACACCGTTAAAGTAAATGGCGTGTTACGAAACTTGCGAGAAAGTGATGCATTTGGTCGTGTGTATAGAATGACTGAGTACAACACCAGTGGTACCGTAACATATCGCATGACCACAGAATATGACAAAGATAATCGTACAATAGAGCAGGTCAGCCATACGGGTGCAACCACCAAATACAGATACTACACAGGTGCCGCTAACGGTGCATATTCTGCCACAGGCGCTGGCGAGCTTGCCCATATTGTCAGTGATAGCAATGGAGCAGCAGCGGGCGGTAACATCATCAATTCCCATTATTATTATGAGTATTGGGATGAAGCGAAAGTCACCGCGATTACTGCAACCCCATATAACCGCGATATTAAGAAAAGTAATCGCGTTTGGCAGGCAGGCTATACAGATATAAGCTTTGATGTGAATGGGCATATGACAGGCGCGGTAGACCGCATCGGCAATCGTAATATTCAATATGTTACTAATGCACAAGGCTTGGTGCTGGTTAGAGAAGAGCTTACTGGTATTATCCCAAGGCCACGCTACCGCTACTACGGTAACACTTACAATCCAGGCACAGTTGCAGATAAAGTGAACCGCTACATGTATGTAGATGGTAGGCGTGTAGGTGAAGTTAACAACACAGGCCCTAGCCGTTTTGATTATGTGCAGTCTATGGCAAATCGTAATGCGCCAAGCGGCAACTATGCGGGATGGCGCCCAATTCAAAGCGCAGATTTTGATCAGAATTATGAGCCAATCAGCCCAACCAATCCCGGTCCGGTGGCTAGTAGTTATACTGTTCGCAATGGCGATACCTTACAAAGCATTGCCAGAGACTTGTGGGGCGATGCCAGCATGTGGTACTTGCTGGCAGACGCTAATGGAATCGGTGCCGATATTACGCTAGTAGCAGGGCAAACGCTGACGATT
>JBLLNR010000009.1:0-50101 GCA_048058875.1 Methylotenera sp. | reverse complement strand
TTGACTGACTTTTCTCAAAGCACAAGCGGTGGCATGATTGATACTAATGATGTCGATCCCATCGCAGAGGCAGAAGTTTACATGGCTTATGGTCGTGACGCGCAAGCTGAGGAAATACTTAAGGATGCTATTTCAAAAGAACCCAAGCGTTATGAGTTGCATTTGAAACTGTTGGAAATGTACGCAGCTAGCAAGAATATGTCTGCTTTTGAAACCGTATCTGGTGAACTTTACACGACACTCGGGGCGGATGACCCAACTTGGGCAAAAGTGGCTGAAATTGGAATCAAGCTTGAACCAAACAACCCACTCTACCAAATTAAAGAGGGTCTGCCAGTCGCTAAAGATACTTCGAATAGCGATGATGTAAATAAAAAATTAGACGCATCAGATTTCGACGATTCACCATTAGCTGGTGAGGCTGATTTAGATTTTTCTCTAAGTGATGAAAATGCTGAAGATGTTGATTTTTCGTCTTACTCCACACCATTAGATGATGTTCCTACCATCACTGATGATCAAATACAAAACAAATCAACTGAAACTGACGATGAAAATCTAGATGCTTCAGACAGTGTAAATAAATTAGATATCGATGATTCTTCGCTTGATTTTGATTTGAGTACAGATGAGGAAACACAGACGACAGACAGCAATGACTTTGACACTCCTGTGACAGAAGAATCGTTTGCACATACGATGCCAAATTTAGACTTTCCATCGTTAGAAGTAGACACAGATGCACTAAATATTGCTCAACCTGATGAAGGCAAAGCTTTAGAGCCGGAAACTGATCAAGTTGAATTAGAGAATGTAGATACATCAGAGACACCAGTATTGGAAATGCCAAATGATTTATCACTAGATATATCTGAAGATAATCAACAAATTGATTACTCTGAAGAGGGTGATCATGAAAAAAAATCTGGAGAAGCAGCCGAGCCAGAAAATTTTGGTTTCGATATTGATACAATTACAGAAGACGGCATTTCGCTCGAAAACGATATAGACACAGATGCAACTTCTCATGAAGCAAATGTGTTGGATATGTCTGACATTTCATTAGATGTAGATGATGATGTGAGTGGTGCAATTTCTGAAGCAGAAGTTGAGTCAACCTCAGATTTGTCAATAGCCGATACTGTTGATGAGCCAGAATCAGAAGAGGTAGAAACCAAACTCGAACTAGTCGCTGCATACATCGACATGGAAGATAAAGAAGGCGCTAAAGAGCTACTTGATGAAGTGCTCAAAGAGGGTGGTGCAAAACAACGCAAACGTGCAGAAGACATACTCGCATCATTAAATTAATGTTTCTTAAAAGAGACGAAGCCGGACAAAGTCCGGCTTTTTTATACTTAACTTAAAGCGTGTGAAATCAGAGTCCAGATAAAAGTAAATGATCATTAATTCAACAACACAACTATTATTGCTGTTGATGTTTGCCTTCACATTGAACATATGGACACTCAACACATTATTACTAATTTTTCTAGTATTACTTGCATTGCATATTTACCTTAAAAACAACCATTATTTTCTATTGATGAAGCGACTAAAATGGTTTTACATAGTAATGTTTGTTATTTTTGTTTTTAACACACCAGGTCAACATGTCCCCAATTGGCCTAGTTGGGCGCAACCCACTTACGAAGGTTTAGTAGCGGGTTTAAACCAGTTTGTTCGTATAGCAACAATCTTGGCTGCATTGTCACTTATACTCATCAATAATAATAAACAGCAACTCATTTCAGGCCTGTTCTATTTGATCAAGCCTTTTGCGAATTTTGGATTAGATGTAAAGCGATTTTCAGCTCGGTTATGGCTCACTTTACATTATGTTGAGTTACGCGAGGAAGGCAATAATAATTCGCTAGTCGCTATGCCAAAACATTTATCAGATAGTCTCAGAACAATTTTCTCCGAAGACAAACATGATGATGTGATAGTGGAGCTAAATAAGCCTGAATTTACCCTTTTTGATCTGTTAGCTATTTCCTGTATGCTGCTAGCTTCAGCTTATGCCATATTAAATTAGGTGCTGTAATGCGAATAGCATTGGGGGTAGAATATGATGGTGCAAGTTTTTGTGGTTGGCAAAGTCAACCAGCCGGTTGTGGTGTACAAGATGTTCTTGAATCAGCGATAGCTAAGATTGCACAACAACCCATTCGTGTTCATGCTGCAGGTCGTACAGATACAGGTGTGCATGCACTGATGCAAATTGTCCATTTTAACGTTGAGATAATAAGGCCAGAGACCGCATGGGTGAGAGGGGTTAATGCCTTCTTACCATCATCTGTAAGAGTTCTCTGGTCTAAACAAGTATCAGAGACATTTCATGCTCGATTTTCAGCACGCAGAAGAAGTTATGAGTACTTGCTGGTTAACGCGCCCGTTGCGCCTGCAGTGTTAGCAACAAAAGCTGGCTGGTATCATCAACCATTGTGTTTGGAGGAGATGCAGCAAGCGATCCAATTCCTAATAGGTGAGCATGATTTTAGCGCATTTCGAGCAAGTGAGTGTCAAGCAAAATCGCCCATTCGCCATATGTATAATGCATCAATTAGTATGAAGGGTAATAAATTGGTATTTAGATTTGTTGCTAATGCTTTCCTGCAACATCAAGTACGAAATATGATAGGGGCTTTAATTTATGTTGGTAACGGTAAAAATCCCCCTCAGTTTATTCGTGCGTTATTGAATAAAAACGACCGAACTTTATCACCACCAACATTTTCTGCAAATGGTTTATATTTAACTGGCGTAGAATATGATGAGCAGTGGCTGCTACCGGCTCAAGAACAACACATTGGCTTCATTTAATTATAGCTTGTGGCACACACTAAAGTTTGAGATAGTCTTAAAACAATGAAAAGTACTAATGTAGCCATGCGAACACGTATAAAAATTTGTGGTATTACTCGAGTAGAAGACGCAGTTTATGCAGCTGAGCAGGGAGTAGATGCTATTGGCTTAGTGTTTTATCCACTTAGCCCAAGATATGTATCAGTTACACAAGCTAGAGCAATTGCTAAAGCACTGCCGCCATTTGTGAGTATAGTTGCCTTATTTGTGAACCCAACGACTGATGAAGTAATGCAAGTATTAACGTCTGTACGTATTGATTTGTTACAATTTCATGGAGATGAAGACGAAGTAGCATGTAAGCAATATGGATTGCCTTATTTAAAGGCAATTCGAGTTAAATTAGGTACAAATTTGATACAATATGCCCAAGACTATACCAGTGCAAAAGCGTTGTTGCTGGATACCTATTCTGATGCCGCATTTGGTGGAACCGGGGAAATATTTGATTGGAACGTTATTCCGAAAAAAATGCCGAAACCTATCGTTCTTGCTGGCGGCCTTAGCGTTGGAAATGTCGCCCAAGCAATAAAGCTGGTAGCACCGTATGCTGTTGATGTAAGTGGTGGTGTAGAGCAAAGTAAAGGTATTAAAGATTCAGTAAAGATTGCAAATTTTGTTTCAGCAGTAAATGGCTGTTGATATGTTTTCATAAAATAAGAGTTGAGTTGACATGCATTGCGCGAATGTCGACAACGAGGAGTGAATATGCAGTTATATGATATGCCAGATGAGCGAGGTCATTTTGGTCAGTTTGGCGGATCTTTTGTGGCTGAAACATTGGTTGAAGCACTTGAAGAATTGCGAGTAATGTATGAAAAATACCGACATGATCCAGCATTCCTAGCAGAATACGCTTACGATTTAAAACATTTTGTTGGGCGACCAAGTCCAATTTACCATGCACAGCGTTGGTCTGATAAGGTCGGTGGTGCACAAATTTATCTAAAGCGCGAAGATTTAAATCATACAGGCGCGCACAAAGTAAACAACACAATTGGCCAAGCGTTGCTTGCTAAACGGATGGGTAAGCCTAGAGTAATTGCTGAGACTGGCGCTGGTCAACATGGCGTGGCAACTGCAACGATTGCTGCACGGCTAGGTTTAGAGTGCGTTGTTTACATGGGTAGTGAAGATGTTAAACGACAGGCGCCAAATGTTTTTAGAATGAAATTGCTTGGTGCTACAGTTGTACCCGTTGAGAGTGGTTCCAAAACGCTAAAAGATGCATTAAATGAAGCAATGCGAGATTGGGTAACTAATATTTCTAATACTTTCTATATCATCGGTACAGTGGCTGGTCCGCATCCATATCCCATGATGGTAAGAGATTTCCAAGCAGTCATTGGTGCAGAAGCAAAAATCCAGATGCAAGAAATGGTTGGGCGTCAGCCTGATGTCGTTGTTGCTTGTGTGGGGGGTGGTTCCAATGCAATGGGTATTTTTTACCCATATATTGATGTGCCTAATGTCCGTCTTGTTGGCGTTGAGGCTGCAGGCCATGGTCTAGAGACGGGCGCTCATGCTGCACCACTGAGTACAAACAGTGCTGTAGGGGTATTACATGGTAACAGAACATATCTAATGCAAGATGAAGACGGCAATATCATTGAGACACATTCAATATCAGCTGGTTTGGATTATCCTGGTGTAGGGCCTGAGCATGCATGGTTAAAAGATATCAAACGTGCAGAATATGTAGGCATTACTGATGACGAAGCAATGACTGCATTTCACAGCTTGTGTAGAACAGAAGGTATTATTCCTGCACTAGAATCTAGTCATGCCCTAGCACATGCTGAAAAAATGGCTAAAGAAATGCGTAAAGATGAAATTATCTTAGTCAACCTTTCTGGGCGTGGCGACAAAGATATTAATACTGTAGCTAAGCTAGCCAATATCACCTTATAAAATTAGAACTTTTAAATATGTCACGTATTCAATCAACGTTTGCTGCATTGAAAGCAAATAATAAAAAAGCACTTATTCCTTACATCACAGCGGGTGATCCACATCCTGACTTCACGGTGGGTCTTATGCACACTATGGTTAACAAGGGTGCTGATATCATCGAGTTAGGCGTCCCTTTTTCTGATCCAATGGCAGATGGCCCTGTGATTCAACGAGCAAGTGAACGTGCTTTAGCGCATAAAGTTGGCTTAAGAAAAGTGCTAGAGTTAGTAAAAACGTTTCGAATGCAAGACCAGAAAACGCCAGTTGTGTTAATGGGATATGCGAATCCTATTGAAGCAATGGGAATTGAAGTGTTTGCAGAAAAAGCGAAAGAGTCGGGTGTAGATGGTGTTTTGACTGTTGATTACCCACCTGAAGAGTGCCATGACTTTATTACTGAATTAAATAAGCATGATATAGATAGCATCTTTCTACTATCGCCAACGACAGAAAAAAAACGGATTGATTTGGTGGTTAATCAAGCAACAGGGTTTCTATACTACGTTTCCCTTAAAGGCGTTACCGGTGCAGCAAATCTTGATATAGATGAGGTAAAATCTCGCGTTGCAGATATTAGAACGCAGACAGATCTGCCAATTGGTGTTGGTTTTGGTGTAAAAGATGCTGCAACGGCAAAATTGATTGCTGCATTTGCAGATGCAGTCGTAGTAGGAAGTCGCACTGTATCGACGATAGAGGCATCAACGGGAGACACGTTAATGCAGAATATAGGTAAATTAATAGAAGAATTGCGATTAGCAATCGATTAACAATACATTGGGGTAGCTATGAGTTGGTTAGATAAAATTCCACAAAAGATTCAGCACGTTGTCGGGAGTGTGCAGAAACGTAGTATGCCTGAAGGGCTATGGAGCAAGTGTGATGCTTGTCAGTCCGTTTTATATAAAACGGACTTAGAAACAAATTTAGAGGTTTGCCCAGAGTGTGGTCATCATAATCGCATTTCAGCAAGGCAAAGAATTAATTTTATACTTGACGCAGATAATCAAGAAGAAATTGGTGAAAAGGTTGCACCAACAGATTCGCTTAAATTTAAAGACAGCAAGCGATACACTGAACGTATGAAAGAAGCGCAAAAAGCAGTAAACGAGGTCGATGCCTTAGTTGTAAAAAAAGGCACTATTTTAGAGCTGCCTGTCGTTGTGGCTGCATTTGAATTTAAGTTTATGGGCGGCTCTATGGGGTCTGTAGTTGGTGAACGCTTTGTTCGCGGAGTGAATGCGGCAATTGAATACAAAACACCCTTTATATGTGTTGCCGCAAGTGGCGGTGCAAGAATGCAGGAGGGTTTGTTGTCTCTGATGCAAATGGCTAAAACGAGTGCGGCATTGACAAAGCTTTCAGAGGCAGGATTACCATTTATTTCAATATTGACAGACCCAACGATGGGTGGTGTTTCTGCTAGCTTTGCCATGCTCGGCGATGTCATTATTGCAGAGCCAAATGCTTTAATAGGTTTTGCTGGGCCTCGCGTCATTGAACAAACTGTGCGTGAGACGCTACCTGATGGTTTTCAGCGCGCTGAATTCTTACTTGAGCATGGCGCTATTGATATAATCATTGACCGCAGAGAAATGCGTGGAAAACTGAAAAACATATTGACCAGTTTAATGCATGCAGTTTAATTGCTTTTAGCAGATTTTCTGTGAACAAACAAACAAAAAAGCCAGCTACACTGAAGGAATGGTTAGCTTATATTGAGGCTCTTCATCCCAAATCTATTGAAATGGGACTGGACAGAGTGAATGAAGTTGTCAGTCACATGGCGCTTGAGTCATTGCCTCCCATTATTAGCATTGCGGGTACTAATGGAAAAGGCTCAACTTGCGCAATGTTAGAGCATATATATTCAAAAGCTGGTTGTCGTGTTGGCGCCTATGTTTCCCCCCATCTATTACATTACAATGAGCGTATAAGAGTAAACCAGCAGAATATTTCAGATGATGATTTGTGTTTGGCATTTTCTGCTATCGAAGCAGCACGGGGGAATGTCGTACTGACCTATTTTGAAATGGGAACACTAGCAGCACTTTGGCATTTTTCAAAAGCAAATCTGGATATTATCTTGCTTGAAGTCGGTATGGGAGGGCGCTTGGATGCGGTTAACGCTTTTGAACCTAGTTGTTCAATCGTTACTAGCGTCGATTTGGATCATACGGATTATTTAGGGGATACGAGAGAAAAAATAGGCGTGGAAAAAGCAGGCATCTACCGCAATAACAAACCAGCTATTTGTGGAGATGATGACCCGCCAAAAAGTCTAGTTAGGCATGCTGATGAAATCGGTGCGAATTTACTGTTGATTCATCGTGACTTTGAGGTAATAAAAACAGATGATGGTTGGATATATCAAACAGGACAACTTCAATTAACATTACCAGCTTTAGCGTTGCAAGGAGATTTTCAGCTAAACAACGCAGCATGTGCTGTTTGTGCTGTCCAAAGTCTCGGAGACGTGCTTCCAGTTACATTGGATATAATAAAAAATGCACTAGCTAATGTAACATTATTGGGTCGCTTTTATACTATTAGCAAAGACCCAGAAGTAATTTTAGATGTAGCACACAATCCACAAGCTGCAAAATCATTGGCGCAAAATTTAACTAAACATCCTGTTAAAGGGCATACATTAGGCGTATTTGCAATGCTGGCAGATAAAGATATTGAGCAAGTGACGCAAGAGCTGCTGCCTCATATCTCTGCTTGGTACTTAGCAGACACACAGAACCCACGTGGTGCAAAGGCAAAAGAACTAGAATCTTATTTGCTTCCAAACGCGAAGGGTCCAACAAAATGTTTTGATAGTGTAGCTGAGGCATTAAGTAGTGCCTGTATAGATATGGGTAAAAATGATAGAATTATTGTCTTCGGCTCGTTCTACACGGTGGCGGATGCAATTGAAGTATTAACTGTGCAGGGAAAGTAAATCATGCAAAAAGATCAAGTTGACCAAGGTCTGAGTTTTAAAAAAAGAGCACGTCGTCGTTTGGTTGGTGCAATTGCACTGGTCTTAATCATGATTATTATTCTGCCGATGATGTTGGAGGATCGTCAAAAAACAGTTCAAGAAGATATTGAAATTGTTATGTCGCCAAAGTTACCTAATTCGGATACAACTGTCGAATTAGATGTAGAGAGTTTGGCTGATGTAGAAGAGGTGATGATTCAAGAGCCTGATAGTGAAAGCATTGTTAATACAGCCGCCGTTGAATTGCCTGATGTGGATGTGCAACCATCAATACCCGAGCCAGCTCTTGCGGAAAAGAGCGAAAGTAATAAGCCTGTTAAAGCAAGTGAAGACGTTGCAAAGGCAAGCCCCAGTAAAGTAGCGGGATATTATGTGCAGATTGGTGTTTTTTCTAATCCTGACAATATTAAAAAATTACAACTCAAATTAAATGATTTGGGATACCGGTCGTTAACAGAAAAGATATCAACAGATACGGGTATTAAAACACGCTTACGTACTGAAAGTTTCGATGAAAGAAATGAAGCAGCCATTGCGTTACAAAACATTAAGGATGCTGGTTTAGCTGGTATGGTAGTCAGTCAAAAATGAAGGTTTTATTTAATTGACAAGCTTTGATTATATTGTGCTAGCTATTATAGGCGTTTCAATAATTGTTAGCATAATGCGCGGTGCAGTTAAAGAGATGCTCGCTATTATTGGGTGGGTGGTAGCACTTTACGTTGCAAAAACATACGCATCTGTGTTGTCGCCTATTCTCCCCCAAGATATACCTACGGAAGCATTAAAAACATTAGCTGCTTTTTTAATACTGTTAATCGCTGTATTATTCATTAATAGTCTTTTATCAATTGCCATATCAACTATTATTATTAAAGTTGGGTTTGGTTGGCTAAATCGTCTGCTTGGTATAGTTTTCGGTTTTGCAAAAGGAATGCTGATTGTTTGCCTGCTTGTTTTTTCAGCAGGATTAACCAGTTTACCAAAAGAAAGAATGTGGACAGATGCCATGCTAAGTTCACCACTCGAAGTATTAGTTAAATCAACTTTTCCTTGGTTGCCATATAGCATTACCAAACATGTTAAATTTGACTGATTTTATGATTTAATAGCGCTTTGCTTAAGGACGACACTGAATTATGTGCGGAATTATTGGGATTGTAGGTAAAAATCCAGTCAATCAACTCTTATATGACGGTTTATTGGTGTTACAACATCGTGGCCAAGATGCTGCTGGTATTGTCACCTGCGATGGTAATACATTTTTTATGCATAAAAGTAATGGTTTGGTCAAAGACGTATTCCAAACACGACATATGCGTAGCTTAATTGGTAATGCCGGGATTGCACATGTACGATACCCAACTGCAGGATCTTCAAGTGCTGCAGAAGCACAACCATTTTATGTCAACTCTCCTTTTGGTATAGTGCTTGGACATAACGGTAATCTGACCAATTCTGAACAATTAAAATCAGAGGTATTCCGCCAAGACTTGCGTCATATTAATACGACTTCTGATTCTGAAGTGTTGCTTAATGTCCTAGCGCATGAAATTGAAAAAACATCTAAAAGTGCGGTGCTCAATACAGATATGGTATTTGATGCGGTGAGTCGCGTGCATCGACGGTGCAAAGGTGCTTATGCGGTAGTTGCAATGATAGCTGATTTTGGCTTGCTTGCTTTTCGTGACCCGAATGGGATTCGGCCGCTGGTTATCGGTAAAATGGACACTGAAAAAGGAACAGAGTATATAGTTGCTTCAGAAAGTGTTGCGTTGGATGTGCTTGGTTTTACGTTGATGCGTGACGTTGAACCAGGTGAAGCGGTCTTTGTTGATATGGATGGTAATTTATTCAGCCGTCAATGTGCGGATAAGGCGCAATTAACACCATGCATTTTTGAGTATGTTTACTTGGCTAGACCAGACTCTTTAATTGATGGTGTTTCTGTCTACCAAACCCGTTTAGATATGGGTGCTACGCTTGCTGAAAAGATAAAACGAGAATGGGCACATTTGGATATCGATGTTGTGATTCCTATTCCTGACACCAGCAGACCGAGCGCATTACAAGTTGGCCTAGCATTGGGCTTGGAGTACCGAGAAGGTTTTATTAAAAATCGCTATATCGGTCGTACATTTATCATGCCAGGCCAAGCCTTGCGTAAAAAATCGGTTAGACAAAAACTTAACCCGATTGGGGTAGAGTTTGCTGGTAAAAATGTGTTATTGATTGATGATTCAATTGTGCGTGGCACCACGTCAAAACAAATTGTACAAATGGCACGTGATGCAGGTGCAAGGAAAGTTTATTTTGCTTCAGCGGCTCCACCAGTTAGATTCCCGAATGTCTATGGTATAGATATGCCTAGCCGAGATGAGTTATTAGCGACAGATCGAACAGATGAAGAAATTTGCCAAGAGATTGGAGCAGATGCGCTTATTTACCAAGACTTAGTAGCATTAGAGCAAGTTGTACTCAAGCTAAATCCCAAAATTCAAGACTTTGATTCGAGCTGCTTTGATGGGCATTATGTCACAGGTGATGTGGATGTTGCTTATTTGAATCGGATTGAGGCTTTACGTGGTGATTCAGTACAAACACAACGGCCACCAAACTCAACAACACAAATGGATTTGAATCTAGTAGGCAGTGAAGAAGATGATCTGCTAGAGCGCGCCTCTTAGACCACTTAGGCCACTATGTTCATAGTGGCTTTTTAACTTATTGATCCCTAGCAATAGCCATACTACCCATATGGGTTATTGTTTATTTATTGGGCTAGCGTTCTAATCTGACTAATGTCAAATTGACGACAATTTTGTCGAGATTTAACATTAAAGTTCAAAAAAATAATAATGATAATTCTAAACTGTTGATTGAAAACAGTTTAATTAAGCTGGTTGCTTGGCACTGTTTATGCAACTGTATATTCAACATTGTTGTTTAAGTAACAGAGCTTAATATTGAATCGAGGAAGAGTCTATGCGTGAAGTGCCATTTAATAAACCTTATCTTACCGGGAATGAGATCGAATATATCAAAAACTCACATGCTGTAGGCAATTTGTCCGGTGATGGTTTCTATACAAAAGAATCAAGTACTTGGCTGGAACAAAATACAAAAACAAAAAAAGCTTTACTAACACACTCTTGTACTGCTGCATTAGAAATGGCTGCATTACTTGCTGACATAAAACCAGGTGATGAAGTCATTATGCCGTCATATACCTTTGTATCGACTGCTAATGCCTTTGTATTACGAGGTGGGGTACCCGTTTTTGTGGATATTCGACCTGACACGTTAAACATCAATGAAAATTTGATAGAAGCAGCGATAACAAATAGAACCAAAGCCATCGTGCCAGTGCATTACGCAGGAGTTGCTTGCGAAATGGATGTGATTATGCAAATTGCTAAAAAGCATGACCTTTTGGTGATTGAAGATGCAGCGCAAGGGGTCATGTCTAGCTATAAAGGAAAGGCATTAGGGGCAATTGGACATATTGGTGCCTACTCATTTCATGAGACAAAAAATATTATCTCTGGTGAGGGTGGTGCAATACTCATTAATGACGAAGAGTTTTCACTAAGAGCAGAAATTATTCGAGAAAAGGGGACTAATCGTAGTCAGTTTTATCGAGGTCAGGTAGATAAGTATACCTGGCAAGATATTGGTTCTTCCTATTTACCAGGCGAAGATACAGCTGCATTCTTATTGGCACAGTTAGAATGTGCCGAAGAAATCACAGAAAAGCGAATGGCAATTTGGAATAAATACCATCAGGCATTTGAGCACTTAGAGCGTGATGGTGTTCTCAGAAGGCCAACTATTCCAGAAGGCTGTACGCATAATGCTCACATGTATTA
Organism: Methylotenera sp.; assembly: GCA_048058875.1. GTDB lineage: Bacteria > Pseudomonadota > Gammaproteobacteria > Burkholderiales > Methylophilaceae. The sequence goes on along the minus strand of JBLLNR010000009.1, from coordinate 38,422 downwards.
TGTGATACTTAACTCACTGACAGAAAGAACTGAGCTGATACGTAGATTCAAATCATATAATATTCATCCTGTTTTTCATTATATTCCATTGCATTCTGCGCCAGCAGGAATTAAGTTTGGCCGCGTATGTGGTGTTATGGATACTACAAATGCAGTGTCCGACAGGCTATTAAGGCTACCTTTGTGGGTTGGCTTGGACGAAGATCAAGATCGCGTGATTGATGTGATGAATTCTTTCAAATTTGGGTCGGTAACTCATGATCAGTTTGTTGGTAATATATTTAGTCAAATACAGATTAATAGTCAGATGGAAGATATTCCACCCACTATTGAAAAAGCAATGTCAAATCTGTCTGCCTCTCTATGAGACAAACATTTCCAGTTACATAGCCATTATTTGAATTTTGGGCTTGACTTAAATTGCTAATTGGCATTTAATGAAAGTGCGCTGATTTGAGTGGCCAAATTTAAACAAAGCCTTACTCAGCTTGCGGGCGCATTATAAATCCTGCTAAAGCGAGAAATACAAAACCCGTTTTAGCTGTAATGAGCTATAACGGGTTTTTTAATACCCAAAAGATTTACAAAAGAGAGTAGTTAATGACTAATCAATACCACCCTGAAACCATTAGTGTGAGAGCAGGTAGTGCTCCAACCGAGTTAGGTGAAAATTCTGAAGCTATATTTTTAAACTCTAGCTTCCGGTTTAAGAGTGCTGCCCAAGCCGCAGCCAGATTTGCGGGCGACGAAGCAGGCAATATTTACTCCCGATTCACAAACCCTACTGTCACTGCATTTCAAGATAAGCTAGCTGCAATGGAGGGTGCTGAGCAGTGCGTTGCCACTGCAAGTGGCATGTCGGCAATATTGGCTTGCGTAATGGGCCTTTGCTCAACTGGTGATCATGTAGTAGCCTCGCAGAGTTTATTTGGTACTTCAGTACAGCTATTCACGAATATTTTAAAGCGCTGGGGTTTGGAAGTAACCTTGGTTGCATTATCAGATACAGAGGCATGGCAAGCCGCTCTACAAAAAAACACTAAGCTTTTTTTTGTAGAAACGCCATCAAATCCACTAACTGAAGTCTGTGATATTCAGTCACTAGCTGAAATTGCTCATGTTGCTAATGCTTATTTAGTAGTTGATAACTGTTTTTGTACGCCTGTGATACAAAAGCCACTGGAACTTGGTGCTGATATCATTATTCATTCTGCGACAAAATATATTGATGGGCAAGGTCGCTGTCTGGGTGGTGCAGTGTTAGGATCAAAGAAGTTGATGGAACCTGTATATGGATTTCTGCGTACGGCAGGCGTTACGATGAGTGCTTTTAATGCATGGGTCTTTTTAAAAGGATTGGAAACATTACCGATTCGGATGGAGGCGCATGCACAAAAAGCGCATGCATTAGCAGTATGGTTAGAGTCGCAACCACAGATTAATCGTGTTTTTTATCCTGGACTAAAGTCACACCCGCAGCATGCACTCGCTATGCGACAGCAGAAAAATGGCGGGGGGATTGTTAGTTTTGAGGTTAAGGCAAAACCTGGTCAAACAGAACAGAATGCAGCATGGGAGTTAATCGATGCTACGCGGTTGATTTCTATAACAGCTAATTTAGGCGATGCTAAAACAACAATTACGCATCCAGCAACAACCACTCATAGCAGAGTGAGTGCCGAAGCAAGATTGGCATCAGGTGTGAAAGATAACCTAGTCCGAATTGCGGTTGGGCTGGAGCATATAGATGATTTGAAAGCTGATTTATCGATACTTGCTTGATAAGTAATTGATTTAAAAACGGGGCCTATGATAGCCCCGTTTTTTATTCTAATAATTGCGTAAAAAACTGCTCTAGCAAGCTAAACATGTTAAAATTTAAAGGTTAAATATCTTATAAAAATGCGCTTATAAAAAGTTGCAATCCCATCATATAAATACGGAACAATGACGGAATAAATCATGGATCAATTCGCAAAAGAAACCCTGCCTATCAGTTTGGAAGATGAAATGCGCCGTTCTTACCTCGATTACGCGATGAGCGTGATTGTAGGTAGGGCTTTGCCAGATGTTCGTGATGGTTTAAAACCAGTACATAGGCGTGTGCTTTTTGCCATGCATGAATTAAATAATGACTATAACAAACCATACAAAAAGTCAGCACGTATAGTCGGTGATGTGATCGGTAAATACCATCCGCATGGAGATACAGCTGTGTACGATACGATTGTACGAATGGCACAGGATTTTTCGTTACGTTATATGTTGGTGGATGGACAGGGTAATTTTGGATCTGTTGATGGTGATAATGCTGCTGCAATGCGTTACACCGAAATTCGCATGTCAAAAATTGCACATGAGTTATTAGCAGATATAGAAAAAGAAACAGTCGATTTTGGCCCTAACTATGATGGTTCAGAGAATGAGCCACTGATTATGCCAGCCAGGATACCTAACTTACTCATTAATGGTAGTTCAGGTATCGCTGTTGGTATGGCGACGAACATCCCGCCACATAATCTAAACGAAGTTTTAGACGCATGTTTGGCATTGCTTAAAGATCCAGAAATTTCAATTGATGATTTGATTGATTTAATGCCTGCACCTGATTTTCCAACGGCTGGTATTATTTACGGCACCACAGGAGTAAGGGAAGGTTATCAAACAGGACGAGGACGCGTTGTTATGCGTGGTCGTACCCACTTTGAAGATATTGATAAAGGGGGCAATCGTCAAGCAATTATCATTGATGAACTCCCTTATCAAGTCAACAAAAAAACATTGATTGAGAAGATTGCTGAGCTCGTTAATGATAAAAAAATTGAAGGTATTTCGGATCTTCGCGATGAGTCAGATAAAGCTGGTATGCGCGTTGTGATTGAGCTAAAACGTGGTGAAGTGCCAGAGGTGATTCTCAATAATCTTTACAAGCAAACACAGTTGCAAGATACGTTTGGTATGAATATGGTTGCCCTGATTGACGGACAGCCACGTTTACTTAATTTAAAACAAATTCTGGAAGCTTTTTTGCGTCACCGTCGAGAAGTTATCACGCGGCGTACAGTATTTGAGCTCAGAAAGGCACGTGATCGCGGCCATGTACTAGAAGGGCTTGCAGTTGCATTAGCAAATGTAGACGAAATGATTGCGATTATTAAGGCAGCACCAACGCCGCCAGAAGCTAAGCAGCAATTGATGGCGCGAGCGTGGCACTCACCAGTAGTAGAAGAAATGCTGAAACGTGCAGCGATGGAAGCATCCAGACCTGAAGGGTTATCGGTCGATTTTGGATTAACGCCAGAAGGATACAAACTTTCTGATATTCAAGCGCAAGAAATTCTGCAAATGCGCTTGCAACGACTTACTGGTTTGGAACAGGATAAGGTTGTTAACGAGTACAAGGAAATTATGGATGTGATTGCTGATTTGTTAGATATTTTAGCAACGCCTTCTCGCGTTACAACAATGATTACAGAAGAGATGGCGGAAATTGCTAAACAGTTCGGTGATAAACGTCGCAGTGAGATTGTAGAAAATACTCAAGATTTATCGCTGGAAGACTTAATTACGCCACAAGATGTCGTCGTAACGCTATCTCATACTGGATATGTTAAGTCTCAGCTATTAGAAGAATATCGTGCACAACGACGTGGAGGCAGGGGTAAGCAGGCTGCGCCAACAAAAGAAGATGACTTCATCGATAAATTATTCGTCGCTAATACACATGATTACATATTATGTTTCAGTAGCCTAGGTCAAGTGTATTGGTTAAAAGTCTATGAAGTACCACAGGGCAGTCGTATTGGTCGTGGTAAACCGATTGTAAACTTATTCCCACTAGCGGAAGGCGAAAAAATTAATGCAATCCTGCCTGTTAAAGAGTTTACCAATAATGAATTTATTTTTATGACAACCGCTAAAGGCACGGTTAAGAAAACTGCATTGTCCGAATTTTCTAAACCACGTAAATCAGGCATCATAGCAATTAAACTTGATGAAGGTGACTATCTGATTGGGGCCGAAATTACAAATGGGGAAAATGACATCGTTTTAGTTTCTGACGCGGGTAAAGCTGTGTGGTTTAGTGAGGATGATGTGCGACCTATGGGCCGTGCAACACGTGGTGTACGCGGCATGAAGCTGGGGCCAAAACAACAAGTATTATCTTTGTTGATTGCTGATGATGATCAACAATCAGTATTGGTGGCAACAGAAAACGGTTATGGAAAACGGACAGTATTAAAAGATTTCCGTCATTCTGGACGCGGTACACAAGGTGTTAAGGCGATTGCAATTAGTGAGCGCAATGGCGCGGCAATTGCAGCTCGCTTAGTCAGTGCAGATGATGAAATCATGCTAATCACCACTGGTGGTGTTTTAATCCGTACACGGGTAAAAGAGATTCGCGATATGGGCCGAGCGGCACAAGGTGTCACGCTGATTAATTTAGGGCAGGGCGAGAAGTTATCTGGGCTGGAAAAAGTAGTTGAAACAGACGAAGAAGAATAAGGGTGTCGATGCAACCAATTTTTAATTTTTCAGCTGGACCAGCTGTTTTACCTAAAGCAGTGTTGCAACGTGCGCAAGCTGAAATGCTTGATTGGCATGGTAGTGGTATGTCTGTTATGGAGATGTCGCACCGTGGCAAAGAGTTTTTGAGTATATTGGCTAAGACGGAAGCTGATTTTCGTGCTTTATTAGGTGTGCCAAGTCATTACAAAGTATTATTTTTGCAAGGTGGCGCCATTGCAGAGAATGTAATGATCCCTCTTAATCTGTTAAATGGCAAAAGCGCGGATTATGCGATTACTGGTAGTTGGAGTCAACGCAGTGCTAATGAAGCAAAGATTATTGGCAATATTGAAATTGTGACAGAAAGTAAGCCATATACTTACGTACCTGATTTTTCTCAATGGCAATTGCATAATGACGCAGCATATTTACATATCTGTACGAATGAAACCATAAACGGGGTTGAATTTGATGCCTTACCAAAGGCAGGAAATGTACCCATTGTGGCTGATATGTCCTCCCACATACTGTCAAGGCAGATTGATGTTAGCCAATATGGCGTAATTTATGCTGGGGCACAAAAAAATATTGGACCAGCTGGCTTGTGTATTGTGATTGTGCGTGATGATTTGCTTGGCTTAGCTGCCGCACAAACGCCTGGTGTCTTTAACTGGAAGGAACAGGCGGATAACCAAAGTATGGTTAATACGCCTCCGACCTATGCGATTTATATTGCAGGACTTGTATTTGAATGGCTTATTGAACAAGGTGGCGTAGCGGCAATCGAAAAAGTGAACATCCAGAAAGCTGCTCTATTATATGAGTATATTGACTCTACCGATTTTTATTCGAATCCTGTCGCAATAAAAAATCGCTCTCGCATGAATATACCATTTACGCTAAAAGATGAGTCTTTAAATACCGCATTTTTGCAAGGTGCAGAGTCAGCTGGTTTGTTGCAGCTAAAGGGTCATCGCTCTGTCGGTGGTATGCGTGCTAGTATATATAATGCAATGCCGATTGAAGGCGTTAAGGCCTTGGTTGAATACATGAAAAATTTCGAGAAAACACATTAAATAAATAATTTAAATGTCTGATTTATTAAAAAAATATAGAGAAGAGATTGATGCAATCGACGCACAAATACTCAAGCTAGTTAATGAGCGTGCACAACTTGCGCGTAAGATCGGGCATGTAAAAGAAGATGGTGTTATTTACCGACCAGAACGCGAGGCACAGGTATTGCGTACCATGCAAGAGCTCAATACAGGGCCACTTTCAAGTGAAGCAGTGAGTAATATTTTTCGTGCCGTGATGTCAAACTGTCGTGCACTAGAGAAAGAACTTTCCATTGCCTTTCTCGGACCGCTGGGCACCTATACTGAAGAAGCTGCCCTAAAACAATTTGGAATGGGTCGAAATGCGATTGTTTGCGGCACGATTGATGAAGTTTTTCGCACACTAGAGGCTGATCAAGCTGATTATGCAGTGGTGCCAGTTGAAAACTCTACAGAAGGTGCAGTAGGGTTAACATTAGATTTGTTACTGTCTAGTACGCTTAAAATCTGTGGTGAAGTTACGCTACCTATACATCACTGTTTGCTTTCAAAGCAAACGGATATCAACAAGATATCGCATGTCTTCTCACACGGTCAGTCGCTTTCTCAGTGTCATGAATGGCTTAATAGAACGCTGCCTACAGCACTGAGAGAGGCTGTTACCAGCAATGCTTATGCGGCAAAAATGATACATGATTTGGTCTCAACTGATGGTACATTTGCAGCAGCAATTGCGAGCAAGCGCGCCGCAGAACTGTTTAACCTAAATATACTCGCTGAAAATATAGAGGATGACCCCAAGAATACTACCCGTTTTTTAGTATTGAGCAAACATGATGTAGCCCCATCTGGTCAGGATAAAACATCTTTGGCACTAACTACTAAAAACAAACCTGGCGCAATGTTCGATTTATTAGAGCCATTGGCACGCTTGGGAGTAAGTATGACTAAATTAGAATCCAGACCTTCAAAGCAAGGCTTATGGGATTATGTATTTTTTATCGATATTGAAGGCCATCAGTCAGATGATAAAATAAAATCAGCGATAGATGAATTAATGCAGCGTGCTTCTGTCGTTAAGGTGCTTGGCTCATATCCAGTTGCAGTTGTTTAATTAATCATGAATATTTCAAACTTAGCCCCCGACTATATTGCAGCTATTGCGCCTTATCAAGGTGGTAAACCAATATCAGAAATTGCAAGATCTTTTGGTATCAAAGAATCTGATATCGTCAAGCTGGCTTCAAATGAGAACCCTTTAGGCATCAGTCCTAAGGCGCAGTTGGCAATTGAGGATGCGGTAACAGATATCGCACGTTATCCAGATGGAAACTGCTATCTGTTGCGAGATGCAGTAAGCAAGAAGTATAACGTTAGACCAGAACAAGTCGTCTTTGGTAATGGATCTAATGATATTCTAGAATTGTGTGCCCGTGCATTTTTACGACAAGGTGACGAGGCGATCTTTTCACAACATGCGTTCGCAGTTTATCCACTTGTTACACAGGCAGTCGGAGCGAAGGGTGTTGTGGTAGCAGCAAAAAGCTTTGCGCATGATCTAGATGGCTTTATCCAAGCAATTAATACTAAAACGCGCTTAATATTTATTGCAAACCCAAATAATCCAACAGGCACTCTGATAGATAAAGTGACATTAAAAGCTTTCTTACAGAAAGTGCCAAAAACTGTTTTAGTTGTATTAGATGAGGCCTATGATGAGTATTTGTCTGCTGAAGACAAATCAGAAGCAATTGATTGGTTGAGTGAGTTTAATAATTTGATTATTTCTCGCACTTTCTCGAAAGCATATGGTCTAGCAGGCTTGCGCGTTGGTTTTGGTTTAATGCATGCTGAGATTGCTGATATATTGAATCGAGTGCGCCAACCTTTTAATGTCAATTCGATTGCACAAGCAGCTGCGACAGCATCATTAGCTGATGATGATTTTGTTGCGCGTAGTTATGCAGCTAATCAAGCTGGTATGCTGCAATTAACACAAGGGTTGAATCAACGTGGATTAAGTTACATTGATTCATATGCTAATTTTATAAGTTTTAAGGTTAAGAATGCGGCTAAAGTAAATCAACGGTTACTTGAAAATGGCGTTATTGTTCGACCTGTAGCGAATTATGAGATGCCAGATTATCTGCGAGTAAGCATTGGACTCTTTTCTGAAAATCAACGCTTTTTAGAAGTGTTAACGACGATATTGAATACGAATGACTGAATACGAAAAGCAACAATTTGAGAAGCTGGCGACGGATGATGTCCGTATTGTTCAAGTTAAAGAGCTAATCAAGCCAGTTGAACTTATTGAAAAATTAAAAGAAAGTACAACAAGCACTAACAATATCATTGCGACACGTGCTGCCGTGCACCGTGTGCTGCATGCAGAAGATGATCGTTTACTCGTTGTTGTTGGACCGTGTTCCATCCATGATACAACAGCTGGCTTAGAGTACGCTCGTCGCTTACTAGCTGTACGAAATGACTTGTCTGATGACCTACTGATTATTATGCGCGTTTATTTTGAAAAACCAAGAACGACAGTTGGTTGGAAAGGCTTGATTAATGACCCTAAACTTGATGGAACCTATGACATTAACTTGGGCCTGGAAAAAGCGCGTCAATTTTTACTGGATGTCAATGAATTAGGTATGCCTGCTGGCATGGAGTTTTTAGATACGATTACCCCACAATATACGGCTGACTTAGTCAGCTGGGGTGCAATTGGGGCACGTACAACAGAATCTCAAGTGCACAGAGAGCTTGCATCTGGTCTTTCTTGTCCAGTAGGGTTTAAAAATGGTACTGATGGTGGTGTAAGAGTTGCAATCGATGCAATAAAAACAGCGAGCAGTCCACACCGTTTCTTATCAGTTACAAAACAGGGTGAATCGGCAATTATTGTAACAAGTGGCAATGAAGATTGTCATGTTATTTTACGTGGTGGTAAAACTCCTAACTATGAAGCGCAGCATGTTGATGATGTATGTAGGCTTCTCTCAGCAGCAGCATTGCCGCAACGTTTGATGATTGATTGTAGTCATGCAAACAGCCAAAAAATTTATGAGCGGCAAATTCAAGTCGCAGCTAATATTGCCCAACAAATCTCAAACGGCGATGACCGTATTGCAGGTGTTATGATTGAGTCACATTTGAAGGCTGGAAAGCAAGCCTATGCACCAGGATGCGAGCTTGAATATGGTAAGTCGATTACGGATGCATGTCTGGGTTGGGAAGATACAGAAGTCCTATTAAAAGATTTGGCAAAAGCGGTCAGAGTACGACGAGAAAAAAATCACTGTTGATTCTAAATAAGGCGCCTAAAATTAGGCGCTTTTTTCTTTTATCTGCAGTTTACGAAGCATCATGAAAATCACTAGCTCGAACTCATTGTAGCTTGCAGGGGTGTTTTGAAACCAATGCGTACTATATCAATCCTACATGTAAGGTTATTAATAGTTAATTGAGGAGAGTGGTAATGTGGACAATACCTTCGGCAACTGAAATGCGCTTTGGCTTTGAAGTGACAATGTACGTATTTAATCGATAATTGTTAACGATGTCAGGATACTTAGAGTATTTATTTAATAATGTTTTGCGCGTATGAGCGTAAAATTTAAATTTTTGTAAAGTTAGTAAAGATTATGCATATACACGTATTAGGTTCAGGTGCTGGCGGAGGTTTCCCACAATGGAATTGTAATTGTGAGAATTGTAAAGGTGTCCGTGCTGGAACAATCAAAGCAACACCACGTACACAATCCTCTATTGCGGTGAGTGCAAATGGCACAGATTGGATTTTATTCAACGCATCGCCTGATATTAAGAAGCAATTGGACGATTTTCCAGCGTTTCAACCAGCACGGCAAGTGCGTGACACTGCAATATCGGCAATTGTCATCACTGACGCACAAATTGATCATGTAACAGGTTTATTAACGCTACGTGAACACAACAAACCTTGGGAGATATATTGCACAGCTGCAGTAAAAGATGATTTAACTACTGGTTTCCCTGTTTTTAACATACTCAGTCACTTCCGAGGCATTAATCACCACGAAATTACTACTGATCAATCAACATTTACGATTCCGACTGCGGAGGGTATTGAGTTCATCGCGGTACCTTTATTGAGCAATGCCCCACCGTACTCGCCACACCGAGACAACACTGTGCCTGGAGACAACGTTGGCATGAACATTAAAGATACTCGTACAGGGAAAAGCTTATTTTATGCACCTGGATTAGGTGTGGCGGAGCCTCATGTGCTGGAATATATGCGCAATGCTGATTGCATATTAGTCGATGGAACAGTTTGGACTGATGATGAAATGTCTAAAGAGGGAATTAGCAATAAACGCGCAAGTGAAATGGGGCATTTAGATCAATCTAGTGACGGCGGCATCATGAGTATCTTGAATGCGATGGAAAAACCACGGAAAATTTTGATTCATATCAATAACACCAATCCTATTTTAAATGAAGATTCACCACAGCGAGCGACCTTGAATGCTGCAGGCATCGAGTTGGCTTATGACGGTATGGATATTACGCTTTAGGAGAATCTAAAAATGAGTGAAACAAACAACAATTTAAAACCATGGTCTCGTGAGGAGTTTGAAGAAAAATTACGCGAGAAGGGTAAGGGTTATCATATCTATCATCCATTTCACGTGATGATGTATGAAGGCAAGTTGACAAAAGAACAGTTGCAAAGTTGGGTAGCTAATCGTTTTTACTACCAAATTGCGATACCAATGAAAGATGGGGCTATTTTGTCAAACTGTCCAGATGTCGAGGTACGTAAACAATGGATTGTGCGTATTACAGACCACGATGGTGTTGGTGATACGATGGGTGGTATTGAGGCATGGATACAATTAGGAAAAGCCGTTGGACTCACACGTGAACAAGTGACTAGTCTAGAGTTGGTTACGCCAGGCGTGCGCTTTGCGGTAGATGCTTATATCAACTTTGCTAAACAAAGACCATGGCAAGAAAGTGTATGTTCAAGTTTGACCGAACTTTTTGCTCCACATATCCATCAACAGCGGATTAGTTCATGGCCTAGCATGTATCCATGGATAGACGAAAGTGGATTAGTTTATTTCAAAAAACGCCTCACAGAAGCAAGAAGAGATGTTGAGCAAGGTTTGGATGTGACATTAAATTACTTTAGTCAGTCACGTGAAATGCAAATGAAAGCGCTAGATATATTGCAATTTAAGCTGAATGTATTGTGGGTGATCGCCGATTCGATTATGTTACAGTCAACAAAGATCACAACAGAAGGTCAGGCGTATACACCGCAACCTGTTATTGAGATTAAGTAAATGAGTGAAACTAACAATATTACAGATGCAGATATCTATGCAATAGCGCCACATCACCGCTTTCAGTGGGAAGAGGCACAAAATAGCTACGTCATTCTTTTTCCTGAAGGAATGGTTAAATTACATGGCGGTGCAGGTGAGATTTTAAAACGCGTCAATGGTGACACTACTGTTGGCACAATTGTTAACGAACTAAAAAACGCTTTTCCAGACGCGCCAGATATTGAAAAGGATATTTACGGAATGTTTGATTTAGCATTAGGAAAAGCTTGGATAACGAAAGTTAGCTAAGCATAGGAGTAACAAATGACACAAAATTCATTAGGTGAGTCAGTCGTACAAAAAACTGTTCAAGGCGCAAGCCAGAAGAACAATGGCGTCGCTGCCAATATCACCCAAACACAACCACTCTGGTTATTGGCGGAGGTAACATATCGCTGTCCGCTACATTGTGCCTTTTGTTACAACCCAACTGACTACAACAAACACACGCAAAATGAATTATCGACGGAACATTGGATAAAGGCATTACGTGAAGCCCGCAAAATGGGTGCTATACAGCTTGGTATTTCTGGTGGAGAGCCGCTTTTGAGAGATGATATCGAAGAGATTGTTGTCGAAGCAAAAAAGCTTGGTTATTACAGTAATTTGATTACTTCTGGTGTTGGCCTTACTGAAAAGCGTATTCAAGCTTTTAAAGAAGGTGGTTTAGATCACATACAGCTTTCAATGCATGACATTACTGAAGAAATTAATAATTTCATCACCAATACTAAAACATTTGAGCTCAAGAAAAAAGTAGCGGCAATGATCAAAAGTCATGGCTATCCGATGGTGCTCAATGTTGTGATTCATCGTTACAACATTGGCCATATGAAAGAAATATTAGAGATGGCTGAAGCGTTAGGAGCAGATTATATTGAGCTTGCTAATACACAGTACTATGGATGGTCATTGGTTAATCGTAGCCAACTGATGCCATTGAAGGAGCAGGTGGAAGAGGCCGAGCGAATTACAAATGAATTTAGAGAAAAAGCTGGTAGTAAAATGAAAATATTCTTCGTCGTACCAGACTATTTTGGAGATAGACCTAAAAAATGTATGAATGGTTGGGGTGAGGTGTTTATGATTGTGACCGCAAATGGTGATGTGTTGCCTTGTCATTCAGCTCGCGTCTTACCTGGTATGGAGTTTCCAAATGTGCGTGATCACGGTTTAGACTATGCATGGAAAGACTCGCCTGCATTCAATAAATATCGTGGGGATGCATGGATGAAAGAACCATGCAGAACCTGTCCTGAAAAAGAAAATGATTTAGGTGGTTGTCGATGCCAGGCATTCCTGCTTTCGGGTGATGCGGAAAGTGCAGATCCAGTTTGTTCATTGTCACCTAATCATTATTTAATTGAACAGGCGATAGAGGACTCTAAAAACCCAGTATTAGCATCACAACCAATTATCTTTAGAACTGACAAAAATTCTAAAAAATATGTTGAAGGTGATAAAGAGCGAGTTGAAAGCTTCCATGCACTGCCGTAGGTGTTAGCAGGTATAATAAGGCGCATCTGAGCGCCTTTTTTTCACTTGAATAACTAGAGTTACTATTGAAAACACATTCTGTCTTTCTCGCTTATGCATTAGCTGCTTTAGCTGCCTTAGCGCCATTTGCTATTGACACCTACTTACCAGCTTTCCATGTGATTGCTGAGTCTCTTGGTGCATCGGATGTAGCAGTGCAGCAAAGCCTTACTTTTTATTTGCTCCCTTACGCTGTTATGACGCTGTGGCATGGCGCTATTTCAGATGCGATTGGTCGTATCACAACAATTAAATGGGGATTGGGTATCTTTGTTTTTGCCAGCATTGGTTGCGCATTTTCACCTAATATTGAAACACTTTGGTTTTTTAGGGCATTACAAGGTGCGAGTGGTGGTGCAGGCAATACGGTTGCCCGTGCAATGGTCAGAGATTTATTTGAGGGTCATCAGGCACAGCGAGTAATGGCTACCGTGCAAATGCTTTTTGGTATTGCACCTGCTGTAGCGCCGATTATTGGTGGTTTTTTATTAGGTATTAATTGGCATATTATTTTTATCTTTTTAGCGATTTACGCAAGCCTTAGTCTATGGGCTGCGGTTAAGTTTTTACCAGAAACAATGCCTGTGGAAAAACGAACCGAACTTTCAGCAGTTAATGTCATTACTAATTATAAAAAAACCTTTAGCGATCTAGAATTCACAAAATTGGTTATTGCGATTGGCGCAAACTTTTCTGGATTCTTTATTTATGTTTTAGCTAGTCCAGTTTTCTTAGGGAAGCATTTGAATTTAGCACCCAATCAATATGGTTATTTATTTATTCCAACAGTGACTGGCATGATCCTAGGCTCATATCTAGCTAAGTACGTTGCAGGAAAATATACGGCTAAGCGTGTTGTAAGACTCTCTTATGGCTGGATGGGCTTAATGGCCATCATTAATATAATTGTCTGTTACACACAACCATCTAGCGTGATTGCAAATATTTTACCTGTAGCTTTATTTAATATTGGCATGGCTATGTGTATGCCAGTTTTATCAATTGCTGCGTTAGATAGACACAAGAAAATCCGCGGTACAGCTGCATCTGGTCAAGCCTTTATGCAAATGCTACTCTCAACCGTCTCTGCAGGTATCATCGTGCCATTAGTATGGTATGCGCCAGTTGGATTAGCACTGGCAATGGCTGCTTATATACTATTGGGTTTGATAACCGTTGCAACGACAGAACTTTGGCATTCAACTTAATTAAGTTTTTAACAATTTAGCTCAATTAATATTTACTTCAGCATTTTTCTCGAGCATAAAGATTACTTGATGACGATTAATATAAGCAATTAACACAATAGAGTAGACAAATGTTGAAAGCAGAATAACTCCGATGACAATGGCTTTAAACATTTCTAAATGTGCAAATGATGGAGGTATCATCGTCAGCATGACAATGGATAGCCCGCCTTTTATACCGGCAAAAGTAAGTACGGTCCCCCATCGGAAATTAACATCTACCATCTTGTTTGTTTTGTTGGTTATCCAAGCAAATATTATCATCATGGTAGCGCGAATCACTGTGGTGGCTACAAACATGATGACAATTTCAATGTGGTATGACCATAATAAGTTCAGATCAATCATTTCCGCCATTGCGATAAATAAAACCGTATTGGCGACCATTGCGAGCAACTGAACATCCTCTTTATTGCGAAGATGGCGGTCACGTTCTTCCAATGTTGATTTGACACGTTTAAGCACTGTGCTGATAATGCCAGAGGAGGTGTTACGTTTTAGTGCCTCTTTTTGTAGTATTTTTTCGTCATCTGCAATTTGGTCGCTTTCGTTATCAATGCTTTTATTCATGATGTGGTTGACCGTGATGGTTGCAAAGATAACAGCTAAAATACCTGATAAATGCATGTGCGAATGTCCACCAAATAAATTCAGTATTACATGAAAGTGTTCTGCTAATTCAAAAGCACTATATCCAGCAAGAATAAGAATCATCATCTCGGCAATCCGATTTTCTGTTGTTTTCATTAGCAGCAATCCTAAAAGACCGACACTGATACCCACTAGAATCGACCCAAAAATTACTGCAATACTTATTTCTGCGACATATAGTGGTGTAATTTCACCGCCATTCAATGCAAATAAACCAATAAATACAAAAACAATTAATGCTGTGGCATCATTGAATAAGCTTTCTCCTTCGGCAAGGATTTTGAGTTGATGTGGTAGTTTAAATTTTGAGAAAATACTGACAACAGACACTGGGTCTGTTGCTAAGACCATCGCAAACAAAAGAATAACGGCTGCATTACTTAATTGTTTGTCTGCAAACAACCAATCATCGATTGATAAAGCCATTAGAATAGATAAAGAAACCGCAACAATGGATAAATATAGCAAACTTAATCCATGTGCTTTTAATTCACGCAATCTGAGTTCCATTGCGTCTGAAATTAGCAGTATCGGTAATAGAAAAATAACTAATGTAGCAAAACTGCCTTCGTTCCCTGTCATGACAGGCACTTGCTTAGAGGCATAATGCGCGACAAAAGAAAGTGCAACCAATCCAAGTGGTGAGGGAATCTTCAACTTTTCTTCAAGCTGTAACGCTAGGAAAAGAATACTTGCAATCATGATGAGTGTTGTAATCATAGTAGAGCTATTGTTTTTATAAGATAAGGCAAAGCGATATTATCGCATATGTCTTAATTTACCATTTTTTTAATCAACTAGCGTTCTGATACTGATGATTTTTTTCTAGGTGTTAAAAATATTGAACGTAAACCTCGCCATATTTTTGGTAATAACCAAAGCATAACAATAAGTAAAATAAGCAAAATTCCTAAAAATAACATGGGGTATACCAATGCCAGCCAACCACCAGCTAACCATACGCCATCTTCTACTACAGATGTCGTGATATTCGTAGCAGGTTCCGGTGTTGTGTTGATTAAGGCGCGCCCACTTGCCTTGGTTGCATGCGTGATCCCGGTCAATGAAGCGCCTAATATTGCCACTAAGCTTGCAATGAGAGGATCGTTGCTATTAATAGCACCCATTCGAGTAATGCACCTGCGGGAATGCTGATAAATGCTTGTAGCCTATCCCATACACTATCAATGTAAGGAAATTTGTCAGCTAAAAACTCAACTACCATTAAAATACTAGTTATACCGATTTAAATAGGGTTGCTTAAGATATTTAAGCTATCGGGCAGCGTAATTACTTGAAGCTTTGATAATATGCCTACCGCAAAAATGGTGGCATATAAACGAAATCCACTTGCCCAACTTAAGCCGCTGGCTAATGCAATACTTGAAACAGGGTCCATATCATATTGTTAAGATTGATTTTGAGATTTAGTATAAATCAAATTGTTGTCGTAAATTTTTCATTTTTATAGCAAAAATAAAGATTAATCTGATTTTTTAAATCCATTATGCTGTACTAATTATATAAAAATCAGTAGGATTGATATTAGTTTTAATCTAATAAATGAAGTTTAACAATGCCTACTTTAAAGGGAATTATTAAGGGCTCATACATGAAAAAGAAAATAATTAACATTCTTCTAGGCTCGAGCATACTAACAGTAAGCTACTCACACGCCGCAGGTTTTGCATTAATAGAGCAAAATGCAAGTGGGATGGGCAATGCTTATGCAGGAGCTGCAGCCGTTGCAGAAGACGCAAGTACTATATTTTTCAACCCTGCCGGCATGACATATATTGAAGGTACACAAGCAGTTGGTGCCATACATCTAATTAAACCGAATGCGGAATTTAATGATAATGGTTCAGTTGCAGGTGCAGGGAAGCCGCTTGGAGATGAGGGTCCTAATGCAGGTGATTTGGCATTTGTTCCCAATTTCTATTTTATGACAGAAATTAGCCCTTCAGTGAAAGTTGGTGTTGGTGTTAATGTGCCATTTGGTCTGAAAACTGAGTATGATGATGAGTGGCTTGGTCGTTTTCAAGCGAACAAATCAGAAATAAGAACTATCAATATTAACCCTTCTATTGCATTTAAAGTAAATGATCAACTCTCATTAGGTTTTGGTGTTTCTGCAATGCGTGCCGAAGCTACTTTGACTAGATCTGTAAACTTTGGAGTTGCGGGTGAAGGAGGTGTTAAAGTTGAAGGTGATGATTGGGGCTTCGGTTTTAATTTAGGAGCAATATATCAAGTTACATCCGATACTCGCATAGGAGTTGCATACCGGTCAAAAATCAAACAAAAGCTCGAAGGTGATGTAAAGTTTGCTCGACCAGCTCTAATTCCTAATGCTGGGGCAGCTGCAGATGGAGATGTTACTGCTGCAATAGACTTACCTGAAAGCTTTTCTTTAAGTGCATTTAGTAGTTTAAATGATAAATGGGACTTAATGGGTGATGTAACATGGACTCGTTGGAGCCAATTTAAAGAACTCAAAATAGTCCGCGATAATGGTGTTCCACTTCAAGTAACTCCTGAAAACTGGGAAAACACAATGCGTTACTCCGTTGGCGTGAATTATCATTTCAGCGATACACTTAAACTACGTGCAGGTCTGGCATATGATGAGGAGGCGATTAAAAATGATTACCGTACCGCTCGTATACCTGGAAATGATAGAAAGTGGGTTTCATTAGGCGCTAGTTATAAAGTAACCCCAGTTTCGACTTTTGATATTGGTTATTCTCACTTGTTTCTTAGTGATGCTAAAATTGATGACAGTCAGATTTCAACTGGCAACGGACGCATAAAGGGTGATTATGATGGAAGTGTCGATATCTTAAGTCTACAATACACACACAATTTTTAATGATTGTATAAACTCAAAGACAATATCAAAGAAAATAATAAAAAAAGAGGCTTTTAAAGCCTCTTTTTTATAAGTGCTTATGAACTACTCAATGAGTAAGTCTAATTTACCAGGTACGCCATTCATGGCGTCGGCATCTTCCAATGGCTCTTTGCGTGAAGAAATAATCGGCCACACTTTCGCTAAGCGCTCATTAAGCTCGATAAAATGTTGTTGGTCTGCCGGTACATCATCTTCCGCAAAAATCGCCTCAGCTGGGCACTCTGCTACGCATAATGTACAATCAATACAGTCATCAGGGTTAATAGCCAAAAAGTTTGGACCCTCAACAAAACAATCGACAGGGCAGACATCTACACAGTCTGTATATTTACATTGAATACAATTTTCAGTGACTACATACGTCATTTTAATTCCTTCTATTAATCTTTACATATTATAACGATTTTGTGGTTTCCATCATACGTTTTATACAATCATACCTGCACCAACTGTTCCATTCGTACTTTCATCAATGATGATAAATGCACCAGTTGCACGGTTGCTTTTGTATTGATCGACCATCAATGGCTGCGCCAGTTTGAAGCTTAAACGTGCAATATCATTCATTTTTAAATCAGTTGTCTGTTGTTGCTCTAAGGTATTTACATCGACCTTATACTGAATTCCTCCAATCTTGGCTTTTGACTCACGCGTAGTGTGGCGGATAATGTAAGTACGTGCAGGGGAGAGTGGTTTTTCATCAAGCCAACAAACGAATGCGTCGATTTGTTTAACAGGTTCAGGGGCTTCATCACTTTTGACAATCATATCTCCACGCGACGTATCAATTTCGTCTTCGAGAAGTAGTGTGATGCTTTGCTCAGTGATTGCACTTTGTAATTGCTCATCACCTATTTGTATCGCTTTGACTTTGGACTGATATCCATTTGGCAAGACTGTTACTGCATCGCCAACTGCAACTTCACCTGATTCTACCTTGCCCATGAAGCCTCTAAAATCGTGCAATGCTGCATCAGCACTTGCATGTGGACGGCACACAAATTGAACAGGGAAGCGGAATTCTTCTGATTGTTCTGTATGTGCTGCCGGTGCCTTTTCGAGCATTTCAAGTATCGTTTCACCTTGATACCAAGGCATGTTATCCAAGCGATCAACTAACATATCGCCATTGAGAGCTGACATAGGAATAAAACGAATATCACGCGCACCAGCCAATCCAATCTCTTTTGCAAATTGCATATAGTCTGCACAAATCTGATCAAAAGTATCTTGACGATAATCAACCAAATCCATTTTATTTACGGCAACCAAAATGTGAGGAATACCCACTAAATGGGCTAAATAACTATGACGTCTTGTTTGTGTCAGCACACCTTTTCGTGCATCAATTAGGATAATTGCAAGGTTGGCGGTTGATGCTGCCGTAACCATATTGCGTGTATATTGCTCGTGGCCAGGCGCATCCGCAATGATATATTTGCGTGTGCCAGTACTGAAATAACGATAGGCAACATCGATTGTAATGCCTTGCTCTCGTTCCGCTTGCAAACCATCTGTTAACAAAGATAAATCAATGGCATCCATCCCACGTTTTTTTGACGTGTTTGAGATGTGTGTCATGGTGTCGGCCAAAATAGTTTTGCTATCAAATAATAAGCGGCCTATTAACGTGCTTTTTCCATCATCGACACTTCCGCAGGTCATAAAGCGCAATAAAGAGTCGTTTTGTTGTATATTGTGTTCTTGGTTCATCTTAGTCATTAGAAATAACCCTCTTTCTTGCGTAACTCCATAGAGGCATCAGAGGTCTGATCATCAAGGCGCGTTGCACCGCGTTCTGTAATCGTTGTTGTAGCTGTTTCAATTACAATTTTTTCTGTTGTATCAGCATCGGAATAGACTGGTGCTGTACACGTAATATCACCTACAGTTCTGAAACGCACTTGCTTGTTAACAATTGCCTCTCCAGCTTTTGGTTTATTGATGATTTCTCCGTTTGGAAGTGGTACGTTGGCCGGAATAATTGCGTCACCACGTAAGATAACATCGCGATGATGTGCATAGTAAATGCTTGGAAGCTCTAGTTTCTCGCGTTCAATATACTGCCAAACATCCATTTCTGTCCAATTGGAAATAGGGAAGGCACGGATATTCTCTCCCTTGTGAGTGCGTGCATTGTAAAGATTCCATAACTCAGGTCGTTGATTTTTTGGATCCCATTGCCCAAATTCATCACGGAAACTCATGATGCGCTCTTTTGCTCGGGCTTTCTCTTCATCGCGTCTTGCGCCACCAATACAACAATCAAAGCCGAATTCTTCGATCGCTTCTAAAAGTGTTACTGATTGATGTTTATTACGTGGCTCATCTGGATGTTTGAGTACTATCGTACCGCGGGCCATTGAATCTTCTAACGATCTAACAATGAGGCGCTCACCAATTTCTTCTGCACGGCGATCACGAAACTCAAGTACCTCTTGGTAATTATGCCCTGTATCAATGTGCATCAATGGAAAGGGGAAGCGGCCTGGTCTAAAAGCTTTTTCAGCAAGACGTACAATACATAATGAGTCTTTTCCACCAGAGAATAAGAGGACAGGATTGCTACATTGGCCTGCCACTTCACGTAAGATGTGAATCGCTTCTGCTTCTAGCCAGTCCAAATGCGATAAAGTTTTTTTAGTCATAATTTTCAGTTAGTTAATATATATTATTAATTCTTTACATGAAGTCCACACTCTTTGTTTTGAGGGTCTTCCCACCACCAACGTCCAGCACGGACATCCTCTCCCATTGCTACAGCGCGCGTGCAGGGAGCGCAGCCAATACTTGGGTAGAATTGGTCATGTAGTACGTTGTAAGGGACTTCATGCATGCGGATATAAGCCCAAACTTCTTGTTCAGTCCAGTCGCTTAATGGGTTAAATTTTTCAAGTTTGTTACCTTCATCAAACTCTCGCGTTGGTAAGCTAGTCCGGGTTGCAGCTTGTTCAGCTCGCATGCCTGTTATCCAAGCCTGCTTTCCATCTAGTGCACGCCTTAACGGCTCAACTTTACGCATAAAACAACAAGCCTTGCGCAACTCTATGCTTTCGTAAAAGGCATTAATACCATTGGTGCGCACATAATCTTCAACTGCCTCATGTTTAGGGAAAAAAACGATTGGTTTGATTTTGTAAGCATTTTCGACTTCACCCATTAATGTATAGGTTTCAGCAGGTAAGCGCCCTGTATCAAGAGAGAATATTTCAATAGCTAATTTATGATAGTCAATAATATCCATCAGCACCATATCTTCTGCGCCAAAGCTATTAGCAAGTGTAATGTTTGGAAATTCTTCTGCAGCAGCTTTCAGCAAGTTAAAAACTGACCGAGTTTTCTCCGTCACGCTTGCTTTTAGCGAATCTGTAAGCTCAGGTGAAGTAGCAGGATTGCTGACTGTGGATTTAATCATACTAACGCCAAAGCTCATGGCTGATTCACCGAATAGGTCGTTATGCTTAACCTCATAGCTGGTTCCGTTCTATGCGACGCCATACAGGTACATCATTCACAGCACCTTGATAAGGTTGTGTAAAGTCATTTAAGCTGGCGATTGCTTCTTCTGCATTTCGACCTTCTTTGATTTGATAGCTATCAAACCCTGATCTTTTGAGGAAATAGAGTTGATCGCGCATCACATCTCCGATGGCGCGCAATTCATTTTTAAAGCCATATCGTGTCCGAAGTAGGTTGCCCAATGTAAAGTTACGTCCATCAGCAAATATTTCCACGTAAATAGCGATGACGGGTATTTGATTTAAGTCTTCAAATGCATTGACCAAGCTTTCAATTGGTTCATGGGTTTGTAAGATAATCCCAATTTCACCAGCCTCCATACGTGTGATTAGATCTGATTTTTTTGCTAACCAGACTGTTAGTGGTATCAGTAATTTCCCAATTTTTGGAATTTCTGTTGCATCGATTTGTTTTTGCGTGAATGTTTCTTCACCATACAATTTAAACATGACGACTTTCCCTGCTTGTTTACGCACTGGTTCATCACCGAATTTAGGTGGTGTTACGCGTATCCATTCGTCTGTCACGATGCTGTTGTTTTTAATGAGTTGGCTCATACAACCTCCTGTTCTGTATAAACATGGGCTTTAAAAGGCTCCATCCCAATACGGCGTACAGTGTCAATAAAACGTTCCTCAGGAGTGCGTTCTTTTATATAGACTTCTACCAATCTATGTATGACTTCTGGCATTTCTTCTGCTGCAAAGGCACGACCAATTACTTTGCCAAGACTGGCATCGTTGCCTTGTTTGCCGCCAATAGAGACTTGGTACCATTCTTCATTATCTTTATCAACGCCCAAGACGCCAATGTGGCCAACATGATGATGACCACATGCATTCATGCAGCCTGAGATATTTAATTCAATATCACCAATGTCATGTAAATAGTCCAAGTCATCAAATTTTGCTTGTATTGCTTGTGCTATAGGAATGCTCTTCGCATTAGCTAAGCTACAGAAATCACCGCCAGGGCAGCAAATAATATCGGTGAGCAGGCCGATATTAGGGCTGGCAAGGTCGTGCTCGCGTGCTTTCTCCCAGACATCATACAAATCAGCTAATTCGACATCCGCTAAAATCAGATTTTGTTCGTGCGAAACGCGCAACTCACCAAAGCTATAGGCATCGGCAAGGTCAGCAACGACATGCATTTGTTCACTCGTCGCATCACCAGGTGCCTGGCCATGTTTCTTAAGCGATAGTGTGACTGCGCGATAGCCTGGCATTTTATGCGGATGAGTGCAACGCTTTACCCATGCTGCAAAAGCTGGATTTGTCGCTAAAGCTGTGTCAAAAGCAGCATCGTGCGGATCCAGTTCTTCATAAGGCATTGGTTCAAAGTGCTTTGAAACACGATCAAATTCAGCCTGCGTAATAGTTAAAGGTCCATCTTTAAGGTGCGACCATTCTTTTTCAACTTCTTCTTTAAATGCGTCAATACCTAGGGCCTTGACTAAGATTTTAATTCTAGCTTTGTAGGAGTTGTCACGACGACCATGAATATTGTAAGTGCGGATGATTGCTTCGCAATAGCTTAACGCATGTTGCCACTCCAGATGTTCTCTGATGACAGTGCCCAAAATGGGGGTGCGACCTAAGCCACCACCAACCCATACTTTGATTGCCAATTGATCATGATTGTCTTTGTAGAACTCCATGCCTATATCATGCATTTGCACGACAGCACGATCTTCTATCGTCCCTGACACTGCAATTTTGAATTTACGCGGGAGTAATGCAAACTCTGGATGGAATGTGCTCCATTGCCGCATTATTTCTGCCATTGCACGCGGGTCAATCACTTCATCTGGTGCAACACCAGCAAATTGATCTGTTGTAATATTGCGAATACAGTTACCTGATGTTTGAATAGCATGCATTTCTACAGTAGCAAGCTCTGCTAAAATATCAGGCACATCTTCTAGTTTCGGCCAATTGAGTTGCATATTTTGACGAGTACTAAAATGGCCATAGTTTTTATCGTATTTTTTAGCAATATCCGCTAGTTTGCGCAGTTGCTTTGATGAAAGCATCCCGTATGGGATAGCGATACGTAGCATTGGCGCATGACGTTGAATGTATAAGCCATTTTGAAGTCGAAGAGGACGAAATTCATCTTCTGTGATTTCGCCTGCTAAGTAGCGGCGTGTCTGATCGCGGTACTGTGCGACACGCTCATTAACATTTTGCTGGTCAATTTTGTCGTATTTATACATGTGATTTGCTATTAAAAGTTAGCCCTCTATTTTAATCTAAAACGCCTTATTTATTAAGGTCTTGCTCAAGTTTTCTAAACTTACACTGTTTTAATCCAATAATTAGAATCAATATGCCAATGCCAAAAATAGCATTAACACCTGGAAATGCTAATCGTTGTCCAATGTAAACTAAAATAAGCGCGAGTAATAAACGAATCCAATGCTCTGCCACTTTTGCGCTTAAGTGGCTACCAATCCAGATGCCAGGAATCGAGCCTATCAGCAATGTTCCCAGAAGTGCGTAGTCAACTGTACCCAAGCTAACGTGCCCTAAGCCTGCGACAAGCGTTAGTGGGACTGCATGGGCAACATCAGTACCAACAATTTTTGTAATGGGTAATTTGGGGTACAGAATTAACAATGCAGTAACGCCGAGTGCGCCTGCACCAACTGAGGTAAGTGTAACCAAAAATCCCAAAATAATACCCAGAATAATAGTTAGTTTGGGCGCTAATGAGGCTTTAACCCAGTGGCCATTTTTTGAGATATTTGCAAGTTGTGATCTGAAAATAACAGATAAAGACGTTAGCATCAGTGCAATACCCAGCCAAAGTTTAATGGTAGCTACCGCGTCATCTGATGATGTATCCATATTTGCAAGCAGCAGTGTCGTGCAGATTGAAGCAGGAACACTCCCTAATGCTAACAGACCTACAATCCGCCAATGAATGTTGCCGAGTTTTCCATGTGCAAAGATTCCTGCAGACTTGGTAATTGAAGCGTAGAGTAAATCTGTGCCTACAGCAACAGCTGCTGGCTGATGGAAAAACATTAATAGAATAGGTGTCATTAATGAGCCACCGCCGACACCAGTGAGGCCGACAAGAAGACCAACAATAAAACCAGCTATAATGTGATAAATATCCATATTTTGGGTAGTGCAAATTTAATTTAGGCGGGTAATATAGCAGAATCTAATATAAGCATTTAATATTAATTTATTATTTGCATATATTTTTCACTTATATAAAATGTACTGATGTTCAGATAACCAAAAAGATTGATTGTGAATCGTTAATATGAAGTTACACCAACTAAAGTATGTGCATGAGGTCGCTAGGCAGGGGTTAAATATTTCTGCAGCTGCAGAAGCATTACATACCTCACAGCCTGGTGTTAGCAAACAAATTCAATTGCTTGAAGAGGAGCTTAACCTTCAAATATTCCAACGTAATGGTAAACGCTTAACTGGCATTACAGAACCTGGCAAACATATAATTAAACTAGCAGCGACTGTCATGCTAGAGATGCAGAATATTAAGCGTGTAGGTCACGAGTTCAGTAAGGTGGAGTCTGGTACCCTCACTATTGCGACAACGCACACGCAAGCCAGATACAAGTTACCTAAAGCTATTAAAGCTTTCATGGAGGCTTATCCTCATGTCAAGTTGAATATACATCAGGGTAATCCAACACAAGTAACCGAGTGGGTTGCGAAAGGTGAAGCGGATGTCGGTATTGCAACGGAGATGATTAGTCAAGATAGTCGAATACTCTGCTTACCTTGTTATGATTGGAATCGAAGTGTAGTCGTCCCAGAAGGCCATCGACTCATTGATGCAGTACCGTTGACGTTGGCAAAAATTGCAAGCTATCCACTGATTACCTATGATTTTGCTTTTACTGGGAGTACTATTGTCTCTAAAGTCTTTCATGATGCTGGCGTCATGCCAAATGTCGTCTTGACTGCGATTGATGCTGATGTCATCAAGACTTACGTTGAGCTTGGATTAGGTGTCGGTCTCATTGCTAATATGGCATTTGATGAAGAAAGAGATAAAAAATTAGTGCGATTGGATTGTAGTCACTTGTTTCCAGCAAGTACTACGCATTTAGGGGTCCGAAAAGACACATTTATGCGAGGCTATCTTTATGGTTTTATTGAACTATTGGCACCAAAATATGACCGTAAAGCAGTTGATGATGCGTTTAAAATATCACGAACCAGTTATTAGTAGTCTCAATCATTATTAAGGCGTTTAAGTGACTAAGAATTCTTTTTTAATATTCTTTGCGATATTAATGATCGCTTGCTCTACGATAAAAAAAGAGGAGCCTCAGGAGTCAACTGTCAATCAGGTTGGTGGTATCTATGAAGTCGAAGTCAAAGAGGGTGTGAGTCATCAAGATGTCATTGATAGCCTTAAAAGCCTTGCAGAGGGGATGAATTTTGTAAATCCTGCCAATTTCTCGATTGGTGAACACATGCAGCAACGTGGTATCG
This sequence comes from Methylotenera sp., assembly GCA_048058875.1. GTDB lineage: Bacteria > Pseudomonadota > Gammaproteobacteria > Burkholderiales > Methylophilaceae. The sequence goes on along the minus strand of JBLLNR010000009.1, from coordinate 13,120 downwards.
ATTCATTAGGGATTAAAGAGGTTTACTCTTACTGTAATCTAAGCTTGGGTACTGAGATTATTTTAGATCATCCAGAGTTTTTAGTTTTTGCACCTTGTCGAATCGCAGTGTATGAAAAAGTAGATGCTACAAATAAGCGTAAGTTGTTTATAGGTCTGGCAAGGCCAACAAATGATTTAAAAAATATAAAAAACCCGAGCAGTCGCGCACAAAAATCTGCACAATTATTAGAAGATTCACTAATTGAACTTGTTAATCGAGCTAGTGAAGGGGATTTTTGATTACATGTCCACTAGGGGTAAACATCGCAGGATATTTGCGGCATTCAATTGGCCCTGGCTATCAAAACAGTTGCTTGCGCATAGTGTTGCCGTCGTTAGTTTAATTACAGCAATTGCAGGTTTAAGTTATAACGCTTGGCAGGCTAATCAAAATGAGATTAACCAAAACATGCGTATAGCCGCTTTTGAGGTGTTGAAAAACTTAGGTGAATTGCAAACTGTTGTTAATTATGCGCATTTTTCTAAAGATAAATCACGGGGTAATCCAATAGAAGGTTGGAAACATGTATTAATGGTACGTGATTTGAGTTACTTACTGAAACCATCCGCCAAAGTAGAAAGTCAACTGCTTTACGATAAATGGAAAAAAGATTGGGAACTAATTGAGCTCAACCCGATAATAGAAGAACAAATCAGCAATCAAATATCAAAGACAAGGCAAGCTGTTTTAAGTACCATAGATGCTTTAGAGTAATAGAAAGAAAAGTCGCATGATCAATCCCATCTTAATTGCAAAAAATCTTGGAACAAGTAGTTATCTATTACCAAAGATGGCAAACCGCCATGGTTTGATTGCTGGTGCTACAGGTACAGGAAAAACGGTTACACTTCAAACCCTTGCAGAGGGCTTCTCTAAAATCGGCGTGCCTGTATTTATGGCAGATGTTAAAGGGGATTTGTCTGGACTATGTCAGTCAGCAGGTGAAAATAAAAAGGTTACTGAGCGTATTGAAATGTTGGGATTAGATTGGTTTGAGCCAAAGTCCTCCCCTGTCACTTTCTGGGATGCCTTTGGCGATAAAGGTCACCCAATCCGAACAACGGTTGCTGAAATGGGGCCACTGCTTCTAGCACGAATGCTTAATTTAAATGATGTTCAAAGTGGCGTGCTAAATGCGATATTCAAAATAGCTGATGATGAAGGCTGGTTGCTATTGGACTTAAAGGATTTACGTACAATGGCTCAGCATGCTGCTGAAAATGCAGCAGAGTATCAATCAGAGTACGGCAATATTTCTTCTGCCAGTGTCGGCGCTATTCAAAGAGGCTTGTTGCAATTAGAGACTGAAGGAGGCGACAAACTATTTGGTGAGCCTGCTCTCAATTTGGACGATATGCTACAAACCGATGCGCAGGGCCGTGGAATGATTAATATTCTAGCCTCTGACAAATTATTTCATGCGCCGCGCGTTTATGGGACTTTGTTACTTTGGATGTTATCTGAACTTTATGAGAATTTACCAGAGGCCGGGGATTTGGATAAGCCAAAGTTAGTTTTCTTTTTTGATGAGGCGCATTTACTCTTCAATGATGCACCTAAGGCACTGATGCAAAAGATTGAACAAGTCGTGCGCCTAATCCGTTCCAAAGCTGTTGGGGTATATTTTGTAAGCCAGAATCCACTGGATATTCCAGATATTGTCCTTGGCCAGCTTGGAAACCGTGTTCAGCATGCACTGAGAGCTTATACGCCCAGAGATCAAAAAGCTGTGAAAGCTGCAGCAGAAACCTTCAGAGCTAACCCAGAGGTTGACGTGGCAACTGCAATTACAGAGCTTGGTGTAGGCGAGGCGCTTGTTTCTTTTCTAAACGAGAAGGGGGCGCCAAATCCAGTTGAGCGCACGTACGTTTGTCCACCAGAGAGTAGAATTGGACCAGCGACTGATGATGAACGTGCAGCTGTGATTAGAAGCTCAGTAATCAATGGTGTTTACGAGAAGTTTGTTGATCGAAAATCTGCCTACGAAATATTAAAAGAAAAAGCAGACCAACTAGCACTAGCAGCAGAGGAAGCAGAAAAGCAACAAAAAGCTGAAGAAGAAAGTTTTGATTGGGGAGGCGTACTTGGCAAAAAAACAACTAAAGCAAGGGGCCGACCAAAAGATTCAGTTATAGAAAGCGCAGCCAAATCACTTGCAAGAGCAGCGGGCACTTCATTAGGGCGCAGTATAGTGAGGGGTATTTTAGGCACCATATTAGGCAAAAAATAAATGTTAGCGCTGCAGAAGCGATTAAATCTAAATGAGCTGGACTCTGTTCAGAGGTGATAATAAGTTACTGTTTATGCTTTATTTGCAATTATTATCGCTCATGCGCTATTCATTCTATTTTTTTATTTCCTCGATATTCCATAGTTATCAGTCGTTAATATATTTACTGTATTAAATTATTCTAACAATCAGTAAAAGTATCAGATTTTACTGCGCATGGTCTCCTAGTGTCGATGCCGGTTACTCTGCATTCTTATGTTGCCTGCTTTTATATGTTCAAACACAGCTAAGATTGTGTAGTAAACACTGAGAAGGAATTCTTGGTCTTATTGCCAAAGGAACTGCAACGCTAATTAATAAAGATTCATTTGATTCATTTGCGTCACGCGCAGATCGAGCGCGCTATGTTGGTCAGGAAAGTTGGCGCAATCGCTATCAATACGAGTCATCTTAGTTTTTACAGTAATATACGAGTATGGGTTGCTTAATAGCACAAGTTCATCGTAGTATTATTTTATGTAATCAATAAAAAGGTTAAAAAGATGTTAAGCGATATTGAAATAGCACAAGCGGCTCATCTAAAACCTATTCAAGATATTGCTAGCGCAATTAACCTTACAGAAAACGACCTTATTCCTTATGGCCATCATGTCGCAAAGATAAGCTATGCTGCAATTAATAAATTGCAAGAAAAACCTGATGGAAAGCTTATCTTAGTGACCGCAATTAGCCCCACACCGGCAGGGGAAGGAAAAACCACGACTACAGTTGGATTGACGGATGCACTGAATAAAATAGGGAAGCATGCCATGGTCTGTATTCGTGAGCCATCATTGGGCCCTGTGTTTGGTATGAAAGGTGGCGCAACAGGCGGTGGATATTCGCAAGTTGTTCCTATGGAAAATATAAACCTCCATTTTACAGGTGACTTTCATGCTATTGCCGCTGCAAACAACCTGCTTGCAGCATTAATAGACAATCATATTCATCACGGAAACTCGTTAAATATTGATCTCAAAACCATCACGTGGCGCAGGTGTATGGATATGAATGATCGAGCATTACGAAAAGCTCACTTGTCTCAACTAAGACACGAAACCGATACGGGTTTCGACATAACGGTTGCTAGTGAAATAATGGCGGTCTTTTGTTTAGCTGAAAGTCTCACGGATTTAAAGCAACGGATTGGTAATATTCAAGTAGCGAAGAATATTAATGGTTATCCCATACTAGCTAGCGACTTAAAGGCGGAAGGAGCGCTAGCAGCTATACTCAAAGATGCTTTTCAACCTAACTTAGTTCAAACAATTGAATCCAGTCCGGCCATGATTCATGGTGGTCCATTTGCAAATATTGCACATGGTTGTAACTCTGTTACTGCGACTAAAACAGCACTAAAGTTAGCTGATTATGTTGTTACAGAAGCTGGCTTTGGCGCTGACTTAGGAGCTGAGAAGTTTTTTGACATTAAATGCCGGCAAACAAATATAAAACCAGATGTTGTTGTTTTGGTTGCTACTATCCGCGCTTTAAAATACCACGGAGGTGCAGAGCTTGAAGAGATTAATATCGAGGGACTGAATTTTTTAACTCAAGGAATCAGCAACTTACAGAGGCATATTAACAATTTGCAACATCTATTCGGGATGCGGGTAATAGTTGCAATAAACCATTTTACCTATGATACGGAAAAGGAAATCAACTTACTAAAGCAGGCAATCAAACCTATGGGGTGTGAAGTTGTTGTCTGTAAACACTGGGCTGAGGGTGCTTCAGGTGCTACAGCATTAGCTGAAGAAGTGGTGAAAGTGATTGATCATCAAAGCTCTGGCTTCAAATTTTTGTATCAGACAGATGATAGCTTGCAAACTAAGCTGGAAACCATTGCAAAGAAAATATATGGAGCAAAAGAAGTTTCGTTTAGCGATGAAGCCGCATTGCAAATCAAAGAGTTAAGTCGAGACTATAATCATTTTCCGATTTGTATTGCTAAAACCCAGTACTCTTTTTCATCAGACCCCAGTTTGCGCAACGCACCCACTAACCATATCCTAAAAGTTAGAGAGCTACGATTATCTCGCGGTGCAGGCTTCGTGGTTGCTATTTGTGGCGACATCATGACAATGCCTGGTTTGCCTAAAAAACCTGCTAGTGAACACATTACGGTAGACAGCATGGGTGTTATATCTGGCTTATCTTAAGCAGGACAGCTTTTAATAGTACGGAATGAATATTATCGATCAGGCTGGAGCAGCTGAGCAAACAGTAAATAAATCAAAGTTTTTAGCATGGGCTAGTTGCTGCCAAACCGAGAAAGAAGTTGGTGCATTTTTAAGTGCGATAGCTTCACAACATTTGAATGCAAGTCATCTTGCTTATGCATTTCGCCTTAAAACCTCAGCAGGTATTATATTACGGTTTTCAGATGCAGGTGAACCATCGGGAACTGCTGGTAAGCCTATCTTACAACTATTGGAAGGAAGAGATTTAATTAATGCTTGTGTTGGTGTTATCCGTTATTATGGCGGAGTTAATCTTGGAAAAGGGGGGTTAGCTCGCGCTTATGGTGGTACGGCGAAGCTAGCACTAGATGCAGCAACACAAAGGCGGTATGTGGAAATGCAAAAACTTAACCTTACAATTGAATACAATCAACTTGAAGCACTAGTGAGAATGTTAGCTCAATTAGATGGATACATAATTAACAAGACATTTACGGATAAGGTTCACTTATCAATTCAGTTGCCAACAACAGAAGTAAAAGTATTTAAAAACAGGTTTCAAAGTGAATATAAAGCCTAGAACAATTACACAATTGGATATTGCAGCATGGGTCATCATGGCAATCGCTATGATTTTTATCTTGAGATATAACCTATTAGCAGGTTTATTAGCTGGTATGCTGGTTTTTGAACTTGTGCATGTTATTGCACCATATATCGGGCAGCGTTTTTCCAGTTATATCTCAAAAGTAATCGCAGTTAGTTTACTAGCGGTAATTATTATTGGGGCGCTGACATTGCTGGGTTTAGGGTTGGCGGCTTTCTTTAGATCGGATTCTGGTAGCTTAACCAGTCTAATTGCAAGAATGGCGCAGATTATTGAGGACTCACGACAAATACTACCAGGCTGGATTGATGAGCGGATTCCAGCTGATGCTGTTGTATTGCAGCAAGTTGTGACCCAATGGTTAAGAGATAACGCTTCAAGCTTACAATTTTTAGGTAAAGAGGCTGGCCGTTATGCAGCACACATTGTTATTGGAATGGTCGTGGGTGCTATGCTGGCACTTCGAGATGCACTGACAGAAGAACTATATAAACCATTTGCCAGAGCAATGTTAAAGCGTGTTATTTTGTTCGGTGAGGCTTTTCGAAATATAGTATTTGCTCAAGTGAGAATATCAGTTATCAATACGATATTTACAAGTTTTTACTTATTGATTATATTGCCTTTGCTGGGAATAGAGCTACCTTTTGTTAAAACAATGATTGCCATTACTTTCATCGTGGGCTTACTACCCGTTGTTGGCAATTTGATTTCAAATACAGTTATTGTTGTTGTTAGCATGAGTCAATCACTTGCTGTTGCTATTGGTTCCTTAGTATTTCTTGTGGTTATCCATAAACTTGAGTATTTCTTAAATGCACGTATTGTTGGGGGGCAGATTCGGGCCAATGCATGGGAATTACTCATTGCGATGGTTATTATGGAAGCCGTTTTTGGCGTAGCTGGTGTAGTTGCAGCACCTATATATTATGCATATTTAAAAAGCGAATTAAGAAGTCGGGAGCTAATTTAGCTCACAATCAAAGCTCATCAACAGAATTGATGATGAGTGAGAAAAATAAAATTAAATGAAAAGATTAAAAATTTTAATTGTATGTGAACACGCTTCTAATCAGTTTGGTGGGGAGGCAATGCTTCCATTCAAGTACTTCCATTATTTACAAAAGCAACAGCATGAGGTTTATTTACTCACACATGCTAGAGTACGAGATAATTTTGAAGGTATGCGTAACATCTACTTTATACCCGATACAAAGCTACATATATTGATGCACAAACTGGGCACCTTTCTCCCGGATCGTATCGCACTGTTAACGACTAGTATTCTCAGTCAATTCGTTACCCAAGTGTATCAATGGGTTTATGCTAGAAGGATAGTAAAAGAAAAAAACATTGATATTATCCATGAACCTGCGCCAGTTTCTCCCAAACAAACCTCCATGATGTTTGGGTTAGGTGTGCCTGTGATTATTGGTCCAATGAATGGTGGCATTAATTTCCCTAAGTCATTTAAATATATGTCAGGTGTAGTTGAGAGTGTTATTCAAGCTATCGTCAGGTTTTTAAGTCATATTTTTAACATTCTCATTCCTGGTAAGTTGTTGGCATCGCGCTTGATTGTCGCTAATCCGAGAACAAAAGCCGCTTTGCCGTTCCTACATTTTGGGCAAGTAATACAAATTGTAGAGAATGCTGCAGATCAAGTGATTGAGCTTCCTGTAGAAAAATCAGTTGATGAAAATCCACAGATTAAAACTCGCGTTTTATACGTTGGACGGCTAGTCGACTGGAAGGCTGTTGACATATTATTTGACGTTTTTGCTGATTTAGATAACTCTATTCATTTGGACATTGTTGGTGATGGTCCAGACATGACGAAATTAATGGAACAAGCGGTCGACCTAGAAAATGTTACATTCCATGGCTGGGTCGAACATGCAACCATCCATCAAGTATATGACAAAGCTGATATTTTCGTGTTACCAAGCGTTAGAGAGTGTGGGGGCGCAGTAATTTTAGAGGCGATGGCTAGAGGTGTTCCTGCGATAGCGACAGACTGGGGAGGGCCTGCTGATTATATTGCTGAGGGAACTGGATATTTAATTAAGCCAACATCGCGCGAGTATATGGTCGAAGCATTTAAAAATCATATCCAGATGCTAGCTGATGACACGAAAAGTAGAGGATTGATGGGTGCTAAAGCAAGAGCTCATATTGTTCAGCACTTTTTATGGGAATCAAAAATAAAACAAATGGTTCAGCTATATCATGAGGTTATTGCCGAATAGTCACTGATAATAGTTGATGTCTTTGTTTCTATGCATCACAGGAATATAGAGGATAATAATGGAAAAATTTGATCGATATTTAGTTAAGCCTGACAGTAAGCTTTCATTAGATGACATTAAGCCAGATGACCGTTCTGAGCGTGGCGAAAGTAAGGCGGAAGACCAAGCTGAATTAGCGCGTTTAAGCACTGAAATTAATGCTTTGCAGGATATTTTATATGCTCAGAAAAAACATAAAGTATTGTTGGTGCTGCAAGGTATGGATGCGAGTGGAAAAGATGGCACTGTCAAGCATGTCTTTAGTGAGTGTGATCCTTTAGGCATACGGTTAGCCAGCTTTAAAGGCCCGACAGAGGAAGAACTGGCACATGATTATTTATGGCGCGTACATAGCAAAGTGCCTAAAAAAGGTGAGATTACTATTTTTAATCGGAGCCACTACGAAGACGTGCTAATCGTAAAGGTTCATGATTGGATTGACGATAAAGAATGTAAACGCCGCTTTGAGCATATCAAGGATTTTGAGCGGATGTTAACAGAAACAGGTACTACAATAATTAAATGCTACCTGCATATTTCCAAAGATGAGCAAAAAGAACGTATGTATGAACGTTTAAATGAGCCACATAAAACATGGAAGTTTAATTCTAACGATCTGGTTGAGCGTGATTTATGGCCAAAGTATATGAAAGCCTATGAGGATGCAATGCAGGCTACCTCAACTAAAGATGCGCCTTGGTATATTATTCCTGCAGACTCAAAAACCAATCGTAACTTGTTAATTTCCAGAATATTATTGGAAACACTTTCCAATTTAGAGTTAAATTATCCACCAGTGCCTGAATCATATAAAACGATTGTGGTTAATGATTAGAGGTTTCTATCTGTAGGATAAAATCGGTCATACTGTGCAATAACTTTGGATAATAGTAGTTATCCGTGAGCATTATCTCATGGCCGGCGTTATAGATGACAGTGAAAGCTACAGGCGCACCTTGTTTTTTCATTGCTTCTACAAACGTAATTGACTGCCAAATTGGGATTAGACCGTCATTTTTCCCGTGTAAAACAAGCGTAGGTGGGGCTTCAGGGCTAATTTGTGATATTGGTGAGGCAATGATGGGATCTTTGCCATCTAAATAAACTCGCATCTGCTCTTTTAATTGTGGAATATCACCATTGTGAATTAATCTATTAATATCGGTAATGCCGGCAACATCAATAATTGCCGCAAGATCATTTTCTGGCTTAAGTCCTACATTAAGCGCAAGTGTACCGCCAACAGAGTAGCCAACTAGAATGATTTTATTCGCGTTATATTGATATAAGTCTGCTTGGCTTTTTAACCAATTCAATGCATCTGTGACATCATTAATAGCGATGGGATAGGGATCACTCAGAGAGAGCCTATAGTTGATGCTAGAAGTGATAAAGCCAAGCTTGGCATATTGTTTTGCATGCTCGTACATATCTGCTTTGTCACCTTGATTAAATCCGCCACCATGAATAAACATCAGAGCAGTCTTCTTAGGCTGAGTTTTTGGAACAAAGATGTCTAGTGTTTGCTTTGCGTTATTGTAGGTGATGTTTTGTGTGACGCTGAAAGTTTGCTCAGCATTGACATTGCCGATGACGATTAGAACACAGGTGAATAACCAGCTAAATAATATTGCAGTGAAGTTTCTTGTATACAAAGTAAGTTAAGTTCCTAAACATGGTTGATTAAATGATACCTAATGGCACAATTGTATAGTGTCTTTTAAATACTTTTTGAAACTATTAGGTGAAGCAATAGTTTGGTTTAAGTCGGTTATAATGCATTTATGACAACGATAGAGATTTTACTAGGCTTAATCGGCTTACTTATTATATTAGTGAGCTGGCTGATTTGGTTTGTTTATACACACGCAAAAAATACATCACTTTTAAAAGAATTAGAAGATAAACATAGAGCAATGTTAGTCGATTTGAATGACGGGCTTAACAAGCTGGGAGATCGCTTAAATACCAACTCTCAGGAAATTAGTGATCGTTTGAAAGCCAGTGTTGCACATGAGCTTACTGCTACACGTGAAGCGATGCAAGCACTTAAACTTGATCAAAGCACACATTTAGCACAAACACGCGAAACAGTGCTTGAAAAGCTGCATACCACCCTTGCTGAACAAGGCAAGTCGCAGCAAGGCTTAATTACTGACACGATGCTTAAATCAACAACGACATTGACTCAAACTATTGAAAGCTTAAGCAAGATTGTAGATGCTCGGTTACAAGAAATCGGTGGCAAAGTGTCTGAGCGTCTAGAAGAGGGCTTTAAAAAAACGAACGAAACATTTGTCAACGTGATGCAGCGTTTAGCGACTATTGATGAAGCACAGAAGAAAATTGATGGTCTAAGTACCAATATGGTCAGTTTACAAGAACTCCTTGGGGACAAGAAAAGTCGTGGTGCATTTGGTGAAGTGCAGTTAGAAGGCTTAGTTAGAAATGTGCTGCCAGAGCAAAGCTTTAAGATGCAATATGATTTTGAAAATGGTACACGCGTAGATTGCGCATTATTCCTGCCAGAGCCAACAGGAACAGTAGCAGTCGATAGTAAATTTCCATTAGAAAATTATCACCGCATGTTTGATAATGCTTTAGGCAAAACCGAACAGGTTGCTGCTAGCAAGCAATTTAAAGCTGATGTTCGGAAGCATGTTGATGATATTGCTAAAAAATATATCATTCCTAATGTGACTTCCGACGGCGCGGTGATGTTTATTCCTGCTGAAGCCGTATTTGCTGAAATTCATGCATACCATCCTGATGTCATTGATTATGCGATGCAAAAACGTGTATGGGTAGTATCCCCGACAACTTTAATGGCTGTACTCAATACGGCCAGAGCGGTGCTTAAAGATGTAGAAATGCGTAAGCAAGTGCACATTATCAAAGATGAACTTGGTAAGCTCAGCACAGATTTCAAACGCTTTGATAGCCGAATGAAGAAACTTGCAGATCATATCCGACAGGCACATGATGATGCGCAACTGGTGCATAAATCCAGTGAGAAAATATCACGCACATTTGCCAGAATTGAACGGGTTGAGTTAAGTCATGATCCTGTTGATTTACTTGATGCAATTGATGATGATTTAGATGATAAATAACTTTAAATTTAATTTTTAACTATATGAATATAAAAATATTATACTTTGCAAGGATTAAAGAATCTGTTAATTACTCTACAGAGGATGTCTTGTTGCCAGATGGTGTAAAAACAATTATTGATTTAAAAGATTATTTAGCGCAGCGTGGTGATGTTTGGTCAGATTTGTTTGGTACACAGCAAACAATCCGCGCAGCCATTAATCACGAATTGGTAGATAATGCAGCGACAATCAATGATGGGGATGAGGTGGCTTTTTTTCCACCAGTCACGGGCGGTTAAAATTGACGGTACGTGTACAAACTGAAGATTTTGATGTGGCAGCCGAACTTGCTTCATTAAAGTCTCCAAAAGCAGATATTGGCGCAATCGTAACCTTTATAGGCATGGTCAGGGACTTGAATGATGGTGACACTGTTAAAACACTCACACTTGAACACTACCCAGGTATGACAGAAAAATCATTATGTGCCATTGAGCATCAAGCAAAATCCCGTTGGGATATTATTCAAAGTCTTATTATTCATCGTGTTGGGACTTTAAAACCCAGTGATCAAATTGTGTTAGTAGCTGTTACAAGTTCACACAGAGCAGAGGCATTTTCTGCTTGCGAATTCATCATGGATTATTTAAAAACCAAAGCACCATTTTGGAAAAAAGAGAATACAAGTCATGGCGAACGTTGGGTGGAAGCAAAATCAAGTGATGATGAGGCGCAAGCACGTTGGAAACAGTCAGATTAAAAATAGAAATTGGTGCTATGCAAAAATTAAATCCTCATGAGTTGAGTACGCAGATTACACTTAATCAGCTTGAATTTAGGTCTACTAAAGAGTTAGTTAGTAACGAAAAAACATTCGAGCCTGGCTTGCATGCATGGATTGCACAATCTGAGGCCAAGAAAGCTGCGATGTTCGGTCTTAATATGCGTCAAGCAGGCTTCAACGTTCTTGTTTTAGGGCAACATGGCAGTGGTCGTACCTCGCTGATGCAAAGTGCCATGAAACAGGTGGCAAAAAAAGATGGCTTTGAATTAAGTGATTTAGTCGCTGTTTATAACTTCGAGCAAGCCAATCAACCAGTTTTGATTAAGCTTCCTGTTGGCGCAGGCGCTAAGTTAGTGACAGCAATGGATGATTTTGCTCGTTTGCTGGTAGCTGAGCTGCCTAGCTTGGTTGCAACAAAGGAACAGCAGACACCAGCTGTCGACTCCAGTACATGGTTGAAAAATGCAATGCAGCCCATCAGAGATATTTGTGCTGAGAGTAAAGACTTGAATCAATATTTATCGCTGGTTGAAAATGATATTTTGTCTTTCTTTAAAGCTTGGCAAGCGCCAGCTACAAGTGAGCTGGAAACTGTGATAGACAGTATTGTGAATGATGGCTTTTTAACTCGCTTTCGGATCAATTTACTTGTTGATAACAGGGCGACAATGACCGAGTCACTGTTACAACCTGTTATTTATGATAGTGACCCAAGTTATCAATCATTGTTTGGTAGTTTGGAGAGTGGTTCAGAGCAAGTGCCAGAGTTTCTAAGATTGCGTGCTGGTAATCTACATAAAGCCAATGACGGTATGCTACTTATTCAGCTCAGAGACTTACTCAGTGATGAGCAGAATGGTAATCAAATATTAGAAAAACTCTACCGATTTCTGCGAAATGGCACTTTGCAGTTTGAAGATTCTCCGGGCAGTGGGCATGGTGCAGCTTATGTATTGGCGAACACTCTAATGTCAATTAAAGTCAAACTCGTCTTGGTTGCTATGCGTGAGGACTTCTATAACCTGCTAGAAGAAAATCCTGACTTCTTCGATTACTTTCCCGTGAAAGTAGAGTTTGCAGACAGTATTAATGCAAACAATGAAAGTTATGCAGCAGTTGCTGGTTTTATTGCGCAAAAATGTGAACAGCATCAATGCCAACATTTTAGTGTGGAAGCAGTTGCGGTTTTAATTAGTGCTTTGCAACGTTTGGAAGAAGACCAAACACGCATCAGTACCAACTTTGCCTATCTAGAACGATTAATGCTTGAAAGCGTTTTCTATGCTGGAGAAAGTCAAGTTGTGTCGCAAGTACATGTGAAAGCTGCCATTAATGCCAGAAACCACAGACATCAATTTTTTGAAACACAAATCAGAGACTCCATCACAGATAATGAGTTACTGATACAAGTTGATGGTGCCGTTGTGGGTCAGGTGAATGGGCTAACACATATTGAGCTCGGTGATGCGAGTTTTGGTTCGCCAATACGCATTACGGCAAGGTGCTACCCTGGTCAAAAGGGCTTAATTAATATAGACCGCGAAGTCAATATGAGTGGACCAAATCACGATAAAGGTATTTTTATACTGCAAAACTGGTTGAGTGCTAGCTTTTCGCATTTAGCGCCACTGAGCTTAAATGCCTCACTCGTTTTTGAGCAAGAATATAATGGTGTGGAAGGTGACTCAGCCTCTTGTGCAGAATTATTTGCTTTGTTATCGGCACTGGCAGGATTACCAATCCAGCAAGGCATAGCGATTACTGGCGCACTCAATCAGTTTGGTGAAGTGATGCCAATTGGTGGTGTGAATGAGAAGATTGAAGGCTACTATCGTGTTTGCAAGGCACTTGG
>JBLLNR010000008.1:0-107423 GCA_048058875.1 Methylotenera sp. | reverse complement strand
GTGATAAAGCAATAGCGGTGCTCATTGCAATGGTATCGCGGCTAAATAATGACAACTCCATGCCTGGCTCGCCTTGCGTGATACCATCACACATGGCGGGCACACCTCCTGCAACTTGAGCGGTAGCACCCCATTTAGCAGCTTCATCTTTAATAATGCTTGGATATGTTCCATATGGCTGATGTGCGGATAACATGTCATTATAGGCGGTGACAATACCAATATTAGGTGCTTTCTCTGCCACAACTTTGAATTTATCGCTCGGTGGCATTGCTGCGAAAGCATGCGCCACGTTTGCACAACCAAGCCGATCTGCGCCTCTATCACGATTGGCTATTTCATCTAATCGTTGTAAATAGGCTGTTCGCGTTGGACGACTAACCTCAATAATACGTTCAGTAACTTCGATATGGGATTGTTTCATACTAGACTCAATTCACTTAATGATGCCACGCACATGTGGCAGTTTAATTTAATTATCAGGCAATTATCGCTTAAAGTGGTGAACACCGTCAAACGCCATCAACACTTAGATAGCATTAATGACTGCGCAATCAACAAACGATGGAGGTATAGACAGGTTATTTCTTGGTCACTAATACATCTTCCATCATCAAATACTCTAAATCACAACCATAAAACATATTTAAAGCATCGGTTGGGCTACAAATCATCGGCTCGCCGCGTCGGTTGAGTGAAGTATTAAGGACAACTGCATTACCACGCAATTTTTCGAGATGCTCAATTAAGGCATAATAACGCGGGTTCGTTTCACGTGTGACTACTTGAGCACGTGCAGTTCCATCCTCATGCACAACCTCAGGAATACGATCATTCCAAGCAGGATTAACATCAAAGGTAAAGGTCATATAAGGTGCAGGATGATTTGTCTGCAACAAATCTTCGGCAACACTATCTAGCATACTGGGACAAAATGGACGCCAACGCTCGCGGTATTTGATTTGCGCATTTATGCGGTCAGCAACACCTGGGAAACTTGGATCACCCAAAATACTACGGCAACCTAATGCACGTGGGCCAAACTCCATACGCCCTTGAAACCATGCCAAAGGATTGCCTTGTGCTAGCAGCTCTGCTGCCTTCTGCGGCCCATTTTCTACTAGCGTAAAATTTGGTTTCTGCGGATGTGCCTCACACGCTGCAATACATTCTGCGTTAGTAAAAGATGGTCCTAAATAAGCATGTTCCATTTTGTGAATGGTTTCGCCTGCCGAATGCCCGGCATAGGTTGCAGCACCTAAAGATGTGCCATTATCGCCAGAGGCAGGCTGAACGAATAACTCTTTCACATATGGTAGGCTGATGATACGCTGATTGAGCTTTACATTGAGTGCAACGCCACCTGCCATGGCAATTTTGCCTGTTTCACGAATAATATCGCCCAAGTAATATTCGATCATTTCCAACGCAAGCTTTTCAAGTAATGCTTGAATGGAAGCCGCATAGTGGATATAGGGGTCATCAATCTCATCACCTTGGCGCTTAGGCCCAAGCCGTTTGATTAACTCCGGTGTAAAGTAGTAGCCTTTACCATTTTCTTTATATCGTCGTAAGCCAACCACATTCACCAGCTTTGTATTAACAGTCAACTCACCATTTTCAAACTTGGCTAAATCAGATAAGTCAAACTTTGTTGGATCGCCATATGGTGCCATACCCATTACTTTGAATTCGCCATCCAGCATATCAAAGCCTAGATACTCAGTCATTGCCCCATATAGTCCACCCAATGAATCAGGGTCGTAGAATTCTTTTATTTTATGAATCTTGCCATTTTCACCGTAACCAAAAAATGTCGTGGCATATTCACCTTTGCCATCAATGCCAACAATGGCTGTTTTTTCTTTAAACCCACTCAAATGATATGCACTGGAAGCATGGGCTAAGTGATGCTCCACAGGAACAAATTTAGCATTATTTAAACCGAGTTCTTTCATTAAAGCCAATGATTTGTCGCGATTACGTCGGTAGCGTCGGTTACCATTAAAAATAGCATCTAATGCACGATCAGGTGCATACCAGTGTCGTTTTGCATAGTGCCAGCGAGCATTGGTACTGAGTGGAATTTCAGCGTAAGGAAAAGCAACGATATCAACATCTTCTGGATTAACACCAGCTTGCTTTAAACAAAATTTTGCGGCCTCGTAGGGAAATTTACCTTTGGCATGTTTATCCCGAATAAATCGCTCCTCTTCTGCTGCTGCTATAATTTTTCCATCGACCAAAATAGCAGCAGATGCATCATGACTCAGCGCTCCAGACAAACCTAATACAATCATTTAATTTAACTCTATTGTGATTATTAGAATATTTGTGCCGCCAGCAAAGGCGCATGATCGGCATAAACAACTTTAAAAACTTTAACAAACGCATTATACAGCGAAGGCTCATCTTTCCAATTTTGCATGAAGCGTTTAATGTCTTTGGTATGCATTCTTATAGCAGATTGAGCGCTTGTATGTTGCTTCATACTATCCAAATCAATCAATAATGGCTCGCCACCCGTTAGTATCTTTATATTGCTTGCCTTCATGTCACCATGTGAAATTTGGAGTAAATACAGCCTGTAAAATAACTCCACTAATGCTTTTACCGCTTTAGCTCGCATTGCTTTATCTGACATCTGTTTAAAAAACGCTGATGCATCCGGCGCATCTACATATTCTGTCAAAAAATAAGCTCGTCTCTTTAAACCAAACCATCGCTCTTCTATTAGCGCAACTGGACTTGCTGTAAGAATACCAAGCAATTCCAAGCGATGCGCATTAGCCCAAGAAATTGATGCACGGGTTTGTCTAAAAGCACGGCTTAGCCCATGCCAAAAATTTTTAATGTTATAGCGTTTAATTACTAATTGGCGTTTTCCAACTGATGCAAGGGCTACAGTGCATGTATTACCATCTTTAATCAACTTGTCTATAGTCAAATAATCATCGAGTTGTTTTGCCGTTAACGGTATTGACTGAGATGGATATTGACTACGCACTGCCGCAAAAACTTGGCCATCGCTTGTCACATTCACATCAGAACACTGCCTGAATACTTTCTTTGCATAGGCTGCCAACGCTTTTCTTCTAGCATGTGCAATTTGTATATTGATTGCTGTAGTATTTGGAGGCGCATCCCACAATCTTGCATCTGAATACGCCTTCAGTAAAGTAGATATGTGCTGATTAAGCATTAATACATCAAATTTCGATAACAAGCGACATAAGTTATACAAAGCTTGATGTTTGGATAAAAGGTCAAAACGCTTAATACCATCTCCATCAATCGTATAAATCACATGATCAGTCACCAAAAAGTTTTTTAGATACATATCAGTCTGTATCAATTTCGCGTTGTGGTGGGCTGCAATTGTTTCAACTAGCCTGATAGCCAAGCGAATCTGTTCTGTATCATTCAACTGCTGCCATTTAGCTTCTGCATTATCTGCATCAATAATCGCTTCATAGATGACAGCATAAACATCCGGCTCTTTAACCTCGCCATGATAGCGAATCATTGGTGTAATAATGTTCGCTTCTTGTAAAGCGCGAATTCCAGCCATATCCCTTAAAGCATAGTCATTTGCGCGATTACCGTAAAACATTTTGACGAAGACAGGTTCCCCTTGCCAAATCGCACAGAACACGCAACGCCTTGACGGAATGGATCGTACAATCTGAATATCAGTCAAGGCATGCTCTCCAACATACATGCTAGATGAGTTTAGACCAAAACTTTCCATTATATTTGCGTGATGATTATCTGCCATATAAAAACTATCGCCTTGTTGAACGACGCAAAATCAGCTGACATAAAAACTTTAATGTCTTGGTAAGTCGTTTCGACTGCATATAACTTAAGAAAAAACGTAACCGTTGACCTCTTGTCCAAAACTCGGTATGACGATTTAGTGCTGAAAGATCAAAATAGGCTCGATATAGGAAAAACAAGCTAAAACGAGATTTTTCCAAATCAATTAGCGCAATTTCAGGGGCTTTGTCTGCATTTTTAACAAATATATGTTTGGGATAAAGCGCCCTGTGCACCAACCCAGCTTGATGGAAACCGCGTACAGTTTCAGCTACAGATTGAAGTAAGCTTATTTTTTGCGAGCGAGTAATAGACTGATCTTCGTGCCACCGCTTAGTAATAACATCCAGAGGTTGAAAACCAACCAGCGCTTCTGTTACCAAAACAGCACATGTATCCTTTTTTATTTTTTCTTCAGCGTAAAAAACCACTTTAGGTACTTTTATCTGTTGCTGCTCTAGAAATACCAATCGCTTAAACTCGCGCCTGAATGTGGGCTCACCATTGAATGGATGCCATAAAGTACGTCTACCATGATTTTGCTGCTTTTTAATAAAAAGACTTAAATCTCTCAAATCTGACGTCAGCATTAATTGCCCAACCCCACTCCACCCACCTCTACGGTGATTAGGTGGTTCAAACCAATCCATTTCCCTTGCCCATAATGATGCAAAACCATCTAAATGGTGCTGTGAAAATATAGTTTGATACTCTTTAGACTGAAACAATTCATTCATCACATATACTATTGAATGTTGGCATTATATCAGTCATTAAAAAGCCAATCGTAAGTTCAACCTCGTTTACGTTTATAATGTTACGCCTATGCTTCATCTGATTTTCAAACCATTGTCTATATTACCATTACCTATCTTGCACGCATTGGGTAAGGCACTTGGGATTGTCCTGTTTTTTGTTGCAGGCAAAGCCAAGCGCAGAGCTGCTGAGAATATTGCACAAAGCCAGTTATTCACTGGGACAATTGAACCAGTTGTAAAACGTAATTTTATTGCAATGGGCAAAGCCATTTTAGAAACACCTTATATATGGAACAGTGACGATCATTGCATCGACAACTTGATGCAACAAGTACACGGCTGGGATATCATAGAAACAGCCATCCAGTCACAGCAAGGTATTATTTTTCTAACGCCGCATATGGGATGCTTTGAAATTACATCGCTTTATTATGCACGCCAACATCCGATCACTGTACTCTACCGCCCCCCTAAAAAGAAATGGCTGATGCCATTAGTGAATGGGCGTAAACGTCCAAATATCACACTAGCAGAAGCGAATGCAAATGGGGTTAGAAAGCTCTTCAAAGCGCTAAAAAAGGGAGAAGCTGTAGGTATTCTACCAGACCAAATTCCCGCTTCAGGTGAGGGTGAATGGGCTGATTTTTTTGGCAAACCAGCTTACACCATGACACTAGCAGGAAAACTTGCTGAAAAAACAGGCGCAGCCATCATTATGGCTTTTGGTGAGCGTTTGGATAATGGTCAAGGCTATGCATTGCATTTAACCAAGATAGACTCTATTGCCACGCCAACTTTACTCAATCAGGCAATTGAAAAACAAATTGCGCAAGCGCCTAATCAATACTACTGGAACTATCACCGTTACAAGGTAAGCCGTAAGTCCAGAGAAAAGTTAGCCGATCACACTTAAAGTCATTAAACAAAAAGCCGACATCTAGTCGGCTTTCTATTGGTTAAATAAATTTACTTTTAACTTTGCGGTGCCGCTTGTTCTAATGGAGCAGGCTCAGCAACAAAGATTTCAACGCGACGATTTTTTGCTCTATTAGCGGGTGTATCATTCGCAGCTATTGGCTCATGCGACCCACGTCCTTCTGTAAAAACCCTGCTGGCCGCTACGCCTCGACCAGACAGATAGTTGCGTACGCTATTAGCGCGATTTAGCGATAAAGGATCATTTACCGCATCACTACCAGTGCTGTCAGTATGACCAATCACCGTTACTGTTGTAGCAGTATTTTGCTTTAAGCCATCAGCAAAAGTGTCCAGCACTGTTCTAAAGTTAGGCTGAATATCCGCACGTCCTACTGCAAAAGAAATATCACTAGGAATATCAAGTTTTAAACGGTTATCTTCTGTTTGGGTAACACCAACACCTGTTCCCTGAGTTGCTGCTTCCATTTCTTCTTTTTGTTGTTGCATTTTCTTAGACCAAACATTACCCGCTACAGCGCCTGCTGCACCGCCGACAACAGCACCAATAGCAGCACCTTTACCCTTACCTGCAATTGCACCAACCACTGCACCAGCACCAGCGCCAATCGCAGCACCTTTAGCTGTGCCCTTTTGTGTCTCTGTCATATTGGCACATCCGCCTAAGGCAAACGCTGATATAAGTGATCCAATTATTATATTTTTAACCATTTCAATTTCCTCTCTTGTTAATGATGCTCAAGTAATCAAACGCTTGATCAACTTATTAGGACTACATCAATCCAATTTAGTGCGTTCTTGCGCTAACTTTTTTTGAAATTTTTTACTATTAAATTTCTTATATAAACGTTCAGCCCTTACTACAACTTGTCGCCAAAAACTATCTGACTGTTGGCGATAATAATGTTTAAACCGCACATAATCCCTAGCTGTTAATCCAATATCCATGCTGGAAAAGTACAATGCTGCGATATCTTTCATATTTGCTTTTTCGCTCACTGTTGTATGAATCATGACCCGGTGCAAATCAATCAAAAACAGCTTTATGTTAGGCAAACTGCTATTGTCTAAGCATAAATGACATAGGTAAAAATCGCGGTGATTAACGCCATTATCATGTAGGGTCTTGGCTAATTTTGCTGCTTGAACAATCAGTTGCCGTTTAAACCGTAAACTAGGTGGCTTCTGTTTCCAAGATGCGCACAAATCCTCCAGAGACGTGATATCTCCTAAGTCATCTGTGATCACAAAGGATTTTAATGTTGCCGGATTAGACCCACGCTGACCATAAGCGACGAGTGGTGTCGTTGCGATGTTTAAAGCTTGCATTTTTTCAATTGCGTGTACTTCTGTCATCGCACCTAGAATCGGTTTTTTCAGTGACAGCAAACTCTTTACAATCTCCAACCAACCCACACCAAAATGCTGCTTAATAAAATACGACTTACCCAGCAACTCTACCCGCATGGTTTTACGCCCCGGCACGTCGCGAAACACTTGGCCACTCATCGCCATTGCAACCTCGAAGCTATCACTTTTTTTACCCGCACCAATGGCTTTACGCATTGGTGCAGGCATTGAGAATATTGTTTTTTTACTACAGCTCATAGGCCTATTGTCCAGCCTTGTTGGCGTTTTTTATTTCTGCCAGTTGAATTAAGATGTTTGCCTCGGCACTTCCATCATTGTCCCGCATGATTTTTTTTGTATAGGCCAAACCATTTTTTGACCATTTTGATTCTGACTTACTAGCTAAGTCCAATGCTTTTCTCATCATCAACCATTCATTATTAAATACTTCTTGATTAAATGGTTCAGCTGATACGATACCTGCATCTGCATGCTTAACGTGCATGGCATAGCCGCAACTTTCTGTCACTAGCATAGGGGCACCGCTCGCCATCCCCTCTAAAATAACTAAACCAGTATTTTCACGGTATGCTGGATGGACACAAACATCTGCCCCCTGCATCAGCATTGGAATGTCGTTACGCCCTTTTGAAATCACAACATGATTTTGCAATGCTAGCTTTTCAGCCATTGCAGCAAATTGTTTGGGATTATCTTGGCCCACAGCAACCAAACGTGTATTTTCGCGTAATTTTTTTGGCATAGCGGCCAATGCTAGAATTCCTCGGTCCAGGCCCTTCATCGAAAAACCAGAACCAGTGAGTAAATAGACAAAATCATTTTTGCCAAATCCAAATGTTTCTCGTAAATGCTCGCGCATTTTCTTTTTATCATGCAATGCAAATCTTTCTGGCGAAAGATATGGTGGGATGTAATGGAATCGCTCATCAGGCAAACCATACCAATGCTGGAAGTGAGGTTTCTCTGTTAATGAAACAGCTAATACATGTGTGGATGAATCTGCGGAAAATATCGCTTTCTCGCATGCAGCAAACCATTTTGTTCTAGGCGCTAATCTATACCAAAAACCCCGTTGCGTATGTGCTCTTTCTATAAAGCATGGGTCAGCAGCAAAATGCGCATCCAAACCAGCCATACGGTTATATCCAAAAATATAATCAAAATGATTGTTCTGAATAATATTAAACGTAGCTTTGATAAACTTTTTATATCGCTGATAATTAAACCAACCATTTTGAGGCAATACGTGCACCCCCATCTGACTGGGAGCCTCTCCTTGCCAGCTAAGCGTAAATACCTCGACTTGATGGCCTCGTTTTATTAGCTCATTGGCAGTTCGCAACATGTCGCGTTGCATGCCGCCAAAGGGGAAGTACTTAAATATGATAAAAGCAAACTTCAATAGCTGTTCAATCCATCTCGAAATTAGAAATTGTATGCGAAAATAGCGGCATGAAACGTATTTTACTTGTTAAAACCTCTTCGCTAGGTGATGTCATCCATAATTTACCAATAGTGAGTGACATTTTACAGCAACATCCAGATGCAGAAATAGATTGGGTCGTTGAAGAGAGCTTTGCAGACATCCCTCGACTGCACCCAGCTGTAAAACAGATTTTCCCTGTAGCGATGAGACGTTGGCGTAAACACCTTTTCAGCAAAACAACCTGGTCAGAGATTGGCCATTTCAAACAAGCTGTTTCCAACCATCCCTATGACCTAATTATCGATACGCAAGGCTTAATCAAGAGCGCAGTATTAAGCAAATTTGCAAAAGGAATGCGATACGGTTTCGATAAGCAGTCTGCACGAGAACCATTAGCGAGCCATCTTTACCAGAAAACTTTTCAAGTCAGCCGTAATCAACATGCCGTCATGCGTAATCGCGAGTTAGCAGCATATGCACTTGGCTACCCAAAACCAAACAACGCACCTGATTACGGTATTGCAAGCATTATCAACAAACTCGATGTTGACTTACCTAAGAAATTTATTATTGGATTACATGGTACAAGCAAAGACAGCAAATTGTGGCCTCAAGCACAATGGATTACGCTAGCCAAGTTGCTTTTAGCAAATGATTACCACTTAGTTCTACCGTGGGCAAGCGAGACCGAATACAAACGCGCAATCAATATTGCAAATAGAATGGATAATGTCATTGTATTGCCTAAACTTACCATCACGCAACTGGCATTTATTATCAATCATTCAATTGCTGCTGTTGGCGTTGATACAGGGCTCTCGCATTTAAGCGCAGCCTTAAACATCCCTACTATCGCGATTTATACCGATACAGACCCAAAGTTAACAGGCGTTGCGGCATCGTCAGCTGGGAAAGTCATCAATTTAGGTGGCAAAAAACAAAACCCATCCACCTCATCCGTAATGAACGCACTAAAACAAATAAATGTCGTATTATAAAAATTATGTCTCTGTCAGCATCATCACTTTAAATGTTTGACGACAAAATAGGCAAAGCCCAACATAGCAATGACTATCATGACAATACCGATAATACTCATCAATCCATAGTCTGTAGAAAACAAATCAAGCCATATTTTCATTTTAACCCCCTCGATTTAGCATCAAAAAATCAGCGCTAATATCAATATGCCACGCTATCTAGGTCGCCTTTTTGATTTACAACAAACAAACATCATTTATCAGTAAATCAGCAGCTTCTTAAAAAAATAATGGAACACTCTCGAAATACTCACCATTAGCTCCATATAACATGGAGATTTATTAATGATGGAATAGAAAAAATGGCAGACAATCAAAACACAGAAGAACAAACCCCTATGCAAACTGAAGAAAACCAAAAGGCTCAAGAAACAGAACAATTAGCTGAAGCTGAAAAGGCGCCAGAGGAAAGAATTGCAGAACTGGAACAAGCCTTAGAAGAGGCTAAAGCACAAGTTTTATATGTAAAAGCCGAAGGTGAAAATATTCGACGTAGATCTTTTGAAGATATTGATAAAGCACGTAAGTTTGCTTTAGAGAAATTTTCGGGTGAACTACTAGCCGTTAAAGATAGTTTAGACGCGGCGTTAGCTGTTGAAAGTGCCACGGTGGAAAGTTATAAGGATGGCGTAGAACTTACAGCCAAACAACTACTGAGTGTGTTTGAAAAATTTAACATTGCTGAATTAAATCCAGTAGATGAAAAGTTTAACCCTAATATGCATCAAGCTATCAGCACTATTGAATCTGATGCCGAGCCAAACACCATCGTATCAGTATTGCAAAAAGGCTATACACTAAATGACAGAGTGTTACGCCCTGCTTTAGTTGTGGTTTCGAAATCAAAATAGCCCTATTTGTAACAAGGACTTGAAAAGAGAAAAACAGTCCCAATCATACGGTTAAAGCAGCAAAAACTTAATGAAAACTTTATAGTTTAAATCAATAAATACAGTATTTTAGAAATATAAGGAATAGAAAACATGGGCAAAATAATTGGTATTGACTTAGGTACGACAAACTCTTGCGTTTCTGTAATGGAAGGTGGTAAACCTCGTGTTATTGAAAATGCAGAAGGCACACGCACCACACCATCCATCATTGCTTACCAAGAAGATGGTGAAATCCTCGTTGGTGCACCAGCTAAACGTCAGGCAGTGACAAACCCAGAAAACACATTATACGCAGTGAAACGCTTAATCGGCAGACGCTTTGAGGAAGATGCAGTTCAAAAAGACATCAAATTGATGCCATACAAAATCGTGAAAGCAAATAATGGTGATGCATGGGTTGAAGTGCGTGGTGAAAAAATGGCACCACCACAAGTCTCAGCTGAAGTATTACGTAAAATGAAAAAAACTGCCGAAGATTATCTTGGTGAAGAGGTGACAGAAGCGGTTATTACGGTTCCAGCTTATTTTAACGACAGCCAACGTCAAGCAACTAAAGATGCTGGTCGTATTGCTGGTCTAGAAGTGAAACGTATCATCAACGAGCCAACAGCTGCAGCATTAGCTTTTGGTTTGGATAAGCAAGAAGGTGATCGTAAGATTGCAGTATACGACTTGGGTGGTGGTACATTTGATATTTCAATTATTGAAATATCAAGCATTGATGGCGAACATCAATTCGAGGTGCTTTCAACCAATGGTGATACTTTCTTAGGTGGTGAAGATTTCGATAACCGCATTATCGATTTCCTTGCTGATGAATTCAAAAAAGACAATAGTGGTCTAGACTTACGTAATGATTTGCTAGCTAAACAACGTCTGAAAGAAGCAGCAGAGAAAGCAAAAATTGAATTATCTTCAAGTTCACAAACTGAAGTGAACTTGCCATACATCACAGCAGATTCAACAGGGCCAAAACACTTGGTGGTTAAAATCACACGCTCCAAATTCGAGAGCATGGTTGAAGACTTGATTGAGCGCACTATGGCACCATGCCAAACTGCAATGAAAGATGCAGGCGTTTCTGCATCTGACATTACAGATGTTATCTTGGTTGGCGGTCAAAGCCGTATGCCAAAAGTACAAGCAAAAGTGCAAGAGATTTTTGGTAAAGAGCCACGTAAAGACGTTAACCCAGATGAAGCAGTATCAGTAGGCGCTGCAATTCAAGGTGGCGTGTTGCAAGGTGATGTGAAAGACGTATTGTTACTTGACGTAACACCACTATCCTTGGGTATTGAAACACTTGGCGGCGTAATGACTAAGTTGATTAAAAAGAATACAACGATTCCAACCAAGGCGTCACAAGTATTCTCTACCGCCGAAGACAATCAGAACGCGGTAACGATCCAAGTGTTACAAGGTGAGCGTGAAATGGCATCTGGCAATAAGAGCTTAGGTCAATTTAATTTGACTGATATTCCGCCTGCACCACGTGGCCAACCACAAATTGAAGTGACTTTTGATATTGATGCAAATGGTATTTTGCATGTGTCTGCAAAAGATAAAGCGACTGGTAAAGAAAACAAAATTACTATTAAGGCTAACTCTGGTTTAAGCGAAGAAGAAATTCAACGCATGGAGCAGGACGCGGAGGCACATGCTGAAGAAGATAAAGCATTACGTGAAACAGTTGATGCACGTAACAGTGCAGATGCTATGATTCATAGTGTGAAAAAATCACTCAATGAGTATGGCGATAAGTTAGATGCTGATGAAAAATCCAAGATTGAGGATGCCATTAAAGACTTAGAAGACGTCATGAAAGATGGTGATAAGGCAGCAATCGAGGCAAAAACAAATGCATTAATGGAAGCATCTCAAAAGCTTGGTGAAAAAGTGAATGCAGCTGCAGAAGCAGAAGCAAACACTGAGAGCGCCTCAGGAAAAGCTGGTGACGAAAAAACAGTTGATGCAGAAGTGGTAGATGCTGAATTTGAAGAAGTTAAAAAAGACGACTAAATACGTCTTATTGCACAGTATTAGTCGATAGCATTAACAATTAATGCTATCGACGCTTGCAACTGAGCATGTAAAATTAAAACGCGCTCGCAAGTGGCCTTCTGGTTAATAAGAGCGCAACTCATGATAGATATGATATATGGCAGATAAAAGAGATTATTACGAAGTATTAGGCGTTAATAAAGATGCGTCAGAAGAAGAAATAAAAAAATCTTATCGCAAGTTAGCGATGAAATATCACCCTGACCGTAATCCTGATAACGCTAAAGCTGAAGAACAGTTCAAAGAAGCCAAAGAAGCTTACGAAATACTATCGGACAGTCAAAAACGTGCTGCTTACGATCAATATGGTCATGCTGGCGTTGACCCGAGTATGGGTGCCGGTGCTGGCGGTTTTGGTGGATTTAGTGGCGGCGGTTTTAATGATGCCTTTGGTGATATTTTTGGTGATATCTTTGGTGGTGGGAGAAGTCAACAACGTTCAAATGTCTATCGCGGCGCCGACTTACGCTATAACATGGAAATATCGCTAGAGCAAGCGGCTAAAGGAACAGAAACCAAAATCCGCATACCGGTTATGTCTACATGTGATACGTGTAATGGCAGTGGTGCAAAACCAGGTAAATCTGCTTCTACATGTGGCACCTGTGGTGGTCATGGTCAAGTTCGTATGCAACAAGGCTTTTTCTCTGTCCAACAAACCTGCCCTAAATGTCATGGTACAGGTAAAACAATTGCAAAAGCGGATGAGTGCACAACTTGTCATGGTGATGGCCGTGTAAAACAACATAAAACTTTATCAGTCAAAATCCCTGCAGGCGTAGATGAAGGTGATCGCATACGATTATCAGGAGAAGGTGAGGCTGGTGTTAATGGAGGTCCAACTGGCGATTTGTATGTGGTTGTGCACCTTAAAAAGCATGACATTTTTGAAAGAGATGGCGGCAACTTACATTGTGAAATGCCTATCAGTTTCTCTACTGCTGCACTAGGTGGCGAAATCGAGGTGCCAACACTCGGTGGCTCCGCTAAAATGAAAGTTCCCGCAGAAACACAAACTGGTGGTGTGTTTAGGTTACGTGGGAAAGGGATTAAACCACTACGCTCAAGTGAATATGGCGATTTAATGGTACATGTAGTGGTTGAAACACCAGTAAAACTAACCGAAAAGCAAAAAGAATTATTGCGTGAGTTTGAATCAAGCACACAAGCAGATGCAGGAAAACACAGTCCAAGAAATAAGAGTTGGCTTGACAAAGCAAAAGCTTTTTTTGAGTAAATCATCACCATAGAAAAAGCGTCGCTAAAAAACGACGCTTTTTTTATTTCTTTACAAATCAGTTACATATAAGTCATCAAACTGCAACATGTCCTTGTTATAGTATGCATTCTTTCAACAGAAGAGGAGACTAAAAATGAATCAAAAGTTCATTCAAAGTGCAGTACTAGGTAGTTTAATGTTTGGCGTCCTTGTCTTTGGCAATTTCGACGCAAATGCTAATGGCTTCCATAAAAAAGCTAACAAAAATGGTGAAGTTGTTTCAGCTAACCAGTTTTATGCCATGCTTGACCACACAAGCGACAAAGAGGTAGCGGTTACATTTGGCTTGCCAGATACAATCTCTACACTTAAAGATGCTGACGGTTCTCAAGCTGGTGTAGTTTGGACGTATAAAAACGCTGTAGCAAAAGACAGTAAAGAGCTGGACGCAAATTTCGTATTTGTGGCTGGTAAGTTTAAATACGTTACTTTATCTAGCAGCTAATACTGCTAAGCCAAAAATAAAGGCCTGTTCCTCCCTGTGCAGGCTTTTATTTTATCTTAATCGTCCTATTCTTGGAGAAACTCAATTCTCTAATTCTTTTTTGATGATGCGCAACTCTTCTTCAGAATCTTGATAATTATCGTACTGCAGGCCGTTGGTTCTCTTATACCAATACTTGCTATTCCATTCATCACCTTCTATTTTATGTAGAACAGCGTGTATCCAGTTGGCATAATGATCTGAAGACTCTTGAACAATTTTATGTGATGCATCCCACTCGCCATCTATCGCAAGTTGTGTAGCTTCTATAAGGCATTGCTTATTTTCCATGTTGACGGCAGCTAGACTTCTCTTGGGTAGCTAATCGATCCTTTTTCAATAAACTCTATTTTATATCCATCTGGATCTTCGACAAATGCAATGACAATCGTGCCATGCTTCATTGGTCCAGCTTCTCGAATGACTTTTCCACCTTTTGATTTTACTTTTTCACAAGCTGCATAGGCATCATCAACCTCAATCGCAATATGGCCGTAAGCATTTCCAATATCATACTGGCTAGTTCCATAGTTATAAGTCAACTCTAAGACGGTATGGTCATATTCATTACCATAGCCAACAAAAGCTAGCGTAAATTCGCCGTCAGGATAATCGTGTTGGCGAATCAATTTCATACCAAGTAAATTAGTGTAAAAATCGATAGAGCGTTGCAAATCTCCCACGCGCAACATGGTATGTAACATCCGCATTGATATTCTCCTATTTCTGTATAATTTTTTTAAATTTCGCTAATAATTCTTCTTTTGTTTCTATGACGTTTGGATTTATTGGGATGCAATCTATCGGACATACTGAAACGCATTGTGGTTCATCGTAATGTCCAACACACTCTGTGCAAAGGTTTGGGTCTATCTCATATATTTCTTGTCCTTGGTAAATTGCATCATTCGGGCAAACTGGTTCACAAACATCGCAATTAATACATTCATCAGTAATCATTAACGCCATATTTTATGCATGTCCTAATTTCTTTTTAATTGCATCTTCTACATTTTTTGAAACAAACTGATTGACCGTGCCTCCTAAATTAGCCACTTCTCTCACCAGACTGGATGAAACAAACATATATTGTTCTGAAGGTGTCATGAATAATGTTTCTAATTTAGGGTATAGCTTACGATTCATGCCCGCCAATTGAAACTCATACTCAAAGTCACTGGCAGCTCGCAATCCACGTATCACCATTTGCGCGCCTTGCTCTTGCACAAACTGCATTAGCAGACCACTAAAACCAACTACTTTGATATTAGATGCACTGAATGTTTGTTTTGCGAGAGATACGCGTTCTTCTAGACTGAACAAAGTATTTTTATTAGTACTTCCTGCCACCGCAACAATAACTTCATCAAATAGACCTGCTGCTCTACATACAATATCCTCATGTCCAAATGTAATCGGATCAAAAGTGCCAGGATAAACTGCTATGCGATTTTTACTCATGTTGATTTCTCTCTATTTGACGCATTTTAACAAATGATAATATACATTACCCGCTTTGCCATATTTCATCACCTCCCAACATTCATTTGATTGTATTAGATGCTCTGCTTCGGCATACAAAACGCCGTCTTTTTTTAAATGATTGCCTATGATAGGTAGCAATTTATCCAACCAATTTTTCTGATAAGGTGGATCACAAAAAATTAGATCAAAAAGCTGAGTATTAGAGGCCAAAAAGTGTATTGCATCAGTATTGATAATTTTACAGTTCTCTGCCTTGAGTAAGCCTTGGTTCTGTTGTAAAGCAGTTACCACTGGTTTTGAATATTCTACCATCGTTACCTCTTTAGCATTACGTGACAACGCCTCAAATCCCATAACACCAGTACCTGCAAACAAATCCAAACAGACTTGTCCTGTTAAGTCCTGTCCAAGCCAATTAAACAGAGTTTGCCGCACACGTTCTGGTGTTGGGCGCAAGCCATCGGCATCAGGAAACTTCAACAATCGACTGCGCCAAAGCCCAGCATTAATCTTAACTGTGTTTTGATTCTTACTCACGATTGACTGCCTAAAGAAGAAAACTGGCACATTAACAAATCGGTATTAAAATAGCAAAATATGCATGAAGAATCATCTTTATATATCGACTACTAATTGGAATTAAATTGGCATCTGCGTTTGCACATATCGCAATTCCTACAGTGATTTATATAGTCTTTAAGAGCAAGACTGTAAATTACAGAGTGTGCTTATTAGCGGCAATGTTATCGATTTTACCGGATGTTGACGTGGTTACCTTTCGATATGGCATTCCTTATGAATCACCTTGGGGACATCGAGGATTTACGCACTCCCTATTATTTGCTGCATCTCTGGCCGGCTTGTGCTCATTCTTTACTTCTATTTTGCGCTCATCGAGAGTCACAGTATTTCTGTTTTGTTTTATCAGTTGTGCTTCACATGCCTTTTTGGATGCAATGACCAATGGCGGCCTAGGTGTGGCTATAGCATGGCCATTTAATCAACATCGTTATTTTTTACCTTTCAGACCAATAGAAGTCTCACCTGTTAGCATAACTGCGTTTTTTAGCGAATGGGGCTTAAGGGTTATTTACTCAGAGCTCTTATGGGTTTTTATGCCTGCAGCAAGTGTGTCACTTGCTGCACTTGCCGTACGACATAAGAAAAGCAGTAGCAAAGATGACTATTAGTCGCTTGCACCCACAATCACAGAAGTAAAGTGCGCTAAATTTAATCGACGATTGAATGCCTCTTTGATTTGCTTAGCCGTTACTTTATTTACTTCTTGATTAAAGTCATCCAGATAGGTAAGAGGTAACTTATAAAAGCCAATCATTGCAACATAGCCCATTATTTCTTTATTACTATCTAAACGCATGGGAAAACCACCCGTAATATTTGATTTAGCAGCTTTTAGCTCTTCATCCGTAATACCGTTATTGATAAAACTATTGAGTGTTTCATTTACAACCTTTAGTGCTTCACTCGCCTGCTCTTTTTTAGTTTGCAAGCCAATTTGGAATGGCCCTAACTGCGCCATCGGAATGAAATAGCTGTATACGCTATAAACTAATCCACGTTTTTCACGAACCTCTTCTGTTAGTCTTGAAACAAATCCGCCACCACCGAGAATATAGTTACCCACATAAAGTGGGAAGTAATCTACATCGCCTCGTTTCACCCCTGGGTAACCTAAAAGTATATGCGCTTGACTAGCTGGATGTGGAATTTTTTGTTCATTAGCCGCCGCTGGCAAATTAACAGCTGGCAAATCTTTGACAGCCGGCGTTTGTGGTAAACCAGAAGCTACTTTATTTGCAATTGTTTGTGCTTCTGACTTTGTAATATCACCAATCAGCACAATAGTTGCACTTTTCGCGCTGTAATACTGTTGATAAAAATCTCGCATCGCTTGCTGGGTAATGGCGTTAATCGTGTCTTCTTCACCTTCTTCAGGTAATCCGTAAGGGTGAGCGCCATATAGCGCTTGCATAAATGCCTTATTAGCAATGCTTTCTGGTTGCGTTGCAGCTTCTTGCAAGCCAGCAATGATACGCGTCTTTTCACGAGCTAGCACCGCAATTGGAAAGTCAGGTTTATGCAAAACCTTATTAAACACAGATATTGCTTTTTCTTTTTCACTCGTTAAAGTCCTAAGTGTGAATGTGGCCTGATCCGCGTCTAAAGACCCTCCAAATTCAGCCCCTATATCAGCAAAAGCATTCGTAATATCCTCTTCATTCATACCGGCAGCTCCAAGACTCATCATATGTCTTGTTACGCCCGCCAATCCTGCTGTTGATTTATTGTTGCGTGCAGCGCCTGCAGGAAATCCAACACTCATATCTAAAATCGGCAAGTCATGATTTTCGACAAAATAAACGTCGCTCCCCTCGCTCGTCTGCCAATGCTCAATTTTTACTGCAGCGTGACTGTTTAAAATAATGAAACTAGATACTAATAAAATAAAAATACGGATTGTTTTCATTCTGTAACCCTAAAAAAATTCCTAAAAATCACATCCCACTGTTAAAAAAGTACTGATTAAGCCACTCGTTTAACCATCAAAACATAGTGTCTTGTATTACCGTCAATGAATATGTGGCTGTCCTGCTGGCTTAGCATTTGGATCTATTGGTTGTGGGTCAAGTGTTGCAACAGTCATATTGTCTCTGTTTAAATATTTTTTTGCGACAGCTTGAATCTGTTCTGATGTCACAGCCTTCAGTTTTTCTGGATACGTTTTTGATAGACGCCAATCATAACCCATTGTTTCTAGCTGCCCTATCTGCATACCTTGGTAAAACATTGAGTCTCGTTCGTAGACATCTGCTGCAATCACAGCTGCCTTAACGCGATCTAATTCAGTTTGCGTTACGCCATCATTTTTAATTTTTTCAATTTCGGCTAATAACGCTTCTTCGAGCTCTTTCACCGTTTTATCCTGTGAAGGCGTGCCTGCCAATTCAAACAATGACAATCGTCCTCTGGTTGCACTATCGTAACCAGCCCCTACACTAACCGCCAAAGCAGTCTCACGTACTAATCGTTGATTTAGCCTTGCTGATTTATTTCCACTTAATACACCAGCCAATACATCCAATGCGTAAGGCTCCCAATTGTTTTCTGTGTCTTCTACTTCACTAGACAAGGTAGGCGTATGAAATCCCATAATGATAAATGGAAGTTTGCCGGGCGCTTTCACAACGGCTCGTCTTTCCCCCATTTGTTCTGGCTCAAGCTGTGGTTTGCGATTTGGCAATTTGCGTGCTTTTAATGGGCCAAAGTACTTCTTCGCTAAAGCAAACACTTCCTCAGCTTGGACATCACCAACAACCACAACAGTAGCGTTATTGGGTGTATACCAATGTTGATACCACTCACGTGCATCATCAGCTGTCATATTTTCTAAATCATTCATAAAGCCAATCACTGAGCGTCCATAAGGGTGTGCACGAAAAGCCATTGATTGAAATTGTTCATTCACGCGGGATTGTGGTTTATCGTCTGTTCGCCAACGTCTCTCTTCCATCACGACTTTAATTTCTTTAGCGAACTCTTCATCCGTAATCACTAAATTGGCCATTCGATCGGCTTCTAACTTAAACGATAGAGGCAAGTGTGACTTCTCAAGTTGCTGAAAATAGCATGTGTAATCTGCACCTGTAAATGCATTCTCTTTTCCACCCACCTCTGCGATTAAACGCGAAAACTGTCCAGGCTCTATAGATTTTGTGCCTTTAAACATCATGTGTTCCAACACATGCGCCACACCTGTTTTACCATTCACCTCATCCATACTCCCTGCTCTGTACCAAACCTGTGATACAACCACAGGAGACCGATGGTCCTCTTTGACAATTAGTTTCAGACCATTGTCCAACTTAAACTCTTGCACTGGTTCCTCAGCAAAGGCAGTGTTAACCAAGGCCAATAACAATAAACATAATGTTCTAATTAGCAATTTATTTTTCTCCAAGCTTCTTAAAGGGGATTTAAGCATTTTCAGTCTAAGACTAAACATATAAATACTGTTGTCTGACCAACAACACTAATGGCAAGTTCACTGCCAGATGGGCTGCTAAACGCTTTCAATACGTCTAATTTACACTAATTTTGATACAAATCACCTATAATCGCAGTATCCGCATGATTATTAAACCTGTTAATTCGGCTTACAGATAAGCAAAACACTAGAAAATAGCATTTATGTTTGATTTTTTCAAAAAAAACAAATCGCCTGAAAAAGAACAAAAGCCGAAAAAGGAGCCTCAAACAACTGAGATTGAGGAGCAAAAAACTTTAGCCAAGCCATCCGTTGTTGAAGGTGATAAGTTAAGTCTAGCTGAGCGCCTAAAAAGAGGACTGAGTAAAACACGTCAGCATTTAGGTGGTCAATTAAGTGGGCTCTTCAGTGGCGGTAAAATCGATGATGATACCTACGAAGAGTTAGAGACGATTCTACTTACTTCCGATATAGGCGTGGTTGCAACCCAAAAGCTTCTTGATGCACTTAAAGTGCGCGTTAAAAAAGAACGTTTAGAAGATACATCTGCGCTTAAGGAAGCATTAAAAGTTGAACTCCTGTCTATGTTGAGCCCGCTAGAAGTTGCTTTAGAGACAAACAATCACCAACCTTTTGTCATCATGCTAGCAGGTGTCAACGGTGCGGGTAAAACGACCTCTATTGGTAAATTAGCCAAGCTTTTTCAAGCACAAGGAAAATCAGTCTTGATTGCAGCTGGCGATACATTTAGAGCTGCTGCGAGAGAGCAGTTGCAAGTTTGGGGCGAGCGTAACAATGTACATGTTGTTACATCAGAGGGTGCTGATGCTGCTGCTGTCATTTTTGATGCGGTTAACTCCGCTATCGCAAAAAAAATCGATATTGTCATCGCTGATACAGCAGGACGACTACCGACACAGATGCACTTGATGGATGAAATTGCAAAAGTTAAACGGGTTATTAATAAAGCACTTACGGGCGCACCGCATGAAGTAATATTAGTACTAGATGCAAATACTGGCCAGAATGCAGTGAGTCAGGTAAAAGCGTTTGACGATGCTCTATCCGTCACTGGTTTAATCTTAAGCAAATTGGACGGCAGTGCTAAAGGTGGCGTTATAGCAGCAATTGCTGAAGAGCGTCCAATTCCCATCCGATTTATTGGTGTGGGAGAGGCCATTGATGACTTACGCCCTTTCAAAGCAAATGATTTTGTCAATGCGCTGTTTGACAGTTAAACTATTGTATTAACTTTGTTAAAAGAAGAACTTCTGACACACTATGATTGTTTTAGACAATGTGACAAAACGTTACCCTGGTAGCCAAGAAGCGCTTAGTAATGCAAGCTTTACGATTGAGCAGGGAGAAATGGTCTATGTCACAGGTCACTCTGGTGCAGGCAAAAGTACACTATTAAAAATGATTGCTGCTATTGAGCGACCAACAAGTGGCACCGTGCTAATAAACAATCAAAACGTTAGCAAACTCCGCGCCTCTGCTCTCCCTTACATACGACGTAAATTCGGACTTGTCTTTCAAGATCACAAGTTACTTTACGACCGTAACTGTTATCACAATGTAGCATTACCATTATCAATTAATGGTATAACAGGTGAGGATGCTGGCAAACGTATTCGTGCTGCACTAGATAAAGTTGGTTTGCTGAACAAGGAAAAAGCGATGCCAATTACACTATCAGGAGGTGAGCAACAACGCTTAGCCATAGCGCGTGCCGTCGTCTCAAGACCTGCTATTCTCATTGCGGATGAGCCAACCGGTAACCTTGATAAAAACTATGCAGATGATATCTTGGACTTATTTAATGCTTTCCAACAAGTAGGGGCAACAGTCATCATTGCAACACATGATGCTTTGGGCGCCGCGCATAAACAACACAAAATATTACATTTAGATCATGGCAGACTCACTCAACCAGAGGTGCCAGCATGAGCGCTTGGCTGATACAGCAAAGTCAGGCATTAAGACTAGTGCTTTCCCGGTTCCGGAGTAATTTACTTAGCACTATATTTATTTCACTTGCGATAGCAGTTAGTTTAGCATTACCAGTCATTGTCTATCTTGTATTAGAGAGTTTCAGCGGTGTAACAACTACCCTAAAAAGCGAGTCTAATATTAATATATTTCTTGAACCAAATATTGATAACACATTGCGTGACAGCATACACAATATTCTGGCAAGCCACACTACAATTGAAAGCTTTACCTTCATCCCAAAAGAGCAAGCACTAGTGCAACTAGCAGAATCGACGGGTAATCAAAATATATTAGCTGGTCTGGATGACAATCCGTTACCGGATGCCTTTTTCATTCAATTATCAACACTTGATTCTCAGTCCATATCAGCTCTTACTGAGCAATTGCGTAATCTTGATGGTGTTGCTGAAGTACAAATTGATAACGCTTGGCTTAAACGATTAAACTACTTATTAACAATTGGAAAAAAAGCCATGTTTGTGTTGGTTATATTACTTGGCTTTGCCGTATTTGCCGTGATTGGCAACACGATTCGGATGCAAATATTAACGCAGCAGGAAGAAATTGAGTTAAGCCAACTAATAGGAGCGACCAAAAGATTTATACGCAGACCATTTTTATATGCTGGCGCAGCATATGGAATAATTGGTGGCGTCTTCGCATTACTGATATCAAGTGGTGTTATATTGTTGTTTAACCAGTCAATTAGTGCGCTTGCCAATGAATATCAAACACAGTTTAGCTTACATCTCCCTGATTTCAATGTCTTTTTGACGACATGCTTAATTGCAATGATAATAGGCTTGTTATCTGCCTATCTCGCTGTCTCAAAGTCCCTTTTTAAATCGATTAATTAAAGGTTTTTTGCAACTTTTTTCAGTGCTAGCACTCTCATGACAAGAGTGCTAAAATAGCATCGTAATTTTAAAAGGAGAACGATTATAACCGCTTTAACATTACCATCGATTTCGTCAATTGATAGCTATGACCAATACATGCGTACTATCAAAGCATTTCCTATGCTTAGTGCTGAGGAAGAGTATGACTATGCGATGCGCCTGAAAAATCATAATGATTTAGAAGCGGCGCAAAAATTGATTGTTTCGCACTTGCGCCTTGTCGCAAAAATCGCACGTGGCTATATTGGTTATGGTTTACCTCAATTAGATTTAATTCAAGAAGGCAATATAGGCCTGATGAAAGCTGTAAAACGCTTTGATCCAGAACGTGGTGTGCGCTTAGTTTCATTTGCTATCCATTGGATTAAAGCAGAAATACATGAATATGTGATACGCAACTGGCGCCTTGTTAAAACAGCCACAACAAAAGCGCAACGTAAACTTTTTTTCAATTTACGTAGCATGAAGAAAGACAAAAACTCGCTGAGCCCAGACGAAGTCAATCATATTGCACATGAGCTCAATGTTAAGCCAGAAGATGTGACAGAAATGGAATATCGTCTAAACGGTCAGGAAATGTCTATTGATATTCAACATGATGCCGATGGAGAAGAGTCTTACAATCCAATAGCGCACTTAGAAGCTGAAACACTAGAACCTTCTGCATATTTAGAAGCAGAGCAAAATGAGCAGCTCCAATCAACTGCATTAATGAGCGCATTAAATAGTCTTGATGAAAGAAGTAGGCGTATTATAGAAGCACGTTGGTTGAATGAGAAAGACAATAGCACATTGCATGATTTGGCCAACGAATTCGGCGTTTCTGCTGAACGCATTCGTCAAATTGAGCAAAAAGCTATGCAAAATGTTAAGAAGCTAATGTTAACCGCAGTATAATGTAATGTTAGTTAGTATTAAAAAAGCCGCAGTATGCGGCTTTTTGTTTTTGATTTGGACTTGGCTATGCTGCTTCAGCCTTATCCGCACCTTCAAATTCCAGCGCATTACTCATATGTTGTCTTAAAATTTGCAAATCGTCCATTTGGGCGCGAATACTTTTCTCGATGTTTTCAAGCTCCAGAATACGATCCTCAAGTGTATCAGTAGCTTTATAAATACGCTTAATACTTTCTAACCGACGGCGTAACTGTAATTGATGCTCACGCACTTGTGACTCCATCGGTGATATAACAGCTTTTAGCCAGTTTTCAACATCGCGGTTCGCAACTTCATAGACATGCACTACACGGCTGGCTAGCGTTTCAAAAAACTTCGTGGTAAGCGTCATTTTTTCATTGGCAATCATATTAAAAGCAGTATTAAACTGCTCTTTATAAGCACGCTCTAACTTTGCCAACTCTTTTTGATAACGAAGTGTTGAGAATGCTGGTGGCTCTGTCTTACGCAAACCATGCTCTTTTGAGAACTTGTCATACATGACGTCCATCATTTTCTTGATTTCATCAATTTGCTCATCAGAGGAAACCAAGCGCCCTTTCAACTCTTCAAAAAAACCATCCATTGCATCACGCATGGTTTTAGTGAACTTAGCGTTTACCATTGTCTCACGCGTGTTATGAACTTTTAATTTTAATGCTTCCATACCAAGCAATGTGAATAATTTATTCGTTTGCTGTGAAAAAACGCTTCTTAGCGCCTGAAAGCGTTGCAAGCCTTTTTCAAAGTTTTCTTTATCTTGTTTAACTTTGTTCATCATGTGCTCAACAACATCTTCGTTCTTACCACGAAGTCCGCGAAGCTCTTCAAGTTGATCAATCACACCTGACACACGAGACTCCAAAATCATATTGGAATTACCAATCAGATCTTCAATCTCATTCTTGGTGTTGTCATGTACAATTTCTTTTTTAGAAGGAATAAGTTCTTCTGACAGTGCCTTTTCAAGCTCAAGCAGTCGACTTTGTTCGATCAATGCTGGATTGTTGTTTATTTTACCTAACAAGCCTTTTTGTGCAGACGTTGGGAAAATATGTCCTTCATCCAGATTTAACAACTCCGCTGTTGTTCTCACCTGTTTAGCGATTTCTTTTTCTACCTCAACCTCAGATTTAAGCTCATCCCACAAACCATCAATCTTGTTTAATACAGCCATACGCCCTTTTTGTTTCCAACGAGTGCCACTAATATATTGACGCCATACATCAATCTCCGACTTAGTTACACCTGTATCAGCTGCCAAAATAAATAAGACCGCATGCGCATTAGGTAACATATTCAAAGTAAGCTCAGGTTCCGTACCAATTGCATTCAAACCTGGGGTATCTAGAATCACTAGTCCTTGCTCAAGCAGAGGGTGGGGGAAATTAATAACGGCATAACGCCAACATGGAATGTCGATTGAACCATCTTTGTTGACGCTCATTGCGTCATCACTACTATTAGGATCAAATAGTCCAAACTTTTCTGCTTCTTCTAGTGTGACACGTTTAGTTTGACTAACCTGCTCAAATGCCTTTGCCATACTCTCGTTTGACTTAACATCAAATTCGACCACCGTCCATTCTTCTGGATAACGCTTATATTCCGTTGTAGTAGCATCTAAAGCACGCGTATCAATTGGTAACAACTGTAGGGAGCTTGGCTTTGAAGGGTCATAGAGCAACTCTGTAGGACACATTGTCGTACGTCCAGCACTTGATGGAAGTAGTCGCTGACCATATCCGGCAAAGAAAATGGCATTAATCAGCTCTGATTTGCCGCGCGAAAACTCTGCGACAAAAGCCACATTCAACTTATCTTCACGTAAGCGTTCGAGTAAATTAGAAATACGCTGATCTATTTGCGCATCGTTAAGCTCTTGTTCATTCAACCAACTACGATAGTCACATATACTATCAACAAGCGCTTTCCTCCACTCTGCATATCCAGCAAGTTGAATTGCTAAATCAGTATCTGCCATTATTGTTTCCTTAAAATAGGCTCTTTTTTACTGACATTACTCTATCATGAAGAGCACAAAATTCAACTAAATCAGATACATTTACCATAAAAATAATGCTAATTCTGACAAAAGGTGACTTTTGTACGACAAACGGTCTATATCCTTATTAATTTAGTAAAATAGTTATCAGTAACATCTAGCTCATCAATGTTCTGCTATCATTTCAGCTTTGGTGAAACATTACAATCAAACTATGAGCGGCTTAAATACAAACACACCAAGACCAGTTGACATTAAACTCCATCAAGCATCCAAACTACTTGAAATAAAATTTGATAATAATACAGAGTGCATGCTTTCCTGCGAGTTTTTACGGGTCTACTCGCCATCTGCAGAGGTAAAAGGGCATGGGCATGGTCAAGAAATCCTACAAGTTGGCAAAGAAGATGTAAATATCGCTGCTATTGAACCTGTCGGTAACTATGCTATCAGATTACGATTTACGGATGGTCATGACACAGGACTTTATTCGTGGGACTATTTATACTATTTAGCAGAAAATTATGAAGCGCTCTGGTTAGAATATATTGGTAAACTAGATGCTGCTGGACATAAAAGAAGGCTGCCATCTTAAAAGGAACAACATGAGCGACAAAGAGACACATTTTGGTTTTCAATCAGTAAAGGAAAATGAAAAACAAAAAAAAGTTGGTGAAGTCTTTCATTCAGTAGCAAAAAAATACGACATTATGAATGATGTCATGTCAGCTGGCATGCATAGATTATGGAAAAAATTCACCGTAACCATTAGTGGTATAAAAGCTGGTGACAGTGTACTGGATATTGCTGGCGGCAGCGGTGACTTATCAAAACTATTTAGCAAAAAAGTAGGCCCTCAGGGGCGGGTCGTTCTAACAGACATCAATGCCTCCATGTTATCTGTGGGCAGAGATAATATGATTGATGCTGGTCTTAATGTGCCAGTAACCCAATGTAATGCTGAATATTTGCCCTTTCCAGATAATACCTTTGACTGCGTTATTGTGGCCTTTGGTCTCAGAAATATGACACGAAAAGAAATTGCTCTTCAGGAAATGCAGCGCGTGCTGAAAGTGGGTGGACGACTATTAGTATTGGAGTTTTCCAAAATATGGGAGCCTTTAAATAAAGTCTACGATGCCTATTCATTTAAATTGTTGCCATTTATGGGTAAGGTTATTGCTAATGATGCAGACAGTTATAGTTATTTAGCAGAATCTATTCGAATGCACCCAGATCAAGACACCTTAAAACAAATGATGTCAGACGCAGGGCTCAGTAAAGTAGACTACTATAACCTTAGCGCAGGCATTGTCGCTTTGCATAAAGGCTACAAGCTATAAAGTCATTCCTGTTATGTTAAAACCAATTGCCTCTCAACTTTTGCAGCATATTACCGACCAAAACAATTGGTCACGCAAACACCTTATGCCTTTTGCAGGCAAAGTGCTACAGTTCAATCTTGTGCCGATAAGCACTAAACTTATCATCTTAGAAGATGGTAGCTTAGCTACCCCAGATCATGCAGTTGCTGATGCAATTAT
Source organism: Methylotenera sp. (assembly GCA_048058875.1). Taxonomy (GTDB): domain Bacteria; phylum Pseudomonadota; class Gammaproteobacteria; order Burkholderiales; family Methylophilaceae. The sequence continues at coordinate 80,486 of JBLLNR010000008.1, read as the reverse complement.
TCATATCTCACCAAGCTTAGCAATCAGACTAATGGCAAAAGATGAATCTGCGAAAATGCTGATAAAAATAGATGGAGACAGTCATCTGGCGACTGAAATAACAAAGGTTTTGCAGCATATGCGTTGGGATATTGAAGATGATCTAAGCAAAATTGTTGGTGACATCCCTGCCAACAAAATCATGGCCGTTGCTAAAGAATCAACGCATGCTTTAAAAAAGCAAAGCACTAGTCTAGCAGAGATGTTAAAAGAGTATTGGCAAGAAGAAAAACCTGTTTTAGCAAAAAAGTGGCAAATTAATCAATTCAACGCCAGTGTAGATATTTTACGCAGCGATGTGAGTAGATTAGAAAAAAGATTAAATAAGCTAAAAATACGCATACAAGAAAGCAGTACCGATTAATCATGCACTATCTACGTTTAATTTATATTTTATGGGTTGCCTTGTGGTTTCGTCTAGATGACTTTATCACACAGGACTCAGGCTTACACCCCATACAACTATTAATAAAAGTTTGTCTCTTTTGGCGTGTTAAAAGAGAAGCCAGAGGAGTCAGACTGAGGTTAGCGCTAGAAAAACTAGGCCCACTTTTTGTCAAATTTGGTCAGGTGTTGTCTACACGCAGAGATTTAATACCTGAAGACGTTGCAAATGAGCTTGCAAAATTGCAAGATCAAGTACCACCAATTGACTATGTCGAGATTGAAAAAACGATTTCATTAGCTTTTGGCCAACCAATCGAAAGTATTTATGCCCAGTTTGATAAAAAATGCATCGCTAGCGCCTCCGTAGCACAAGTGCATTTTGCACGATTGAACAGTGGAGAAGATGTCGCGGTGAAAGTACTAAGGCCCAACATTCAGAAAGTCATTGAACAAGACTTATCTATATTAAGATCAATGGCTTGGCTAGTTAAAAGTATTTCCAGTGAAGGAAAGCGGTTAAAGCCTATGGAGATAGTAGAAGAGTTTGCCCGCCATACAAAACATGAACTGGATTTAACTCTTGAAGCAGCGAATTGTAGCCAGCTTGCTAGAAACTTTGGTGATAAACGATTACTTATTCCTGCTGTCCACTGGGATTACTGTCGTCAATCAGTCATGACGATGCAGCGCATGCATGGCACACCAATTAGAGATACAGCGACCCTGGTGGCAAAAGGAATTGATCTCTCTCAGCTTGCGCATGATGGTGTAGAACTATTTTTTACCCAAGTGTTTCGTGATGGTTTTTTTCATGCGGATATGCACCCAGGAAATATACAAGTTGCGGAAGATGGCCGCTATATTGCCCTAGATTTTGGCATCATGGGTAATCTGAATGATGCAGATAAGTATTACCTCGCACGCAATTTTCTAGCTTTTTTCAATCGTGACTACCGTGATGTAGCACAAGCACATATCGACTCTGGCTGGGTTCCCAAAGAGACCAATCGAGAGGAGCTGGAAATTGCAATACGTGCCATCTGTGAACCTATTTTTAATAAACCCTTGAAGGACATTTCATTTGGTCGAACACTGTTAAGCTTGTTCCAGATGTCTAGGCGATTTGGCGTTGTCATACAACCACAGCTGGTGATGTTGCAAAAAACACTACTCAACATTGAGGGTTTAGGACGTGATTTAGACCCTAATATTGACCTTTGGCAAACCGCTAGACCTTTTCTGAAGCGATGGATGAGTGAGCAGCTTGGCTGGCGAAAGATAGCAAAATCAGTCAAAAATGAGCTACCATTCATCCTTAAAGCAGCACCTGAAATGCCACGGTTGATTCACCGTTTTTTAAGCCAACAAACGAACGAAGATGCCAACTCACCATTAAGAGCTGACCTAAGTAAACTGATTGAGGTACAACAAAGGCAAGTCAATTGGTATAAAACACTTACTTTTACACTGCTTGCAGTTGCCATATTACAGGTTGGTTTCATCCTGATAGTGTTATTTTAGTGAGCGAAAAACTCACTTACTCACTTTTCAACGAATTATACGGTTGTCTACAATCGGATGTCTGTGATACATTACTTCGCTCTAACAAAAATGCGAACGAAGTAGTGGTCGATAAAAAACAACATATTCTGACAGAAAAAATCAGACTGCTTTATTTAAATAGTTTAGTACCTGCAGCTCTAAGTGGCTTTGCAGCGCTATTTTTAGTTGCTGCCCTATGGAACAGCGCTAACCACCAATCACTATTGATATGGCTTAGTATTACAATATTTCTGGCTGTTATTCGTGTCTCCCTTATTTTAAGCTTCAAAAGAAAGCAGCCTAGGGGTAAGGAAATTTTAAAATGGGAGATGCCATTCATCATCTCACTATTTGCGGTATTTTTAATCTGGAGCATAGGTGTACTAATCATCACACCCAAAGACAATCTGGCTTCAATTTTTATTGTGAGTGTATTCTCTATTGGCTTAGCCGCTGCTGCTATATCTTGGTATGGTTATATCCGATATGTACAACTGGGTACAATATGCATGGCATTAATTCCTATCATTACCGTATTGCTCACCCATGGCAAACCAGAAACTCTTTGGGTCGGTATGGCTGCTTGTTTCATGTTTATGTCTTGCATTTCAACAAGCCACATTTTCCAAAAAACGCTAAATGGAAATCTAGAGCTGGCATATGATTTGGAGAGGTCGATTAAAGATGCAGAAATTCTTGCTCGTACTGATGTACTAACAGGGCTGAATAATCGTCGTGCTTTTTTTGATAAAGCGCCTGCTTTGCTTAATAGATGTCATAAGAAAGAGTTGCCTGTCAGCATCGTCATGTTTGATATTGATTATTTTAAGAAAATTAACGATGAGTTTGGACACGCAGGTGGGGATATTGCCTTACAGCATGTTGCAGAGCTATTAAAACATGAACTGAGAAAGTCTGATATTACTTGCCGATTTGGAGGCGAAGAATTTGCAATTCTATTACCGAACACTAATTTAGAAGAGGCATTCCTTGTTGCAGAAAAAATTAAACTGTTGATTGCAGCTAAACCTGTCATTATTCCAAGAAAAAAAAGTATCCCAATTACTGCTAGTTTTGGTGTATCTGATGTCGGTGAAACAATTGATGAGATCCTTAATAATGCAGACCAAGCTATGTATACCGCCAAAAATAACGGCCGAAACCTCGTCTTCACTTACGAGCCTTCACAGACAACAGAACACATTAAAAAAACCAGAAAATTCAAATCAGACAAGAGTGCAAAAATAAGAGAGTCGCTATTACATTAAATCGGCCTACGCAGATGCCGTTTTAGATTTTGTGGCTGGCATTTATTGCAAAAAAAAGTAGAACGCTGACCTAGCCGAATACATTTAATGAGTGTTTTACAAACCTTACAAGGTTTCTCTGTGCGCCCATAGACATAATACGACTGCTGAAAATATCCAGAATTGCCATTCACAGCAGCAAAATCACGCAAGCTGCTTCCCCAGCCTCTAATGCATCACATAGTGTAGCCTTTATTTCACACGCTAATTTTTTACATTTTGCTAAGCTTAACTGGTTAGCAATAATTTGTGGATGAATGCCTGATCTGAAAAGGGCCTCATTTGCATAAATATTACCGACTCCAACAACAAGATGTGCATCCATAATAGATGTCTTGATGGCAGCCTTTCGCGACTGTAGCTGACGGTGCAAATAAGGCCCATCAAAGCTTTCCTCGAGTGGTTCAGGTCCCAAGTTTAACAATAATGGGTGTGAGGCTGGATTTAGCCCTGCCCATAGCACTGCGCCAAATCGTCTTGGATCATTAAGTCGCATTATTTGCCCACCTTGAAATAGAATATCAAAATGGTCATGCTTCTCAGGTGGATAGTTTCTATCCAATAGACTAATACTTCCCGACATTCCCAAGTGCACTAGTAATGTGCCATTCTCGAAGCCTAATTGTATATATTTTGCACGCCTGCTTAAGGTCAATAGCTTTTGATTAGCTAAGGTTTCAGGTAAGTGCATTGGAATGGGCCATCGCATAGCTGAGTTGCGAATAGCGACTGACTTAACAGTTTGATTGATAAGTGGCAATAAGCCTTGTTTGGTTATTTCGACTTCAGGCAGTTCTGGCATCGAAGTTAATTACTTAATATTCAAAGGCGGATTCAGCATTGTAAAACCAACGTCGTTTGGATAGCGATAAATTAAACCTTCATCAGGCCTAGCTAGCACCAAATCGGGGGACTCCATCAGCTTATCAAAATGGACACTACTACCATCCTCTAACATTACTTTAAATGAAGGATAAGTCTTGCTTCTATCTGGGGTATACAACTCAACTGATTTTGCAGGGTTCTGTTTCCAGCTGAATTCTAACCACTCATTCAAATCGTTTTGCACAGGTTTAGCGGCTTCAATATTGGCTTCCCATTTTCCATTTGTAAGTGTGACCTTAAGTCCAGCTGACTCCCATTGCTCGAGGTGCGAAAAATCAAAACCTGCTATGTGTTTGATTTCTTCTGGTGCTAGGCTGTTTTTGTCTACCATCTCAATTGGTTGAGTACTTGCCGCTTCGGAGTAAACCGCACTTAATAAATAGACTTGATCTTTGTAGGCAATGTATTGCTCTTCTGTCACCGAATTATAGGTTCCAAATGAGAAAAGCTTTTCCCCATTAGTCGTCATCATAGTGAGCCTTACTAAGGGATTTTCTAGTCCAAACTTACCTAAATCAGTCGCAGGCAACTTATACTCAGATTTGGCAGCAATAATAGATAATATACGCTGAACTGAACGCTGGTCAGCTCTATGTTTGTATGGCTTATTCATATACCAATAACCATCACTTTTCTCAAAGGAGACAGGCGCCTTAGCAGGAAAGTCAATTCTCAATGCATTGATGTCTGCCAATTTTAGTTGAGAAACCTCATAGGTGACTTTTTCTTCAACTTCATTTTTAGGTTTTAAATACAAAAATGAAACCAAGCCAGCTACAATCACTAGCATGATTAAATTGAGAATCCATCTTTTTTTCATTGTTAATAATTCCGTTGCAATCTAACTGATATTACGCTTTTCTGCGTCTCCACCATAAAAAGAAGCCAGCTATCAGGAAGCCAAGCGGTATGAAATACTGAAAACCGTGAAATACAGTCCAAGCGACAGCTCTACCCATATCTGTATTAGGTATAGTTACGTTCGCATCTTTTAGTGGCATTGGCTGAATAGTGATAAGTTGATCATCGCCTGCCAACCAATTAACGACATTAATGCCGAAATCAAGATTTCCACCATTAGTAACAAATGTATTTGATAAGAAGTTTGCATTGCCCATTACAACAACGCGTTGCCCTTTTTGACCATAAACACGTTCTAATGCAACACCAATATTTATCGGGCCTCGTTTATCAACACCTTCATCAAAAGTCACTTTCTGGTTTTTAACACCAGGTGCGATTTTTTCTGACTCCAACCAGCCATTAGGCGCGACATCGACCAGACGCCCTACTTTCCAACCAAGGTCAAATGAAGCCTTAGCATCCACTTCTCTAGCTTCTGGAAACAACGTCCGCAATTGGAAACTTCTGGTAATAGGATGGTCTCCATAGGCGCTTGCAAACGCCACTTTTGCATCTGCACCATATTGCGCAGCAGACATATCAACAGCAATGCCAGAGGAAACCGTGATACCTAAGTACTCGGCAACATTGTCCAATCCATGATAATTATTATCATCTAATAACCAAAGTAGATTACCACCAGCTTGAATATACTCCAGAATTTTTTTTGCTTCTAGTTCACTCACATCAACCTGTGGGCTTGCAATAATTAGCATAGCCCCGTTTGTAGGCACAGCTTGCGCAATTGTTAAATCAGGGTTTGCAAATTTAAAGCCTTTTTCTTCTAATTGTTTACCAAACTCACCTAAGTCATGGTTCTTGATACCTTGCATATGACGTTCGCCATGCCCATCCAAAAACATAATTGGCTTTTCATTAGTACGTGATAGGCGCACTAACAAATTCGTCATATCTTGCTCTACTATCGGTGGAAAGATATGCTCTGTACGTTTGTTGTATTCAACAACCACTTCACCGTCTTGTTTGATATTAGCTTCTTGTGCTAATTTCGGCTCTTCTGTTGGATTAATAAATTTGATATTGATATCTTTTTTTTGCCTTTGGTAGCGCGCTACAAAATCTAACATGCCTTTGCGAAAAGTATCACCTCTACTGGGATCATCTTTGGTGGCAAACACAGTGATGTTCACTGAGTCTTTCATTTGATCAAGCACATCGATACTGCCTTGCGTCAAAATATTTCTATTCGCTTGTGTCACATCTTTAGCGTAGCGATACTGGTGACCCAAATAACCTAATATAACAACAAGCGCCACAAATAAAATAACAAAAAACCAACTTTGCACCAGCATCTGGAGCTTTAAACTGCGATTCATTTTCATACTGTAACCTGATTAGCCTCTTAAACGGTCAGCGTCTAGACGACGAATCGTTAAAATTAAGAAAGTCAAAATAAATAAAACAAAATAGATAATGTCTGCGGTATCAATCAAACCACCAGCGAATGATTGAAAATGTTTCATGAATGAAAGCTGCGCCATAGTGCTACTTGGGTCGCCAGCAAAGAAACGATCCAAAATCATTAAAACGAATAATGCCACAAAACTTAATATTGCTGCGACGACTGGTTGTGAAGTTAGACTTGAGAAATAAAGTCCTAGGGCAGAAAAACTAGCCACCAACATGAACAGCCCAAACGAATTGGAGAGGATGTAGCCAAAGTCAATATCAGACCATATATTCAGCGTTGAAAGCATTAAGCCAATGTAAACAATCAAAATACTCAAAAAAATGAGCAATCCCAAAAACTTCCCTATCACAATTTCAATAATTGAAAGAGGGGCACTAAACAAGAAAGGCAATGTCTGATTACGACGCTCCTCTGATATTAGTCGCATTGATAGTAGCGGCACAGCAAACAACATGATAAATGAAGCGAGACCATATACATTTTGCCCGACAAACTGTGTTACTCCCACCCTCTCTGCAGGACGTATTGATCCAGACATCACCTCAAAATAGTTATTCACACCATTTAAGTAATAAGTACCAAAGGAAAACATTAGTAACGCCAAAATAACCCATCCCATTGGTGACGCGAACATACTCTTTAATTCTTTTCTTGCAATACTTAGTATCATCTTATTATCCTAACCAGCTAATTAAGCGGCTTGCTCTTCTTGTGTAGTTGCCTGATCATGATATGTTAGTTGAACGAATACATCTTCCAAACTCGTTTGATCTGGCGCTATCTGATACAGGCCCCAACCATGCTTCACAGAGGCTTTTACAATCAACTCATGGGGCATTGTGCCCTCTTCAATGCGAACACGAACCATGTTATTCTCAGTTATCTCTACATCAGATACGCCTTTAATTTTTGCCAAATCGTTAATATCTGGCAATTGATTAAATCCGATTAACAGTTTGTTGCCCATGCGCTGATTTTTCAGGACTTCAATATCACCGTTAAAGACTAGCTTTCCTTGATCAATAATTTGCACATGATCACAAACCATTTCAACCTCAGGTAGAATATGGGTAGAGACAATAACACTGTGCTCTTGTCCAATCTCTTTGATTAAAGTCCGAATATCGCGAATTTGAATTGGATCTAGCCCAACTGTAGGCTCGTCTAAAATCACGACCATAGGGCTATGGATAATGGCTTGGGCTATACCTACGCGTTGCTGGTATCCATTTGATAAGTTTTCAATCAAGCGTTTACTCATATGGCCTAAGCCACAACGCTCTTTAGCAACTTCGACAGCTTGCTTGATGTGTTTACTATTCACATTATGTAAACGTGCTGCGATAGTCAGGTATTCATCGACCGTGAATTCCTTATATAAAGGCCGCATCTCTGGTAAATAGCCAATTAAAGCTTTCGCTTCTTTTGGATTTTCTATCATATCAATACCACATATTTTCACACTGCCAAGACTCGGCGCCAAATTGCCAGTGAGCATTTTCATTGTGGTTGACTTACCAGCACCGTTGGGGCCAAGAAAGCCCAGCACCTGCCCTTTTGCTAAATTAAAACTCACATCACTAACTGCTGCTCTGTCACCATATAGGCGCGTGAGCTCAATTGCTTCAACTGTAAAATCACTCATATTAAAATGTTATTAGTTACGCTTCTTAAAATTCTAATTACCTAGGAAACTAAATCGCTGGATAAGTTTCAAGCAAAAAGTTATAGTACGGTTAATGAAACCTTAATTAAAGGCCAAATATTTTACCAACCCTTAATTATGGATGAACTTGTTCAAACTGTCACGGACTAAACAAGACTTTAAACATCCTAAGTTGGATAATCTCTAGATGATCGATATTAAAAAATTATTTTTTTTCATAGTATTTGCATTCAGTATAAACCTCGCATTTGCTGCATCTGACACTGAACCCAAAATTAAAGAAGCAAACGCAGAGTTTGTATACAAATACCTGCTTGGCGAAATTGCGGGACAGCGTGGTGACTTATCATTAGCAAGCCAATTGTTCTTAGATTTGGCAAAACAAACACGAGACCCACGTTTGGCAGAACGTGCAGCCAGATCAGCAGCCTATGCTCGCCAACAAGGCCTAGCCTTGGATGCAGCAACACTTTGGGCAGAGCTCGACCCAGACTCACTAGAAGCACAACAAGCATCAGGACAACTCCTTATTGCCACAGGTGACATTCAAGGCGCAATGCCTCACATTAAAAGATTACTTTCTATAGATAAAATGCGTGCGGATGGGTTCTTATATATCAACGACTTGTTGAGCAATCAACAAGATAAGCAAGCAGTATTAAAAGTCGTTAAAGAGCTGGCGCAACCTTATCCTGACTCACCAGAGGCACAGTTTGCAGTTGCCAGAGCATCGTGGTTAGCTGGCGATAAAGAAGCTTCTAAACAAGCGCTTGAAAAAGCAAATGCACTAAAACCAGGCTGGGAAACCAGCGCACAAATGCAAGGACAAATCATCACGACAGAATCACCTGATGACGCCGTTAAGTTTTATCAAGATTTCTTGAAAAAACACCCTGATGCGAATAAAGTTAGAATGAATTACGCAAAACTTTTAGTCAGCTTAAAGAGACATCAGGAAGCCAAACCAGAGTTTATTAAACTTTCTGACAGTGCAAAAGACAATCCAGAAACGAGTGCTGTTGTCGGCTTGCTGTCACTTGAGGCTAATGAGTTAGAAATGGCGGAGAAATATCTTAAGCAAGCAATAGACAATGGTTTCGAAGACAAAGAGCAACTCTATATTTATCTTGGACGAACAGCAGAACGCAAAAACAATGACGCAAAAGCGCTGGACTGGTACGAACAAATACCTGCAAACAATAGTCATTTTCTTGAGGCAAAATTTTCTGCGGCAAATGTAATAGCGCGTACTAAAAATTTGGATGCTGCTATTGAGATGCTAGACAGCCTTGAAGACTTAACCATAGAACAGAAATTGGCTGTTGCACAGGGCGAAGCAGCCATGCTTACTCAGGCAAACCGACATCAAGAAGCGTTTGATCTTATTGAAAAAACTGTGAATTCAGTTCCTAATACACCACAGCTTATCTATGACTATGCGATGGCTGCAGAGCGTCTTGGTAAATTAGATTTAATGGAAGCAGAGTTACGCAAAGTTATTCAATTGCAACCCGATTATGCTGCAGCTTACAATGCCTTGGGGTACTCGTTTGCAGACCGTAACATCAACTTAAATGAAGCAAAAACGCTTATTGAAACAGCACATAAACTCTCTCCAGATGATCACTATATACTGGACAGTTTGGGATGGATTGAATATCGACTAGGTAACTATGATGTGGCTGTCAAGCATTTAAGAAAAGCACATGCGATTCAAGCAGACCCAGAAATTTCTGCTCATCTTGGGGAAGTGCTGTGGAAACAAGGCTTGCAAGAAGAGGCGCAAAAAATATGGGACAATGCTTTAAAGGACTTTCCAAACAACAACCTCTTGGTTAGCACAGCCAAGAAATTTAAACCCTAAAAACATTAATCATCAATTTTGATTAGCATATTACCCTTGAGCAAAAGCAGCCATGCTGGGTGGCTTATAGTGTTATTTACGCTATTGTCTGGATGTCAAACTATATCAACATTGAATAAGCCCAAAGAGACAGTCAATCTGGAAAAGCCATCTGTTTTACATGCCAAACACATGGCTGCAATTGAAAAAATCCAAGGGTTTTCCATTCAAGGCCGCATTGCTGTTACCAGCGATCAGAAAAATGCCTCAGCCAGACTTGCATGGGACCACTCAGCTAATAGAGATAATGTTGATATTTACTCACCTTTAGGTGGGAAAGTGGCAAATATTATTAAAACAGATGAACAAGTTACTTTTACCGATAATAGACAAACATTAACAGCTGCTGACACGGAAACACTAACGCAAGATGCGCTAGGCTTCAGCCTTCCATTGTCTGGGCTCAGCTACTGGGCGTTAGGTAAACCCAGCAAGCAAAGCATTGCCAATGCCATGACTTGGGATAATGATGGTAAAACCAAAACCTTAATACAAGATGGTTGGAACATTGAATACAACGAGTATTTAATCCATGAAGGTTTTTCTTTACCTAAAAAGTTTCTTTTGAGCAACAATCGCATTACGATAAAACTGATTGTCGATAATTGGGATAAAGTACAGTAGTTATTAACGTTTAAACAACATTTGATCTACTTCATAACTGGTAGACTCCATAAACCTATGCAATCTTTTTTAGCCCCTGCCAAAATTAATCTGTTTTTACATATTACTGGCCAACTAGCAAATGGCTATCACACACTCCAAAGCGCATTTCAACTATTGGATTTTTATGACACCATCTCCCTACAACCAACATCTAATAGCAAGATAAAAAGACTCACCAATGTAAAAGGCGTTCCTGAGCAACAGGATCTAACTGTCCGTGCAGCATTGGCTTTACAACAGGCAACAGGTACTACAAGTGGGGTCGAGATTGAAATAAACAAACAGATTCCAATGGGGGCAGGTTTAGGCGGTGGCAGTTCAGACGCTGCGACGATATTGCTTGCTCTCAATCAATTATGGTCGCTTAATTTAAGCCGCGAAAGCTTAATGGAAATAGGTGTAAATCTAGGTGCTGATGTTCCTTTTTTCATTTTTGGTCAAAATGCATGGGCTGAAGGAATTGGTGAGATACTTAGCCCATTATCATTGCCAACACAATATTATGTTGTGCTTACACCGCAAATAAATATATCAACAGCAAAAATATTTGCTAATTCCAGATTGACAAAAGACACGAAACCATTGAAAATAGCGGACTTTTCAGATGGTCGAAATGCTGATCTATTTAGAAATGACCTTGAAAAAGTAGTATGTGAAGAATTTACAGCAGTTGCTAAAAGCCTCAAGTGGTTAAGCCAGTACGGTGAAGCCAAAATGAGCGGTTCTGGGGCATCTGTTTTTGTAGCAGCTGATTCATACAAAAAGGCAGAAGCAATACTCAAGCATAAACCTATCGAGATTGACGGTTTTATTGCAAAGAGTTTAAGCAAACATCCTTTGTATGATTTAGCAAAATAAAGCTTATTGGGGAGTCGCCAAGCTGGTTAAGGCACTGGATTTTGATTCCAGCATGCGAAGGTTCGAATCCTTCCTCCTCAGCCATGATTTAAAAGATTAAAGCGTGTAGATTAATGAGATTTACACGCTTTTCAATTTTGTAAGGATACATGTGTCAACGACTAGCAACATGATGGTGTTTACAGGCAATGCCAACCCAGTATTAGCACAAGAAGTTGCTAGCAACCTCGGTATACCTTTGGGTCGTGCAGACGTGGGCCGTTTTTCAGATGGTGAAATCATGCTGGAAATCCTTGAAAATGTGCGTGGCCGTGACGTATTTGTACTGCAATCAACCTGCCACCCTAACAATGACAATCTGATGGAAGTCATGGTAATGATTGATGCTTTACGTCGTTCATCGGCAGGACGTATTACAGCAGCAATACCTTATTTAGGTTACTCAAGACAAGATAGGCGCCCTCGCTCTGCACGTGTTGCGATTACAGCGAAAGTAGTTGCAAATATGTTGACGAGTGTTGGTGTAAATCGTTTATTGACGATGGACTTGCATTCTGACCAAATCCAAGGATTTTTCGACATTCCTGTTGACAACATTTACGCCACATCGATATTGCTGGATGACCTGAAAAAGCAACAATATGAGAACTTGGTAGTTGTTTCACCTGATATTGGAGGTGTCGTTAGGGCTCGTGCAGCTGCAAAACAACTAGGCTCTGACTTGGCGATTATTGACAAACGTCGACCAAAACCTAATGAAGCCAAAGTAATGAATATTATTGGTGAAGTAGCCGGCCGTACCTGCGTCATTATGGATGACATGGTAGACACGGCGAATACCTTATGTGAAGCTGCAGCAGCCTTAAAAGAGCAAGGCGCTACAAAAGTAGTTGCTTATGCGACACATCCGGTATTGTCAGGTATCGCTGCACAGCGGATCAATGATTCTTCTCTGGATGAATTGGTCGTTACCAATACGATACCACTTAGTGAAGCATCAAAAAGTTGCAAGAAAATTCGTCAACTCAGCGCCGCAGTCCTGCTAGCTGAGACGATACGTAGAATTAGTAAAGAAGACTCTGTATCTTCTTTGTTTATGGATTGATTTAGTTCCCTGTTATCTGGTCGCGGATAACAGATTTTTGTGTAGCACCAATTAGGAGTAGCAATATGAGTATTAACATTAAAGCTGACAAACGTGACGTTAAAGGTACGAGTGCGAGCCGCCGCCTACGTCGTGCAGGCCGTGTACCAGGTGTGGTATATGGTGGTAATGATCCAGCAATCACACTTGAATTTGACCACAAAGAGTTGTTCATGGAGTTTCGTCATGAGGCATTCCATGCATCTATTTTGAGCCTTGAAATTGAAGGTAAAAAAGAAGATGTATTATTACGTGACTACCAACTTCATCCAGTACGCAATACAATCCAACATGTTGACTTTCAACGTGTGTCTGCTACTGAAAAAATTCACGTAAAAGTTCCTTTCCATTTTGTAAATGGTGAAACATCTCCAGGAGTTAAATTAGGTGGTGGCAGTATTGCCCATATCCTGAATGAAGCTGAAGTAAGCTGTTTAGCTAAGAACTTGCCAGAATTCATTACTGTGGATTTAGGCTCGCTTGAGGCAGGTGAGTCAATCCACTTATCTGAAATCAAATTACCTGAAGGTGTTGAGTTTGTTCAGTTAGCTCACGGCGCGGATCCAGCAGTAAGCTCTATCAATAAGCCACGCGGCTCTTCTGCAGATGCAACAACTGATGCTCCTACTGCAGCAGATGATAACGCAGCAGATCAAGCAGCAGAAGGTGACGCTGAGTAAGCATTAGGTTGTAAAATAACGCGTGTTCTAGCAATAGAACGCGCGTTTTTTATTTAAAGAGGCAAACCAATCATCATGGCAGCAAACTTAAAATTATTTGTTGGGCTGGGTAACCCTGGCGATAAATACTTAGCTACTAGACATAATGCTGGTTTCTGGTGGATAGATTTAATTGCGGAACAAACAAGCACTCCAATCAACTTAGACGCCAAAATGTATGGTGCTGTTGGTAAACTCAACCAAAATGCTTGGTTGCTTAAACCAACTACTTTCATGAATGCCAGTGGCAAATCTGTCGCTGCTTTAGCGAATTATTTCAAAATCAGCCCAGAGGAAATTATTGTGATTCATGACGAACTTGATCTCAGCCCTGGGCAAGCCAAATTAAAATTTGGTGGAGGACATGGCGGTCATAATGGTTTACGTGATATTCACGCTGCTCTAGGCACCCCTAATTATTGGCGCTTACGCCTAGGTATTGGACATCCTGGCAATAAAAATGAAGTTGTGAATTATGTGCTGAAACCACCAACCAAAGATGAGCAGTTTGCTATTGAGCAAAGTATCGACAATAGCAGCAAAGTGCTAGATTTGCTATTAAAAGGTGATACTGAACAAGCCATGCTAAAGCTTCACACACAAAACAAACTATAACAAGCCAAGCATTCTATTTAAATTGCTTAACAAAAATCTCAAACTGCGCAGGTAATAGGGATTTCGAAAAATAATAGCCTTGACCATAATCACAACCTAAAGCTGTCAAAATATCGCATTGTTGTTTAGTTTCAATGCCCTCTGCAATTACTTTAATATCCAGATTATGTGCCATTGCTACGATAGCTCTGCAAAGCACTCTATCTTCATTACTAGTCTCTAGGCTTGCTACAAATGATTGATCAATCTTCAGATAATCTATATCGAACTTCCGTAAATAAGCTAAAGAAGAATAACCTGTCCCAAAATCATCTAAAGCGACTTGCACGCCATTGTCACGGTACTCATTTAGTCGATCCTCCACTTCAATAGAAGCATCTAATAACAGCCCCTCAGTAATTTCAACTACGACAGCATTGTTAAGTGCTTTATTGCCTGCAATTATTTGAAGCCAGCCCATGTTTTCAGCATCATTATTATGAAACTGAACCGGAGATTTATTGATGGCGACTTGAAAATCCTGATGAATCGACTGCCGCCAAGACGTGCATTGTTTAATAGCTTCTTTAAATACCCATCCGCCAATATCGTTAATCAACCTTGTGTTTTCAGCAATCGGTATAAACTCGGATGGGCTTACATTCCCACGCTTGGGATGCTCCCACCTCAATAAAGCTTCACACTTATAGATTTGCCGCGTTTTTAGCTCAAGAATCGGTTGATACTCTATATATAACTGATGTTTACTTAACGCCTCTCTTAAATCATTGGATAAAAGTAAACGGTGAATGGCCTCATCTTGCATGGCAGGCGTAAAATAAGTGAAGCAATTGCCGCCTCTTTTTTTGGATGCATACATCGCTTGATCAACGCATTTGAATAACTCTTCAATTGACTCAGAATCATCAGGGAAAATGGTAATGCCTATACTCGCAGAAACAAAAAGCTTTTGAATACCCAATACAAATGGTTGTGATAGTGAAGCAAGTACTTTATGTGCAATTAAATCTAGGTTTTTTATTTCTTCTTTTTCTAAATCAGAAATCAAAATAACAAACTCATCTCCGCCAAACCTAGCGACAACATCTTGGCTGTAAACAAGGTTTACTAATCGGTCTGCAGCTACTTTTAATAGTTCATCACCATAATCATGGCCTAACGTATCATTAACGCCTTTAAAATCATCCAAATCAAGAAATAACAGTGCTAGCTTTTTCTTTGCCCGTTTTGACTCTTTTAGTGCTTGCTCAAGTCTTGCATTTAGCATTCGTCTATTTGGCAAACCCGTAAGTGCGTCAAAATTGGCATGCTGCCAAACCATTTCTTCTGATTGTTTGAGTTGAGAAATATCTGTATTCGTCCCTACCATCCGCAAGGGATCGCCATGCTCGTTGCGGTTAACTACCATACCACGCGCAAGCACCCACTTCCATGAACCATCTTTACATTGCAAGCGGCATTCCAACGAATAATTACGCCTTTCTCCTTTTAGAGATGCATTCAATCTCTCGATGACATTCGTATAATCTTCAGGGTGAATCCTGCTCTGCCACTCATCTAATGTTGAGCCAATCTCATCTTCATCATAACCAAGCATATGCTTCCAAAATTTGGAGTAAACAACATAATTAGTTTCTATATCCCAATCCCATATACCATCGCCAGAACCTTCTAACGCAAAACGCCAACGGTCATCGCTAAATTTCAAACGTTTATTCACATGCTTTAATGAATCTAAAGCACGAATTCGGGCAATGGCCAAAAACATAACTGTCGTTAACGCAATTGCCAGCAAAAGACCTGATACGCCAAGAATAGTTGATTGTTTATAATTTAGTTTTTTCTCAAATGCAGGAAGTGAGCGTGCAAGCAGCATCCATTTTTGCTCAAGAAACTCAACCTGCTGCTTAGCAATAAAACTAGGCAAGATGCCATGATCATCTCTGGCATCTAATGAACTTTCATAGAGTAAGCTTTCTGGCGTTTCATTTATATCCCTGAAAAGTGAAAATCTAATCGCTTGTGTGTTATTGTTTTTTAGCACACTCTCAAAAAGAGTTTTCAAGTTTATTTGTATAAATATCCAGCCATCAACAACTCTAGTTTGACTTTTACCACGCCTATTACCATTATCTATCGGCGGGCTGAATACAGGCATCACCATCGTTAAGCATTCACAATCAGCGGACGTGGGTGGCCAGTTAACGTCATGCAACAAGACCACCTGATTATGTGCAGCAGAATACTCAAACCCATGCCTAACTACTTGACTCTCAAAAGCATCGTGTATTCTCTCACCCTGCTGCTTTTTACCTTGCTCAACGATATATAAAACAGGTGCATGATTAGATCGTTTATCTAATTGCGCAATTTCCCACCTATATTTGCTATCAGCGCGGTTAAACGTATCTGGTTCTAACGGATTGACGAATTTTGCATACCCAATTTTGTTTAATCCATTGGAAAACTTTGAATGCAATATTTCAGATACAAACGCATCAAATTCAGCCTCACTGACATATGTTGAAGAATCAAAAAAGCCCTTGATTGCGTATAGAGATTGTTCATACTGATTGAGTTGATTAAAAAATTGATTAGAAACTTCATTTAATTCATAGTTGAATTTGTTCTGATGAACATTAGTCTCTGCCTTACGCTCTGCGCTCCATACAAAGTAAGCGACTGGAAGAGAGAAGGCCAGCACAAACCATGGTAGCAACTCGTACCAATTACGCATGTACCATCTGCCTGCTCTTTTTGTTCTTTTCATATGAAAAAGTTCATCTTGTTAAAAACATAATATACGGAACACAACTTTTTTCAACCAACCAAATTGGGGATAAGAAATGCTTTATTTAATGGGTTTCTTTTTGTAAAAGCAATTAAAGGTTAGAATAGCGCCTTTATTATTAATCGCTTATCGCGAACAAACAAAGGCAAGACATCATATGCAGTGCGGAATTGTAGGATTACCCAACGTAGGTAAATCAACCTTATTTAATGCCATTACTAAAGCGGGTATTGCAGCAGAAAACTACCCTTTTTGCACGATAGAACCAAATGTAGGGATTGTAGAAGTACCAGACCCACGCCTCCAACCCATTGTCGATATCGTCAAACCAGAACGTACATTACCAGCGACAGTAGAAATGGTTGATATTGCAGGTATTGTAGAAGGGGCATCAAAAGGTGAAGGTTTGGGCAATAAATTTTTGGCAAACATTCGGGAAACAGATGCTATCGCCCATGTGGTCCGCTGCTTTGATGATGGGAATGTCGTGCATGTGGCCGGTAAAGTTGATCCATTATCTGATATTGAAGTCATCAATACAGAACTTGCACTAGCTGATTTAGAAACTGTAGAAAAAACACTGCAACGTGAAGCAAAAAAAGCCAAATCAGGTGATAAAGATGCATTGGCACTGATTGCACTATGTGAAAAAGTTAAAGCACACCTTAACGAAGGTCAAGCTGTTCGCACAATGGGTTTAGATGTTGATCAAAAGAAATTGATTAAGCCACTTTGCTTAATCACGATCAAACCTGTGCTCTACATTGCTAACGTTGATGAAGCTGGCTTTGAAAACAACCCCTACCTTGATAAAGTAATGGCACTGGGGGAAAAAGAAAATGCACCCGTGGTTTGCATTTGTGCAAAAATCGAAGCAGAAATTTCAGAGCTGGAGGATGAAGACAAAGCAGTCTTCTTAGAGGAACTTGGTCAAGAAGAACCTGGCCTTAACCGCGTTATTCGTGCAGCGTATGATTTATTAGGCTTACAAACCTACTTCACAGCTGGCATTCATGAGGTCCGCGCATGGACCATTAAAAAAGGCGATACAGCTCCTCAAGCTGCAGGCGTTATTCATACTGACTTTGAGCGTGGGTTTATCCGTGCTGAAATTATCGCTTATGATGAGTACATCAAACACAAAGGTGAAAAAGGTGCGCAAGAAGCAGGTAAAATGCGTCTAGAAGGCAAAGAATATATTATGCAAGATGGGGATGTCGTTCATTTCCGCTTCAACGTCTAAAGTACACCGCTAAGAATTGCGAATCCCGTCGTTAAACCCGCTTGCTGTGCAAGTTGCACTATCTGCGCAGATTTGCCTAGGGCTTCATCAATGCTTAACAGCGTTAAAAACATCATCATCTCGCCACAATTTCTTTGACAATTCATCCCGAAGACTCTAAAATTGCGGGCTTGCTGAAACATAGCAAAACGGTTTACTGGTGATGTAGCTCAGCTGGTTAGAGCACAGCATTCATAATGCTGGGGTCGAGGGTTCAAGTCCCTCTTTCACCACCAATATAGACGCCCCTTTCGAGAGATTGGGGCGTTTTCTTTTTTAACTACTTGACTTCATTCAAGCGCTCACTAGCTAAATCCAGCATGTCACCGTATAATGAAAGCTTGATTGAAAAATCAAATCGCCTTGGGGTGGCTTTATGCTTTATGCCTGAGATCTCTTTTTTAGAGGGACCCAATGAACCTGATCCAGATAATACTGGCGTAGGGACAGGCAGAGCATGTTTCACATAGCGTATTGCTGATAACTATTATTGTTTGTTAGCAAATGCTTATCTCTCCTGTCCTTTTTATGATTGTTATAGAAAGGATATTCTTTGAAACCGATTACTAAGCATTTATCGCTTATTGGATTTTTATTAAGCAGCTCGGCATTTGCAGCAGATGATTTAAAAATCAATGTTTCAGATGTGATTGTGAGTGCAGACTTTAGGCCTAGCACTGCAGAAAAAACACCCGTTAGCTTGACGGAAATTGATAAAGAAACCATAGAGTCTCGTGGTGCACAACACCTCGAGGAGGTACTCAACCTTGCACCGAATGTGAATATTTCTAGTGGTGCGTCTCGTGGTCAATTCTTTCAAATTCGTGGGATTGGTGAACGTAGTCAATTTAGCGCGCCATTAAATCCATCTGTTGGTTTAGTGATTGATGGTATTGATTTTAGCCGCACTGGCGGTGCAGCAACATTGTTTGATATTGACTCAATTGAAATTTTACGTGGACCACAAGGTACCAAGTTTGGTACTAATGCTCTAGCAGGTATCATTAATATGCGTAGCAAAGAACCAACGAAAGACTTTGAAATGCGCGCTGAAACAGGCTTTGCAGAATACAATACACGCAACTTTGGTATAGCCGCTGGTGGGACACTAGTTGAAGATAAGCTTTTAGGCCGGGCCTCATTGTATAGCCATAAGTCTAATGGTTATATGGATAACGATTTTTTGAATAGAGATAATACACAAAACCAAGACGAGTTAACCTTCCGCAGTAAACTAAAATTATTAGCAACTGATGATTTAACGGTTAACTTTAGCTACACCCATTTAAATATTGATAATGGTTACGATGCATTTACATTAGATAATAGCCGCAATAGTTTGTCAGATAACCCTGGAGAAGATAAACAAATCACAAATGCTTTTGGCGTAAAAGCAAATTGGCAACTTTCTGATGCTGTCATTATGCAGTCTGAAGCAACGTACCTTAACAGCAATATTGTCTATAGTTACGATGCAGACTGGGGATTTGCAGGTCAATTTGATCCAGCTTTATTTCCATATATCGGGTTCGAAAGGTTTGATCGTAAACGCGAAAATTACTCATTAGAGTTGCGTTTTTTATCTGATACCGCTGGGCGTATTTTTAATGACACGACAGATTGGACCATTGGTTTATTTTCCTTAGATCAAGATG
This sequence comes from Methylotenera sp., assembly GCA_048058875.1. GTDB lineage: Bacteria > Pseudomonadota > Gammaproteobacteria > Burkholderiales > Methylophilaceae. Next base: position 60,692 of record JBLLNR010000008.1, on the reverse strand, counting down.
AAGCTTTTAAACAAGATTCCAACTTTGGTATCTTTGGAGCAACGGCCAGGCAAGGCGATTACGACACGCAAAACACAGCACTTTATGGTCAGCTAGATACACATATTACTGAAAAGCTGACTTTAATTACTGGCGCGCGCATTGAGTACTTTAAAGCTGAGTACGATGATTCGGATGCCTTATCCATTAATACAAACGAAACACTATTTGGTGGCAAACTCGGCCTGAACTATCAAGCCAATAGAAATCATTTGCTATATACCAGCCTATCTCGCGGCTATAAGTCAGGTGGTGTGAACAACAATGCCCTGCTAGCAAGAAGGCAACGCGTGTTCGATACTGAATACAATGTTACGCTAGAGGCTGGAATTAAGTCTAGCTGGTTAAATGACCAATTGAAAACAACCCTAGCTGCATTTTATACTGACCGTAGGAATGCACAAGTTAAGAACTCTATTCCAACAGGTCCTGCTGTCTTTCTTGACTTTATTGGTAATGCATCTAACGCAACACATAAAGGACTAGAAGCAAGTCTTGATTGGTTTATTACGGACAAATTCCGAATGCTAGGAGCACTGGGTTTATTGGATGCTGAGTTTGATAATCACTCAGTACAAGGGGTTAGCTTTAATGGTCGTCAAGTTGCACACGCGCCAGACTATACTTACAGCATAGGCGCTGAGTTTTATGCAACTAGTGCATGGACATTACGGGCTAACATAGAAGGAAAAGATGAATTTTATTTCTCTGATAGCCACAATGCAGAATCTAACAGATATGACATTGTGAATGCCAGTGCAGATTACCGTCACGACAAGCATTGGAAACTGAGTATTTGGGTGAGAAATTTATTTGATAAAGACTATGCCACCCGTGGCTTCTTTTTTGGCAACAACCCAGCAAATGGCTATATTGAAGAAAAGTTTGTTCAATTTGCAGAACCACGTGTTGCAGGGATGACCCTGACATACGATTACTAATAAATACTAGAGGGCTTACGCCCTCTTATTTTATGTTTTAAGGAGTTTAATCATGCGTATTTCAGTAGATATTAGCTTGTACCCATTAACCGAAGGCTATGAAAAACCAATTTTAGCTTTTATCGACAAATTAGAGGCGAACGGTAAATTAAGAGTTAAACGCAACAGCCTTAGCACACAGGTTTTTGGTGAATACCGTGATGTCATGGATTGTTTGGATGCCGAAATTGAGTCTGTTTTTGCAGCATTACCACATAGTGTGTTTGCAATGAAATTTATCGGCACAGACCGTGCTGACATCGTTGACGTTTGATACCGTTGATGGAAAACGCAAGCCTCAACTCGATTATGCAAGCCTTTAGCCAGATGTCTGGCTGGGAGATTGCTGCTGCCTTAATGGGTGTTGCCTATATTTTATTAGCAGCAAAAGAATCGCAATGGTGTTGGTTTTTTGCGTTTTTAAGTACGGTTATTTATACGGTCTTGTTTTGGGAAGGCCAGCTTCCCATGCAAGCCCTACTCAATTTTTACTACATGGGCATGGCGGTATATGGGTTTTGGTTATGGCACCAGCATGGTGTAGCAGAAGCATCATTGACAATTAGCAGTTGGAGCTGGTCAAAAAACCTACTTTTTATCATGACCGGCTTAATCATTAGCGCCATACTAACTTACTATCTAACTGCTACTGCACAATCGCAAAGTCCAGCACTAGATGCTTATATTACTGTTTTTTCTGTGATGAATACTTGGTTGATAGCTAAGAAGATTCTACAGAATTGGCTATATTGGATAATTATTGATGCCGCCGCAGTCGTACTTTATGTTGAGACAGCTTATTATGCTACGGCTTTATTATTTGTATTGAATACAATACTAGCTGCAGCAGGTTTGATTAATTGGTTAAAGCTGTATCACCAGCAAACAGCGGCGATTGAGGCTTAATTTAATGTTGTGCCATCCAACGGTCTAAGTCACGTTCACCAAGCACGTTCATTAAAAATAATAATAATTGATAGCAAGGTTTTTGTTGGTTGTATTCGGGCCAATCATGCTGTTGCGTATAGTGTTGTTTGAATAAGGCAAACTGTTCTATCGTTAATAAATACTCCAATAAGACCAACTCCAATGCTTTAGGCCCAATTACAAAGGCATCTAAATCAATTAATGCCAGTTGATTAGTTGCGCTTTTGCTTAACAATCTCATTTGATCCCAACGAAGATCAAGCATTATTGGCACAAAGTTTGTTTCTTCAATCTTTGGTGCCAAGTCGACTAACACCTGTAATTGTGAATTTGGAATATCGATAGTGCTTTGCGCTGCCATTTGTAACAACACTTGCTGCAATTGCTTGCCCCACGCGTTTGCAGCATTAGCGGGTGCATGTAAAGATCCCCATGTTGGATGTATTTGATGGTGCAACTGACTAATATGCGTGGCAAGCTGTATCACCATCCGCTCAGTCACCATTGCATCATCAATATCTTGACCTGCTAAATAGCGTGTCATTACAAATTGATTTGCTTGGGATGCAATGAAATCTGGAAGTGCTAAGAAGCCATGCGTTGCTAGGAATGTATAAGTTTGACTTATATCGCCCAAACAAAGTGGAAAGCCTGCGCCAAATAAATTATTCGCACCTTGCCAAAACGTTGACTTTGCTATTGCATGATGATCACAAACCTTTAACACCATTGCGCCATCTACTGTTTCGCAGTACCACAGTCTATGCGTACTATCTTCAAACTTGCTATGTATCACTTCTGGTTGTGCAATTAACCGTGGTAGCATTAATTGTTCAGCGGGTTTCAGTAGTGGGTATGTGTGCATATGATTTGGAGATTTAACAGTTAATTTATTGAACTGCACAATCTAATGATTATAACCTTGAACGCCATCATTCAACACTTGATTAGGTCGGGCATAGCTAATGCATGATTTAGACTATCCAGCACTTTAAAACTATTCTCTTCAACAAACTGACTCGGCTCTTTCAAATCTGGAACAACAATCACTTTCAACCCTGCTGCAATCGCCGCTCTAGCACCCTGCTCGCTATCCTCAAAGGCAATGCAGTCCTTTGCAGTGAAGCCTAGCTTTTCAATGGCCAGCAAATAGATATCTGGATTTGGCTTTCCTTTACTTACCTCTTGCCCACTTGTTGTATGCCTAAAATAATCGAGCACATTGACATGACTTAACCGATGCTGAATATGTTGATGAGAGGAAGAAGAAGCAACACTACACACAATATTCTGCCGTTTATAGTATTCGAGTAAGGGTTTTACACCTGGCTTCAACGGAAATACATGATTATGTTGCGCAAGGATAGCATCAACTCTTTCACCCACGCGACTTAGATTTTCTAATCCGCCTAACTGCTCAGCCATCATGCGGCTAGAGTCCGCAGAAGCGCGCCCAATTAGATCCACGAACTCTGTTTGTGTATACACAATACCAATCTCTTTAGCTGCTTGAATGCATGCTTGCATAATGATGCGCTCTGAATCAATAAGTAGCCCATCCATATCGAATATTGCGGCTTTAATCACGAATTAAATTTCCAAAAAGACAAAACTCTATCATAACTAGTCTATATATTTTTGGAGCATACGATACATTTATAAATGCATTGTTTGAATACAAAAATGCCCAATGCTTTGACATTGGGCATGACTAGGATAGAGCAGCAAGAACATTACAATATTAGAAGATTTTCGCAACCCTCTGGGAAATCTTGCTTATTGTTATTATTATCTCCATTATATTATACATATGTATAAATACAAACCATTTAACAAAATCACTTGCAATACAAATAACGGTTTAGCTCTACGTAAAAGTTGGCATTCTAATTGCTGTTTATACTCAACTATGTAGATAATAAAACTCATGATTTAAATTTTTTATGCCTCATCAACCATTCTAATTGATTAAATTTATTACGCTTGTTGTCATTTTAGTTGCGTCATTTAACGCATATGGCTTTAAGCAAAACTTTAACGAGTCTGCTGCTGAGTCATCATCTATAACCCTTGATTTAACAAGTGAAGAGCAGGATTGGCTTGCTCAACATCCAGTCATTAGAGTTGGGGTCAAGCATAGCTGGAAACCAATTGAATTTGTTACTGAACACAGAAAATTCCGCGGTATAACCATGGACTACTTAAACCGTTTAGAACCTATTTTAGGTGTGCAGTTTGAGAAGGTTAATATTGATGAAAATCCGTCACATATTGTGGATATGTTATCAGCTGTATCAAATACCAAAAAATTAGATCAAACTAATTTCTCCTTAACAAAACCAATTCTAAGTGCACGCTATGCTGTTTATCAACACAAGAACAATCAAGCAAATTTTGATTTTTTAGACTTATCTAATAAAAGAATAGCCGTCTTTAAATATGGTGAGCTCGTTGAATATTTAAGTAGCAACTATCCAAACGCGAGTCTATTTAAGATTAATGTCATTGAAGAAGCCTTTAATGACATTGAACTCAATAACTCGACTTTTTATATTGGAAACGAAATGGTTGTTGACTATGAGGCAAATCTACAGGGCATTAGCTACTTAAAAAAAGTAGGTTATGCCCCAATAGAAACAGATCTTAAAATGGCTGTACGAAAAGACTGGCCAATAATGTTATCGATACTAAACAAGTCATTCGCTGCATTAGAAGCAGAAAAATCTGAAATCCTTGATCATTGGAATATGTCACTTTTTAAGAAAAATAAAATAGCTATTCGAGTTTTGCTTGTCATATTTGCATTATTCGTCATCTCACTATTCTTTAAAGGCTATAAGTTAAAACTAGCCATGAAAAAACAAGAGGAGTCTGCACAAAATTTAATTTGGCATCAAGCACATTTCGATGCACAAACTGATTTACCAAATAGGGTTTTCTTTGAGAAACTTAAAAAACAATCATTTGAATCAGCACTAAGTAATCACTTAAAACTAGGTTTTATATATATTGATCTTGATGGGTTCAAACAAGTTAATGATATACATGGCCATCTCATGGGCGATGAGCTTATCATTCAAGTGGCAAATCGATTAAGGTCGTGTATAAGACCAATTGACAATGTTGCAAGGTTAGCTGGCGATGAGTTTGCGATCATTTTGAACGACTTAAGTGAAGTCGCAATTATAGATTCTGTCGCAAAAAGAATACTAGACTCACTAAGCATGCCATATCTAATTCAACACACTAAGATAAATATTACTGCCAGCATAGGGTCCAGCATTTTCCCTAATGATACTGACAACATAGAAACTCTTATAAAATATGCAGATACAGCAATGTATGAAGCCAAGTTACTAGGTAAAAATAATCACAAAGCTTTTAATCAATCAATGTACGATAAGATAATCAAGAAACAATCGATATTAATTGATTTGAAGAAAGCAATACCTGCAAATGAATTAAGACTTTATTATCAACCGATCGTTAACCTTGAAACAAGAAAAATAGTCAAAGCTGAGGCTCTTATTCGTTGGCAACATCCCAATAAAGGATTAATCGGGCCTGGAGAATTTATATCCATAGCGGAAAGCGCTAATATTATTTCAGAAATTGGTGACTGGGTATTTAAACAAGCAGTTATGGATATCAAGAAGCTTCAAAAAAATATCAGCTCGTCATTCTCAGTAAGTATTAATGTCTCGCCAAAACAACTCCAGTCTTCGGTCTTAATAGCACAGTGGCCTAGCTATTTGCATAAACAGCACTTAAATAAAAACAGTTTAGGGTTGGAGATCACTGAAGGCATAGCAATCGAGACAAGTTCAGCTATCAATCACATCTTGCAGCAACTGAAAGAAGCAGGCGCGCAGCTTTTAATTGATGACTTTGGAACAGGATACTCATCACTATCCTATTTAAAAAAATTAAATGCAGACTATATTAAAATTGATAAATCATTTGTACAAAATCTGTCACTATATTCGGAAGATATGGTCTTATGCGAAACCATCATCCTCATGGCACATAAGCTTGGTCTGGAGGTTATTGCTGAAGGAATTGAAACACAAGAGCAGAGTAATTTATTACAGTCTATAGGTTGTGATTATGGTCAAGGTTATTTATTTTCCAAACCAAAACCATTAGATCAGTTGCTAGCGGATTACGCTACACAATCAAGAAATCATCACAAAGAAACCCAAACTACGGGGATAGAAATTTAAGTGTGTTGAGCACCATTAATTGCGTTGCACATTTTGTATGCTATTTTATATAAAGCATAATATGATTTTTATAAAATCATTTGGAGATTTTAATGAGCACCGTATTTATAACTGGTAGCAATCGCGGGATAGGCTTAGAGTTTACTAAACAATATGCAGAAGCTGGTTGGAACGTTCTAGCATGTTGCAGACACCCTGAATCAGCAGACAAGCTGAATGCCTTGGCAGCGCAGCATAGCAATATCACTGTCTATCCGTTAGATGTCGCTAACTTTAATCAAGTTGATGCCTTAGCCGAGCAGTTAAATAATATTGCTATTGATGTGCTCATTAATAATGCTGGCATCTACCCTAGTGGTGGACTGAGTGATAAGGAGGTAGAAGACTGGTTAAACGGATTTAAAATTAACAGTATAGCGCCTTTAAAAATAGCGACCGCATTTACACCACACATTGCAAAAAGCGATTTAAAAAAACTGGCAACACTATCTAGCAAGATGGGTAGCATTGATGACAATACAAGTGGAGGCAGCTATATGTACCGTACCACAAAAACCGCCGTCAATATGGTGATGAAGAGCCTTAGCATAGACTTAGAGCCTTCTGGCATCGCAGTAGTCACATTACATCCCGGTTGGGTAGAGACCGACATGGGCGGCCCAAATGCTCTCATCAATACAGAAACCAGTGTAAAAGGATTACGCAAAGTCATTGATAAGCTCAATTTGGCTAATACTGGAAAATTTGTTGCATATGATGGCAAACAGATTGCATGGTAATTTATTTAGAAATGATAGAGCCTTTATCTGACAATTGCGATTTGAATGGTGCGCGCTCTTCGAGTTCTGATGTGTAATTGGCGATACCCTTAGACTCGCGAAATAGAAAATCCTTAATCGCCAACTCAAACTGAGGGTGAGCTATCTTGTGAAATGAAGTAGTCGGACGTGGTTTAAATCCACGTGCTAACTTATGTTCACCTTGAGCACCACCTTCAAAATATTTAATTTTCTCACTAATACAAAAATGTTGAGCCTGATAGTAACAAAGCTCAAAATGTAGGCTAGGCACGAATTCTGTCGCACCCCAATAGCGTCCATACAAAGTCTCTTGATTATAAAAATTCAGGGTGCTAGCAATACGCTCACCTTCACGTTCTGCAATAATCAGTAGTATGTTTTCTGGCATTGATTGTGCAATTTCAGTAAAAAAAGCGCGCGTTAAATAGGGCGTTGAGTGGTGCTCATGATAGGTAATACAGTAACACTGATAAAAAAAATCCCAATCAGCTACTGTTGCATCTTGCCCCCTAACAAAGCGTGATTGAATCCGAGCATCCTGTAATTTTTTTCGTTCTTGATGGATTTTCTTGCGCTTATTATGACTCAAGGTTTTTAAAAAACTTTCAAAACTATCATAACTTTCATTTTGCCATCTAAATTGAACCCCCGTCCGCTTTAACCATCCGGCATTTTCAAACAAAGTTGCATCTGTTTCATCTGGAAACAACACATGAGCACTTGAGAGTTCATGCTTATGCATAATCGCCTCGACTGCCTCAATCAATTGTAATTTTGCTTGTTGATCTTTTGCCAACAGTCTTGCACTTGTCACTGGGGAGAAGGGTATTGCTGAAAGGAGTTTGGGATAATAGCTTAGACCGTTTTGCTCATAGGCATCTGCCCAGGCCCAATCAAACACATATTCACCATATGAATGGCTCTTAATATACAAAGGCATGGCGCCAAGTAGGTTCTCTTGTTGCAAGATAATCAGTATACATGGGCTCCATCCCGATTTCGCCCCGACTGATTCTGACTTTTCGAGTGCGGAGAGAAAAGCATGGCTAAGCAGCGGCATATCCGAAGCAAGTGCATCCCATTTTGCAGCATCTACTTGAGTGATTGACCCGACAACTTGCACAACAATTTGATTTGCTACGTCAGTATCTATTGATTCCATAGCTACGCTTCACAACATTAAAATAAAAGCAGCTATAAAGCTGCTTTATTATAGATAAACAATCTTAACTGGGCTGACCAGACTTTGTCGAGGCTTGATTACTCTTTTTTGGTTGCGCTGCTTTTTTGATGATGCTCTCTTCTACCGCTTTTAAACGCTGCGCTTCCAACTTTGCTTCTGCAGCTTTATGACGCTCTCTCCACTTTGCTTGTGCTAGTTCTAGCTCTTCAAATGTAATCACATTATCTTCATCGACATCTACAGAATTAAAATGGCGCGCAATTTGCGGTAAGCATTCGGTCACTTCCTGGCGATCTAAAGAGTCATCCAAATCATTATTGCATTGTGTAAAGCGCTCTTTAAGGCTTTCCCGCATTTTTTGACGTTCACGTCTGATTTGAATGTGCTCTGGATCATTATTTCTGGCATAGTCCATTAATGCTTTACGTAGTCGAGCACGGTCTTCAGGGCTAAAGTTATATTCCAGTGTTTTTTCTAGGCCATAGCTGCCATCTTCAGCATCAGTAGGTGACGGCAAAGAATCAGTAGCATCTTTATTGGGTTCGGGTGTAGCATTTGTGTCAGCTACTGATGGAAAAATAAAGATGAAACTCAACAGAATGAGCATTGTGAACTGCGACCAGAAAAACAATTTATTTGCTAGCATATTTTGAACTGTTAACTCCAAATAAACCTACGGCTTGGTAAGAGCGGAGATGTATAATGAATGAAGATTGTAAGTGGAATGTTTCATAGAGTGGTGTAATTGTAATAAATTGTAACTAAATCCGCCTCAATATTTTGTAAAGTTTATGACCTTTTTTAATAAAAGTTTTTTGGATTCTAGATTTATCAAGCGCGAACACCTATACTAATTGATTGTTAAATTAAATAAAATGTAGTTAACCCAGAAGAGCTAATGTGATGTCAGAAAATAAAAAAATTTTGATGGTTGATGATGACTTGCGCATGCGTGAGTTATTACAGCGCTACTTAACAGAACAAGGATTTGAGATTAAAACAGTATCAAATTCTAAAGAAATGGATACTGCATTAGAAAGTGAATCATTCGATTTACTTGTTCTAGATTTAATGATGCCAGGCGAAGATGGTTTGGCCGTTTGCAGAAGATTGAGATCACAAAATGTGATTACACCAATTATTATGCTTACCGCACGTGGTGATGAAGTGGATAGAATTATTGGCCTTGAAATGGGTGCAGATGATTATCTACCCAAGCCTTTTAATCCGCGTGAGCTGTTGGCGCGTATTAATGCTGTATTGCGTCGCCATGAACATAGCCCTCAGTTAAACCTGAACTCAAAAGAAATATTTACATTTGGTGAGTTCACCTTCGATGCCGCAAATCGCAGCTTAACAAAGGATGGAGAGAACATCACGATTACCAGTGGTGAGTTTGCATTACTGAAGGTTTTTACTGAACACCCAAGGCAGCCACTATCCAGAGATCGATTAATGCAGCTTGCACGTGGTCGAGAACTAGATGTCTTTGATAGAAGTATTGATGTTCAAGTATCACGTTTGAGACGACTTATTGAGCCAAACCCAGCTCAACCAAAGTTTTTAAAAACCATGTGGGGCTTTGGTTATGTTTTCATACCTGATGGCGAAGTGGCGACCTAGCGCATGCTGTTATTTCTGACAGATAGAAATAATTACATAGTTTGAGATTATTACCTCGCACAATCTTAGCAAGGCTAATGCTGCTGATTGCCACCCTTTTGGCAATTAGTATCTATGGATCGTTAAAAATATTTGACTATTTTGATCGTGAACCGCGCGCTGAGATGGCGGCTTTACAAGCGGTAACGATAGTTAACTACACCCGCGCATCACTAATTGCATCGCATGAGAATAGAAGAAATGCTTTGCTATCTGAACTTTCTGGACGTGAAGGTGTGCGAGTTTATGCTGCAGATTTCATGGAGCAAATTGAACCGCTACCACAAGATCCTTTTGTTCAACTCATCGCAAAAAAAATCCGTGAACGGCTTGGGGAAGAAACAATCATTACGGTCAATCATTACGGCATTTCTGGCTTGTGGATAAGCTTTAATGTAGAGCTAGATGATTTTTGGGTTGTCATCCCCAAGATTCAAGTTGACCGCCCGTTTCCACTACATTGGTTAGGCTGGGGTGCCTTAATTGGTCTGCTATCACTAGCTGGTGCATATATAACGGCCGCTCGTATCAATCGTCCACTCAACCTGCTGGCAAAAGCCGCTGATAAGTTACGTAATGGAGAGCAAGCCCCTAAACTTCCTGAAGACAATCTGGATGAGTTAAGAGCTGTGAACCAGACATTTAATGAAATGGCTGAGGCTTTGGTAAGACTAGACGCCGAGCGTACTTTGTTATTGGCAGGCGTTTCACACGACATTAGAACACCATTAGCGCGTCTTCGATTAGCAGTAGAAATGCTGCCCGATGATGAAGCAAATCCAATGAAAGAAGGCATGATTGAGGATATCGCAGATATGGATAATATCATTCATCAATTCCTCGACTTTGTTCGTGGTGTTGAGGGAGAGTCAACCCGGATGATGGATATTAATGATTTATTAAAATCTCTTGCAGAACGTCAAAGTCGTGCGGGTCGTCAACTTAAAGTCACAATGGGCCCAACTTATTTAATTCCTATTCGCCCACTAGCCATGCAACGCTTATTAGATAATTTAGTAGGGAATGCTTACGCCTATAGCAAAGATGAGGTAGTGGTCGAAAGCAAAATAACAGCAGAAAAAATCATTATTAGCGTACTTGACCGAGGACCTGGTATCCCAGCAGACCAAGCAGAAAGATTGCTGAGACCATTTGAAAGGTTAAATAGCGCCAGAACAAAAAATGAAGGAGGTAGTGGTTTAGGTTTAGCAATATGTAACCGTATTGCTAAATTGCATCATGGTAGTTTAGAACTAATCAATCGCGATGGTGGTGGACTTGAGGCTAGACTATCCTTGCCTATTCAGCATTACTAGCCTTTACATGTCTAATCATAGATTCGGTATAAGGTTTGCCTTCTACTCTATTACGCCCACCTTGTTTTGCAAGATAAAGTAAGCGATCTGCATGTACCATCATTTCATCCAAGCTTTTGCCTAATATGTTGCTGACGCCGATGCTACAAGTAAATTTTATTTGATGGCCTTTGATTTCAATCGTTTGTTTTGCAATTTTGTCTCTAAGTGCATGGATATGAGCAAAACTATTCCGGTATTCTGGATTTTTACTAATCACCGCAAATTCCTCACCACCCATCCGCGCAACAATATCTCCTTCGAAATGTGTTGTTAGCTGACTTGCAGTCGCTTTGATAACTTCATCACCAACATCATGCCCAAATACATCATTCACTTTTTTGAAAAAATCAATATCGATCATCATCACCGTCAATACATCATGCCTGCTAAGATTTCTAAAAATCTTATTACCCTCATCAAAGAAATATCGACGATTGTAAACATTACTCAAGAAGTCCACATTCGATAAGTGTTTCGCATAATCAACAGCGTCCAACATATCTAAATTTTGGTTGATCCGGCAAAGCATCATTTCATAATTGAATGGTTTTGATATAAAGTCATTTGCGCCTGCTTTTAAAAACTTAACAGCAAGCCTTGGGTCAGCTGAACTGGATATACCAATAATTAGCATTTCATCTTTGCGGTAAAGTTCGCGTGCCTTTTTAACAAAGGTCACCCCGTCAACCATTTTCATTTGATAATCAACCAATACTAATTTTATGTCAGGATTCTGCTCTAACATTTCAATTGCAGCTAAACCATTGTCAACTTGCAATACATTGAACTTCTGTAGTGATAACTCTCTTGTAATGACGAACTGTGCAACTTTTGAATCATCAACAACTAAGACTTTGATTGCAACGTTTTTAAGTATGCGGGCGATTAAATCACAAATATAGCTGGTATCAGAACGATTGCTATCTCTGACTACATAGTCTATGACATGACGTTTAATCAGTTGGTCGCGTAACTCATCCTCATACTGTTCTACAATAACGATGGCTGGAATATGGAACTCTTCAAGTAAATCAATTTTCTCAAAACTTTCTGAATCAAAATTGACAACACTGGATACACTTAGAAAAAACTTGTCTGGATTTTGACGCAATATGGCACGCGCAATACTGATTGAATTAACCACTGTCACATCAACAGGCAGTTCTTTCTCAATATCATATTTCAGTGTTTCGGCAAAAGAAATGTCTTGCTCAAGCACCAAAATATGAAATTTTGATGGTGTAGTAGCTCTAACTTTTTGACGCGTATGCCGATCAGGCATCGCTAATTGATCCTTTGGGTCGCTGCTTTATTATTGTGGATTGAACCAATTTAATTTTTCTCTTAAAAGAACAACTTCACCAATAATGATTAAACAAGGTGCTTTCAATTGAGCATGCTCAACTTTTTCAGCCATATCTAATAAAGTACCAGTTAATACTCGCTGTCTTCGCGTAGTCCCCTGCTGTATGACAGCAATCGGCATATTAGCTGATATTCCTCTTGTAATCAATTGTTCACATATTGTCGGCAAACCTATTAGACCCATATAAATAACCAGTGTCTGATTTGGCCTAACCATTGCCTCCCAATCCAAATCAACTGAACCATCTTTGAGATGTCCTGTAATGAACAAGCATGATTGTGCATAATCCCGATGTGTTAGCGGAATACCTGCATAACTCGATACACCACTCGCTGCTGTTATGCCGGGCACCACTTGAAACGGAACATCATGTTGCATCAATGTCTCAATTTCTTCTCCACCTCGACCAAAGATGAATGGATCTCCGCCCTTGAGCCTAAGCACACGCTTACCCTCAAGTGCTAATGTTGCTAGTAAATCATTAATTTTTTCTTGTGGCATCGTATGTTGATCACGTGCCTTACCGACATAAATGAGCTCAGCATCACGCCTGACCAACTCCATTACTTCAGGGCTCACCAATTTATCATAGACACAAACATCGCATTGTTGCATAAGCCTTAATGCACGAAAAGTGAGCAAATCTGGATCACCAGGGCCACCTCCAACAAGAAACACCTCACCCCTCTTTTTGTTAGCATCTGCATTTTTTAGTGTATCTTCTAAGTAAATCTTTGCAGCTTGCTCCTGACCAGAGAGCACCCGTTCTACAAAAGGACCTTGTAGTATCTCTTCCCAAAAAATACGTCGTGCTTGAACGCTATTGAATTTCTGTTTGACTAAATCTCTAAACTCACCTGCTATTGCTGCTATACGCCCATAAGCTGAGGGCAACATCGTTTCGATTTTTGTACGGATATATCTTGCCAACACTGGCGCATTACCTTCTGAAGAGACGGCAATCACAATTGGACTACGATCAATAATCGAACCCATGGTGAAAGTACATAGTGCAGGCGCATCAACAACGTTAACAGGAATATTCAGCGCTTTTGCAGCCATAGAAACAGCTTCATTAACGGCTTCATCATCTGTGGCAGCGATAACCAAACAGGCTCCTTCTAATTGCGATGGTTCAAACTCTGCTACTAAGTGTTGAATTTTATTGGCTGTTATCATTGCTTGTAGCTCAGCACAGACCGAAGGCGAGACCAGTGTTATTTGACCATTTGCTTTCAAAAGCATGTTCACTTTGCGGGTAGCTACATCACCTCCACCAATCACAAAACAAGGACGGTTATTGATGTTGAAAAATATCGGGAGTGCTTGCATAAATTACGCTTTTAAAATACCGATCAAGTATCATAAATGGATGATGATACTTTAAACTGAACAGTTAGTTAAATATAACGATTACTTTAAAGGAGGTTTCCTGTAAACCCATTTAGTTTATTGTTTGCAGATACTGAATCGTGGGCATGAAGACTATTTCAAGCTTGCTTTGATATGTGCTCAGCTAATCGCACTGCTAATTGTACAATCGTGAGTGTTGGATTTGCATGCCCTGAAGATGGAAAAACAGAACTCCCTGCCATGTAAAGATTGGAAACATCCCAGCACCTTAAATCAGAATTAACCACGCCATCCTTGGGTGAGGCGCTCATCCTTGTACCTCCCATGTGATGACAACCTGCCATCTGACCATCTTCGGGATATTCACCATTCCATAACCATTCGTATAATCTTATTTTTGCTTGATTATTTTTTGCCATCGCTTCTGCGACATACTCGGCAGTAAGCCTGATAGTTTTTAAATCCAAATCCGATTTGTGCCACTTCAGTACTGATTTAGGTATTCCGAATGAATCAACCTCTGTTGATAGCTCTATTCGATTATCAAATAACGGCTCTTGTTCCCAAGCAGCGTCAATCATACCACCGCAATAATTTCTTCCTAATCCATATGATATCTCGGAACCAATTGTTTCATTTACACATATTAAATCCCGCAGTGCTTTTTTAATGCGGCCATCTGAGTTGTGGTCGAGAGGCATATCAAAATTCAAATTACAGTTTAATATTCGCAGGTCTCTTTTTTTAGTCTCTGATATCCCTATATGCCATAGATGATTTTCTGGATAATTATAGAAATAATCGCCAATCGTGTAATGAGGATGCTCCATCCAGTATGCACCAACATTATTATTTTTACTCAGACTACTGCCATAATTCTCCGAAGCCAAATACTTAAGCATACGTCCATTTTCGATTCCACCCATAGCGAAAACATAATACGCAGATTGAATTTTTATTTTGTTTTCATCTGCATTTGTGAGCTCTACTTCTTTAATTGCATCATTAGTAATATTTGCCGCCGTAATAGCGCTATTAACAATCAAATCAATATTGGCTGAATTTTTAATCGTATTTGAATATTGATGTCCAAAAATAACCGGTGAGAACTAAAAACCTAGGCTTTCAACATGTGTATCACCAAGATAAGTGTTAGTAAAAAAACGAGGTTCAATTTTTAATAATTGGCAAGCTGACTTGAGGTACTGTTTTAAATCCTTTTCACTAATCGGCCAGTTGGCATTTTTCGCATAATCTTTATACGCAAAATCAAAAGAATCTAATGTTCGGCTTTTGCCAGCCCAATGATTAGATGACCCACCAAGTTGCCTTAACCTACAGACTTTTAAATCAAAATATTTATCACCTACAACTTCACCATCATAAAACTCTTGCGAAACTTCAGAATAATGGGTGTCACCTGCCTCTACCAATAAAACTTGAATGGATTTTGGCAATGACAGAGCAATTGAGAATCCTGCAGGACCTCCCCCGAAAATTACTACATCGTATTGCCTAACTTTTACCTGGCTAAGGCTATCAAGGAGCACTGTAATTCCTTACAAATACCAGCGGCCTTGTGCATCTTTAATCACTTTAAACTCTTGCACTGTGGATACCAGCTTTACTGGTAGTGTAGATAAAAGTACATACAGTAGGAAACGTCTTCTATTCATTTTTTTACACTTATTTAATTAGATATGCAGTTTTACCAAATTGTAGCAGAAACTCATGTCACACAAGAGTTATTGTTTAATTACCAATGCATTAAGCTAATGCGTTAGAATAAAGAGTTATGTAATTACAATTAATTATTAAATTCTTTGATTTAGTGAAAAACGACCGCTCTAAAAAATTATTTGTTAAATCATTTGGTTGCCAAATGAATGTATACGACGCGTCTCGTATGAAAGACTTGCTCTCGGCAAGCGACAACATGGTTGAAACAAATAGTCCTGAAGAAGCAGATGTTATCTTATTAAACACTTGCTCAATCAGGGAAAAAGCAGAAGATAAGGTATTCAGCCACCTTGGGAACTATCTTCCACTTAAAGATAAAAACCCTCATTTAGTGATTGGCGTTGGTGGGTGTGTTGCATCACAAGAAGGTGAGAACATTATCAAACGCTCTCCACATGTCGATGTCGTGTTCGGACCGCAAACGTTACATCGCTTACCAGACTTGATTAATAACAAGCTGGTATCTGGCAAACCGCAAATTGATATTACCTTTCCAGAAATTGAAAAGTTTGACCACTTACCTCCACCCAAGGTTGAAGGTGCAAGCGCTTTTCTCAGCATTATGGAAGGATGCAGTAAATACTGTAGCTTTTGTGTTGTCCCGTATACACGCGGAGAAGAGGTTTCACGTCCATTTGAAGATATTCTCACTGAAGCAATACAACTAGTAGCGCAAGGTGTAAAAGAAATCACTTTACTTGGTCAAAATGTGAATGCTTATCGTGCTGACTATGAAGATGTTGAAGCAGACTTGGCGATGCTGATAGAAACTATTGCGGAAATACCAGAAATTGAACGCATTCGCTTTACCACAAGCCATCCAAATGAAATGAGTGAACGACTCATTAACTGCTTTGCCAGTATACCCAAATTGGCAGTCCAACTGCATTTGCCAGTGCAAGCTGGTAGTGATCGTATATTAATGGCAATGAAGCGTAACCATACTGTTTTACAATACAAAAGTACAATTCGGAAATTAAAATCTGCCTGTCCAAACTTAACTATCACATCTGACTTTATTGTTGGGTTCCCTGGTGAAACTGAAAAGGATTTTGAGGGTACTGTGAAGTTGATGACAGAGATTGGATTTGATTATAGCTTCAGTTTTTTATACAGCCCTCGTCCAGGAACGCCTGCATCATTTATTGATGACAATACGCCCCATCAAGTTAAGCTAGATCGATTAAACAAGCTACAAGCAATTAATAACAAGCAAGGTGATGCAATCAGCCGTGCCATGTTAGGTACAACACAACGTATTTTGATTGAAGGTATTTCAAAAAAAGAAAGTGATATGCTTGTAGGCAAGACTGATAACAATCGTATCGTGACGATTCCAAAGGATGAGAGCTTAATTGGCCAGTTTGTGAATGTAACAATTACGAACGTGAATAATCCAAAAAGGCTCATAGGTGAAATAATCTAAGATATGGAAATCACATTAACCCCAGAAGACAATACCCGCCTCGCCAATTTATGTGGTCCTATCGATGAAAATATTAAACAAATCGAAACGGCACTTGATGTGAATATTAATCGACGAGGGGCAACCTTTGCCATCAGTGGAAAAAAAGAAAATATGCGTATGGCAGCGCAACTCATTGAGAATTTCTATATTCGCGCCAAGAAACAAGCGATTGATTTAGAAGATATTCAGCTAGGCTTAGTAGAGGTTGAGAAGTTAGATCCTGAAGAGGTTGATACTTCTTCAGGGATGCCCACTTTGATGACTAGGCGTGGAGATTTGCATGGACGGACCCCGCGTCAAATAGAGTACTTAAAACAAATTCAAGATTTCGATATCACATTCGGGATTGGCCCAGCGGGCACAGGTAAAACTTACTTGGCTGTAGCAAGTGCTGTTGATGCAATGACTCGCGACAGGGCTAAAAGAATAGTGCTTGTTAGACCTGCGGTAGAAGCTGGTGAACGACTGGGCTTTCTGCCGGGAGATTTAAACCAGAAAGTTGACCCTTACCTTCGCCCCTTGTATGACGCGCTATACGACCTTGCTGGCTATGATACAGTGAATAAAATGTTTGAGCATAATGCAATAGAAGTTGCCCCACTCGCCTATATGCGAGGCCGCACACTTAACCAGAGCTTCATTATTCTAGATGAGGCACAAAATACTACTCCAGAACAAATGAAAATGTTTCTGACACGTATCGGTTTTGGTACAAAGGCAGTTATCACCGGCGATATTACGCAAATTGATTTGCAACGTGGTCAAAAAAGCGGCTTAGTTGAGGCACAGAAAATTCTTAAAGATGTTAAAGGCATTGCAATGACACAATTTTTAGCAGCAGATGTTGTTCGTCACCCGCTTGTCCAAAAAATCATCAATGCCTATGAACGATATGAAAGTAGCAAAAACTAACCTCTCGGTATTTCAAGTCAACTCGATTAATTTAGCTTTTAAAAAAATATCGTTGGCCTCTTGAAAAATTTTTTATTAATTCATATATAGGCGGTAAGCAGGTGCTCACTTGAGGTCTGCCTACTTTTATTGCTTATTTTAGGAAAGGATAAAAAATGAGAGCTTTTGATTTTACCCCACTATATCGTTCAGCTATTGGTTTTGACCGTCTAGCGAGATTGCTTGATGATGCACAACGTTCTGAAAGTGAAATCAATTACCCACCTTACAATATAGAGCTGATAAGCGAAGACCAATACCGTATTGTCATGGCTGTCGCTGGTTTTTCACAAGATGAGTTAGAGATTCAATCTGAACATCAGTCTTTAACTGTGACCGGGAAAAAGCAGAAAAAAGATGAAGAAGTAACCTATTTACACCGTGGTATCGCCGCTAGAGACTTTGAACATAAATTTCAATTGGCAGACCATGTAAAAGTGAATAGTGCAAATTTAGAAAATGGATTACTAGAAATTCACTTAAAGCGTGAAGTACCAGAAGCGTTGAAACCAAAGAAAATTGAAATTGAATCGAAAGAAAAAAAATTACTTGAGAAGAAAGCTGCTTAATAGCGAAGCTTAATCATCAATTAGAGGCGTAAGTATAACGCCTCTAATTTTTTATAGTTCAATTTTTACGTGCAAGTCAATCTCATCACCAGCCTTGATACCCTCTGCCTTTCTGACACTTGCCTTGACTGGCAGAATATAAGTATTTGATTCCTTGTGAGGAAATATAGACGTTTCCCAAATAGTTTCACCAATTGTCACTTGCACCCGAACAGCACCCCAACCGCGTTTTTTTACAGTTAGGCTTTCATTAAAGAACTTGATTTCTTCAGATTTGTCTACTGGTAAGTGGATAAAGTGCCATGCAGCAGATTCACTTTGCCAGAGCCAGCACTGACCTCGAAAACTGAAATTAATATCAATCATTGATGGTAGTAAGCGTTATTTTCCATATTTACTTAGCTAGACGTTTTAATATAACTATAGCAAAATCGGCTTGCTAGGTTGTCATAAGTAGTATAAAAAAATATTTGTCTAATAATGGTGCAACATATAGCGCAAAAGCAAGTCAATAATCTTAAGAACACAATCAGCATGACAATTGCTTTATTCTAGGAATTACCACTCATCGGTCATAGATATTATGCTAAATAAACTTTAACTTATTGAATTTATATAGTAATATGTCTACATCAAAATATATTATATCTTATATAAGATATAAGTATTATTGTAACGTTCAACATTAGGCTTAATGTTTTATGCGACATAGGTATGTAATATGCTTATATTGACTGAGGCAAACTTTAATTAACAACTCAATTCATAGAGAATAAGATGGCACTAGTTTCACTACGTCAACTGTTAGATCATGCTGCTGAAAATAGCTATGGCATTGCTGCATTCAATGTCAATAACATGGAGCAAGTACATGCCATTATGCAAGCCGCTGAAGAAGTTAATAGCCCAGTTATATTACAAGCCTCAGCAGGCGCAAGAAAATACGCTGGAGAACCCTATTTAAGACACCTTGTATTAGCTGCTATCGAAACGCACCCTAACATTCCTGTTGTTATGCATCAAGATCACGGCCACTCACCTGCTGTCTGTATCCAAGCAATGCGTTCAGGTTTCTCAAGCGTAATGATGGACGGGTCATTGCTGGAGGACGCTAAAACGCCATCAAGTTATGAATACAACGTTGAAACCACTAAAAAAGTGGTTGATCTAGCACATGCTATTGGCGTTTCTGTTGAAGGTGAACTAGGTGTATTGGGCTCACTTGAAACTGGAAAAGCTGGTGATGAAGACGGCTCAGGGGCGGAGGGCATACTAGATGAATCACAATTACTGACCGACCCAGAAGAAGCAGCTGACTTTGTTAAAAAAACAGGTGTTGATGCATTGGCCATTGCAATAGGCACATCACATGGCGCCTATAAGTTTACTCGCCCTCCAACAGGGAAAACATTAGCAATTCAACGTATAAAAGAGATTCACGAACGCATTCCTAATACGCATTTAGTGATGCATGGCTCATCTTCAGTCCCACAGGAGTGGTTACATATTATTAATGCGAATGGTGGTGACATGGGTGTAACCTATGGCGTCCCTGTGGAAGAAATCGTCGAAGGTATTAAACATGGTGTGCGCAAGGTTAACATTGACACCGATTTACGTATGGCTACAACAGGCGCTATCCGAGAATACTTTAATAGTCATCCAAAGGAGTTTGATCCAAGAAAGTATCTGAGAGTTAGCACAATAGCAATGAGTGAATTGTGTAAATCACGATTTATGACATTTGGTTCAGCTGGTCAAGCAGCAAGAATTAAGCCTGTAACATGTGAAGCCATGGCAGAACAATACAAATCTGGAATATTAGATCCTATTATTAAGTAATACATGACAACTCAAAATATAACTAGACGCAACTTAGTCGTTGGCAACTGGAAAATGCATGGCGACATGCAAAGTAATCAACAACTTTTAGAAGGTTTGATTAAGGGCTTAGCTGATTTAAATGATGCAGACTATGCTGTTTGTGTACCGAGCCCATATTTATTTCAAGCGAGAGAGCTACTTCAGAATACGAATATCAAGTGGGGTGGACAAAATGCATTGCAGTATGAATCAGGTGCATTTACAGGCGCAATAGCGCCGCATATGCTCAAAGACTTGGGCTGCACCTACGTTTTACTTGGTCACTCGGAAAGAAGACATATCTTTCATGAAACCAATTTAACTGCTGCAGCTCGCTTTGATGCTGCTATTAAAGCAAATTTAACGCCTATTTTCTGTGTAGGTGACAACAAGCAAGAACATGATGCTGGCATGTCGGAAGTGATTGTTGCGAGTCAAATGGATGCGGTTATGGCAACGCTGGATGATGCACATTTTGACAAGGCGGTATCGCTAGACATGGTGTTCTCTTATGAACCCTCTTGGGCAATTGGCTCAGGTAATACAGCTGACCCTGCACATGCTCAATCCATCCATGCTTTTATCAGACAACGAATTGCACGCCGCAACCCTGAAGCGGCAAAAAAAGTAAGGATTATTTACGGTGGCAGCCTGAAAGCACACAATGCGGAAAGAATGTTTGCAATGCCAGATATAGATGGCGGATTGGTCGGTGGCGCATCACTGATAGCGGAAGAGTTTGTTGCTATATGCAAAGTAGCTAATAATTTAAAGTACCGTAGTAGTAATCAACAGCTAAGATATTAAGACTATATTTTTATTTTCTTATGATAAGCCTCTAAGCGGTCCACTTCATTACGGCTACCCATCATAACAGGGACACGCTGATGGATTTTAGTAGGCTTAATGTCTAAAATGCGCTGCTTGCCATTACTGGCTGCACCGCCTGCCTGTTCAACTATCATCGCCATTGGGTTAGCCTCATACAGCAAGCGCAATTTACCACCCATTTTTTTAATTTTGTTATCAATAGGGTACATAAAAATACCACCTCTGATTAGTATCCTGTGAATTTCTGCCACCATGGATGCGACCCAGCGCATATTGAAATTCTTATTACGTACACCTTCTACACCCTGTAAACACTCATCTATATATTGCTGAACAGGTGCTTGCCAATAACGATAGTTCGACATATTAACTGCAAATTCTTCTGTATCGGCATCAATCATCATTTGCGGATGTGTTAAGAAAAATTCTCCAGACTCAGCATCCAAAGTAAATCCGTAAACACCATTTCCTACAGTAAATACAAGCATAGTGGACGTACCATAAAGTGCATAACCTGCACAAATCTGTTGGCTTCCCGCTTGTAAAAATTCATTAACGCCTGGCTTTGATGATTGGCTCTTCAGAATTGAAAAGATTGTCCCCACTGAAATATTGACATTAACAT
The DNA here is from genome assembly GCA_048058875.1 of Methylotenera sp. Lineage (GTDB taxonomy): Bacteria > Pseudomonadota > Gammaproteobacteria > Burkholderiales > Methylophilaceae. The sequence goes on along the minus strand of JBLLNR010000008.1, from coordinate 38,754 downwards.
TTGAGGAGCCATCTAGCGGATCGAATAATAACAAGTATTTACCTTCAGATTGATATGAAGTGTCTACCTGTATGATATCGGCTATTTCTTCAGATACCATCCCAGCAACATAACCACTTTCCTGTGTAGATTCGATGAAGAGATCATGCGCAATCATATCTAGCGCTTTTTGTATTTCACCTTGAATATTTTCAGCATTAAGCGTACCCATATTCCCAGCTAGCGCGCCACTGTCAATTGCAATCGCAATTTCTTTACATGCCAAGGCGATATCTGACAACATTTTCTGTAATGGCAATCGATGTTGGTGGTCGATTAAATGTTGCACTAAAAAGTCTGTGAATTTCTGATTTTGTGTCATATAGCTATTATATATTCAAAACGAATTAGCTACAGTCACAAAAAATGGCTTAGATCTTGCTAGATTCTAATGGAACCGTAAGCTTTTAAAGCGCCTAATTCTATATAATGGAGAGCAAGCCAACATTAAAAATTATTACCATGCCAAATCTAAACTTATCCGTTCAGTACGCATCAGATGAGAACCAACTTCCATCCAGGAACCAGTTTAGAAGATGGGTTAAAGCAGCTTTGCGCGTGGATACAGAAATAACTATCCGTATCGTCGACAAAGAAGAAGCAAAAACGCTAAATTATACCTATCGAGGCAAGGATTATGCAACCAATGTGCTTACTTTCCCGCTAACTGAAGAACCACATTTGATTGGCGACGTAATCATTTGTGCACCAGTGGTAATCGAAGAGGCTAATGCACAAAACAAAAGCATAGAAGCACATTTTGCACATTTAACGGTGCATGGAGTTCTGCACTTACATGGCTATGACCATGAGACAGATGCACAAGCGGCACTAATGGAATCTATTGAGACAACCACATTAATTAAATTAGGATATCAAAACCCTTATGTAATATATGAGTAACAATCGATTGCTATACTAACGTATAAAGTCATCACCCTACGAAAAACAATAAGGAGCTTGTTGTGAAGTTAAATCAATTTGACTACTTTAGAGCCATCGCAATACTCTTTGTCGTGTTTGGGCATACAGCGCAGGTTTTACTTAACGTTTACAGTCATGATAGCTTTACTACTGCTTTTATATACACGCTAATAGGAGGTAGCACAGCTTTATTTGTGTTCATTTCCGGCTTCTTCTTTCATTATGTTTTCTATAAAAATTTTGAATTCAAAGCCTTTATGCTAAAAAAAATTAAGGGCGTCTATATCCCTTATCTAATATTAACGATTCTCACATTTATTGGGTTCTACTTGCTCCAAGAAACGAAAGTCATCGATAACGTTACAAATGAAATTGCAATTGAGATCGCTCAACAAAACTCTTTCTGGAACTTACTAATGCTGCTCAAGGCACATATCGTTAACGGTTCAATATTTATACAGTTTTGGTACATTCCATTTATAATGCTGATGTTTATTGCCTCTCCAATTTTCATTTCTTACATAAAACTCGATACTAAATTAAGAATTAGCATCATGTTACTACTAATTGCCAGCTCATTACTGACACATCGACCTTTGGATCATAGCTACACACTGCATGCCTTTATCTACTACTTGCCAATCTACTTGCTTGGTATTAACTGCTCCATTCATAGGGAAAGTGTAAACAAATATCTAAATAATAAATCTGCGATTTTAGGTTTTTTAGTATTTGTTTTAGTGGCGACACAGATTGCCGTGTTTGACCATGTAGGTAACTATCAAAAAGAAGACCTTTTCTCTTATAACGGCATATCTATAATGCTAATTCAAAAAATATTTTTAATTTTCTTCTTTTTATCATTTCTTCAAAAGTATGAAAAAACAGATAACCGTTTCCTAAAAGAAATTGCAGCATCGAGCTTTGCTATCTTCTTTTTACATATGCTTTTTTTAGAAGTTCTATTAAAACTACATATTGACTCACTCCTTTCCGTCACACCCGATCTAATAAACTGGCTAGCCACGTCTGTTTTAGTCGTGTTAGCTAGTTATGTATTTGCCTACTTTGTTAAATCTACTTTAAAAAGAAATAGCAAGTTTTTAATCGGGTGGTAATCATTTCTAATCCTTAGGAAAATAGACAAAAAACTATCAATCAAAGATGACAACTCCTACTCAATTAAGGTATCCTAATCCTTATCTTATTACATAGGGCGCCAATGCATGGCTTCCGACTCGGAAAAACCAAGTTTATTAGAACGTCTAAGTCACCTTTTACTGCGTGAACCCGAAGACCGCGAGCAGCTGGTCGAACTATTACATAGTGCATACGAAAACCACTTGATGGATGGTGATTCACTAGCCATGATCGAGGGGGTCTTGCAAGTCAGTGAAATGCAAGTGCGGGATATAATGATTCCACGCTCGCAAATGGATCTGATTGACATCACTGACCCGCCAGAAACGTTTATTCCTTACGTGATTGAAACGGCACATAGCCGTTTTCCAGTGATCGAAGATGATAAAAATGACGTGATTGGTATTTTGCTGGCTAAAGATCTACTCCGTTATTATGCAGGTGAAGGTTTTGAGGTGCGCGACATGCTCAGGCCAGCAGTCTTTATTCCAATGTCAAAGCGTCTTAATGTACTACTGAAAGAATTTCGTAGCACGCGCAATCATATAGCGATTGTGGTTGATGAATATGGAGGCGTAGCAGGTATGGTCACCATTGAAGATGTACTGGAACAAATTGTTGGAGACATCGAAGATGAATATGACTATGACGAAGATGAAGATAATATTATTCAAAATGCGGACGGTAGTTACCGAGTAAAAGCGTTAACAGAGATTGATGACTTTAACGAAATCGTAGGCACGCAATTTAGTAACGAAGAGTTTTCTACTATTGGTGGTTTAATCGTCAACAAATTTGGTCACTTACCAAAACGTGGCGACCTTATTACCATCGAAAACCTCAGCATTAAAGTTGTTCGAGCTGATAGTCGACGTTTACATTCAATCTCAGTTGAAGTCATAACACCTCGTGAAGCAACAGAAACTTCCTAATGAGGTTCACAAATGTGAACTAAATTTGAATATAACAATCTCTCTAATAATCTTTTAAGAGGAATTGATATGAAAACCCTAATGTTTGTATTAACAATTGCTGCTCTTACAGTTGGCTGCACATCCGTAAACACGTCTGCAACCAAACCAGAAACAGCCCCCCAAGCAGAAAAACAATCAAACACAGCGAACAAGCTGCCTACAGATGAAAAAGGATTTGTCGCTGCGATAAAGCAGTTTGATAAAAAAGCAATTGTAGAGAACTTAGGCGAGCCAGCAAAAGCTGAAGATGTCAGGATTAAAGGTACAGATAAAATCGTTGCTTCAATTTGGGAGTACCACTACATCAATACTGGCGAAAATGGCGAGTATTTCCCAATCACAGAGCTAGACTTTATCGATGACAAGGTTGTTCAGGTTGTTTTTATTAACCATAGCGAAAAAAATGATACTGCTAAAGATGGTCAGGTTTATGAGTTTCCGGAAAACAAACCGCAGAATTAATAGCAATTAAGTAATAAAAAAGGGCGATTTAATCGCCCTTTTTTATTGTAACTTGCTTATTTTTTTAATGAATCACGAATTTCACGCAACAGTACGATATCTTCCGCTGGGCCCGCTGGCGCTGCTGGTTTTGGTGGATTTAATTTATTCACCATTTTCACCATTTGGAAGATAATAAATGCCAGAATAAGGAAATTCAATGCAATTGTAATGAAATTTCCATAAGCCAATACTGCGCCACCCTTTTGAGCCTCCGCTAGAATCATTCCTGGTTCTTGGCCATTAAGAGGGATATAAAGATTGCTAAAATCTAAACCACCAAATAACTTACCAACGATAGGCATAATAATGTCACCGACAAGTGAGTCTACAATTTTGCCAAATGCACCACCGATGATGACACCGACAGCCAAATCCATCACGTTACCCTTACTGATAAAGTCCTTAAACTCTGACATCATACTCATTGCTGTTCTCCAATTAATGTTTTATTTAATTTTGCGAAGGAGTGTGTATAGTCCACTTAAGCTTTTTATTTGTCAAGCCAACAAATATTTACATTGTTACAATTAACATTTTTTATTATTTGCTCGCTTTAACCTATACTGTGCACTCAGAAATTGAATCAGTTACTCAAATAAAAGAATGTTAAAAAGAAACTACCCATATCTATTAGCCTTCGTGTTAGGTTCTTTTGCAGTATTAGGGTTTGCACCCTATTATATTTTCCCTGCTACCATCTTGTCACTCATCGGCATTATCTATCTTTGGGCAAAAGCGCCGACCGCATTGGCATGCTTAAAATTAGGGTTTATGTTCGGTCTAGGGCTCTATATTCTAGGTATTTATTGGATTTATATTAGTTTGCATACCTTTGGTGGTATGCCATGGTGGTTTGCGGGGTTTTGTACGTTTTGCTTATGTGCATTTATGGCTATGTTTACCGCACTTGTAGGTTACCTTAGTAAACGGTTAGGTTTTTTGAGCTTAAGTGCCCCGATATTATGGGCTCTCTCAGATTGGACTAGAAGTTGGATTTTCACTGGATTCCCTTGGTTAACAATAGGCTATAGTCAGACTCCACATAGTCCATATGCTGGCTATATGCCAATTGTAGGTGTATATGGTGTGTCTTTACTCACCGTGCTTGTTGCAGCCTGCATTGCCGTCTGGATTGCAAATAAAAATAATGTGAGCACCTTCTGGAAACAGACCGTTATTGGATTAATCACAGTATTAACAGCTTTAGGCTTAGTCATAAAAAATGCGGAATGGACTAAGCCAGTCGGCGCACCATTTGACGTTAGCTTGATACAAGGCAATATTCCACAAGACATTAAATGGTCTCCGGATGCCGCTGAAAGTACGATGCAGCAATATGTCGAGATGACAAAAGCAAGCCAAGCACAACTCATCGTGCTACCAGAAACCGCACTACCTGTGATTGCGAGCCAATTAGATCCCACTATCAAGCTGGCATTATCTCAGCATGCCATACAAAACAACGGTAATTTGATTGTCGGCATGGTGGAATACAACCCGGAGACACAGGAATACTTTAATAGCGCACTCAGTTACGGTGTTAACCCAACCCAATCTTATAGCAAAAACCACCTAGTGCCTTTTGGCGAGTTTATCCCATTAAAAAACATATTAGGTTGGATTTACCGCGACTGGCTTAATATTCCATTAAGCGATTTATCCAGAGGTGGAACCCACCAGCAACCGATGCAACTTAATGACCAAAAAGTAGCGATGAATATCTGTTATGAGGATGTATTTGGTGAGGAGATTATTCGTCAATTACCAGAAGCTACTTTACTAGTAAACATCAGCAACGACGCTTGGTATGGTCAATCCTATGCAGCTGACCAACATATGCAATTCTCACAAGCACGCGCATTAGAAACAGGACGCATGATGCTACGGTCGACTAACACAGGTGCTACCGCAGTCATCGACCAGCACGGCTATGTACTAGCGCATGCGATACACGACATTAAAACAACGCTCAATGCCAAAGCACAAGGTTATCAAGGCACCACGCCATATGTGATTTGGGGGAATTGGCCATTTATTATCGTCAGTTTTGGTTTGTTAATCTGGCTAACAGTAAGGCGTCGTTTGTAACTTAGCTTTGACTACTTAAGGCTCTCTACTTCATTCTTGCCAAAAAAGCGATGATACAAAATTGGCAGAATAAACAAGGTTAATAATGTAGCAGTGGTTAAGCCACCAATCACAACAATAGCCAGTGGTCTTTGTATCTCCGAGCCAGGCCCTGTTGCAAACAAGAGTGGAATCAAACCAAATACTGCAATACTCGCCGTCATCAAAACTGGTCTTAAGCGCCGCTTGGCTCCCTCAAAGGCTATCAGGCTTTTTTGCATGCCTTCATAATCGAGTTGCTTAAAGTATGACACCATGACTACGCCATTTAGCACTGCAATACCTAGCAACGCAATAAAACCGACGGATGCTGGTACCGATAAATACTCACCAGAAATCCAAAGTGCAAACACACCACCAACCATTGCCAGTGGAATATTTGAGAGTATGAGTGCTGCCAACTTTAAAGAACCAAAAGTCAGGTAGAGTAGTAAAAATACCATTGCAATTGAAACAGGCACAACAATACTTAAACGCTTAGCAGCGCGTTGCTGGTTCTCAAACTGTCCACCCCATTTCATCCAATAACCTTGCGGCAATTTAACTGCTTCACCTACTTTCTGTTTTGCTTCATTCACAAAACTTACTAGGTCTCGCCCTTGTACGTTGGCTGTCACAACAACCATACGAATACCACGCTCACGATCAACTTTCACAGGTCCTTCTGTGCGCTCTAATGTCGCGATGCTGGAAAGCGGGATATTATTACCATTTGGTAAAGTGATAAGCAATTGACTGAAGTTGACTGGTGAAAGGCGTACTTCCTCACTACCTCTTAATAGGATAGGTGTACGACGGATGCCTTCTTGTACGATACCAAGCTGCTGCCCCTCAATTTGGCTTTGCAGTATTTGATTAACTTCGGCAATCGTCAACCCTAACTTCCCTGCTGCAGCGCGATTGACTTTGATTTGCAAATATTGAATGCCGCTATTTTCTGGGGTGTAGACATCTTGGCTACCTTCTATGCCTTCTAGGACAGTCACGATTTGTTGTGCCGTTTTACCTAAAGCATTTAAGTCTTCGCCAAATAGTTTTATTGCCAAGTCGCCTCTTACACCTAGAATCATTTCACTTACCCGCATATCAATCGGTTGTGTAAAGCTAAAATCAAGGCCTGGCGTTTGTTTCATCACCTTACGCAATTTTTCGATAAGCGCCTCTTTACTATCTACCGTCCACTCATTTCGTGGCTTGAGAACTAAAAAGTTATCTGTTTGATTTAAGCCCATCGGGTCTAAACCCAACTCATCAGATCCCACGCGTGAGTACATGCCTTTGACTTCTGATACTTGGCTTAAGATATTTTTTTGCACTTGCAAATCGGTGGCTACACTTTGCTTGAGCGTAATGGATGGTAGCTTTTCTACTCCAATAATGATGTCGCCTTCATCCATCACAGGCATAAAAGTTTTACCAATAAAAAGATATGCAACAACTGTTAAGGCTAATAAAACACCTGCGCATGTGAGCAATTTATTAGGATGCTGCATAGCCTTACTTAACGCTGGTGCATAAATTGCCGATAACTTTCTAACTAACCACGGATCTTCTTTATGTTGATCTTTAATGATAAATGAAGCAATAACGGGTATCACCGTAAGCGATAGAACCAATGACCCTGCTAGCGCAAAAATAATGGTCATTGCAACTGGCGAGAACAATTTACCCTCTAATCCTTGCAGGGTTAATAATGGGAAAAACACGGTGATAATAATCACCACACCAGAAGCAACAGGTAAGCTCACTTCACGCATCGAATTCAATATGATGCTCATTTTTGATTGGACATGCTTGTCAGGCGTATGCGCTAAATGTGAAATAATATTTTCCACTACCACGACGGAAGAGTCGACCAACATCCCAATCGCAATTGCTAACCCACCTAAACTCATTAAGTTGGCAGACATACCAAATTGCTTCATCAGCAAAAAGGTCGTGAGTACGGCTAATGGTAGAGAAAAAGCAATGGTTAACGCTGCGCGCCAATTACCTAAAAATAGAATCAGTAGAATAATTACTAGAACCACCGCTTCTGTTAGCGCTTTATTAACGGTATTAACAGCTCGCTCAACCAAATTACCGCGATCATAAAATACATTGGTAGTGACACCTTTAGGCAAGGTGGGAGCAATTTCTTGTAATTTTGCACGAACGCCTTCAACGACAGCGCGGGCATTGGCCCCACGTAAACCCAACACCAGCCCCTCTACCGCTTCAGCTTTACCATTTGCAGTAACTGCGCCATAACGCGTTAAAGCGCCGATGCGTACTTCAGCCACATCGGCAACAAAAACAGGCTTACCATCTTCACTTTTCACAACGATATCGCGTACATCATTTAAGTTTCGAATCGCACCTTCTGAGCGTACAAGTAATGCATCTTCATTGTCGCTCAACCGCCCCGCGCCATCATTGCGGTTATTCTCAGTTATGGCATCACGCAACATATTTAAACTAATGCCTCGTGCATACATGCGCGCATTATCAGGCACTATTTCAAAGGTGCGCACTAAACCACCCAAGGCATTCACATCTGCCACACCTGCTACGGTTCTTAATTGTGGGCGTATCACCCAATCAAGCAAATTACGCTTTTCTTCAAGGTCAAGTGTTTCAGATTCAACGGTAAACATAAACATTTCGCCCAATGGTGTGGTCATCGGCGCTATACCACCGGAAATATTACTTGGCAGATTGCCCCAAACATTGCTCAAACGTTCGCTCACTTGCTGACGGGCCCAATAAATATCAGTACCATCTTCAAAATCAACCGTAATATCAGTGAGCGCATATTTAGCAACTGAGCGCAACCCAGATTGCTTAGGAATGCCTAACATTTCCACTTCAATAGGTGCTGTAATGCGCATTTCTACTTCTTCTGGCGTCATCCCAGGCGACTTCACGATTACTTTAACTTGTGTTGACGAAACATCTGGGAACGCATCAATTGGGAGCTGCTGATAGGCAAGGTAACCTGCGACACTGAGAAGTATCGCTAAAATCAGCACCATAATGCGCTGCCGTAAGGAGAATTCAACAATGAAATTAAGCATTACTCACCACCTAAGCCTAACCAACTGCCTTTGAGTGCTGCTAAACCAGTTGTCGCTACCTCATCAGAAGCATTCAAGGAACCTTGGATTAAAGCATACTGATCATCTTCGTTTAATACGATAACTGGAACAACCTCAAATCCATTCTTATTCCGCTTGAAGACAAAGCTTTTTTGACCATTTCGTATCAAAGAAGATTTTGGCACTTGTATACTGCCAGCTTGTGTTTTGATTAATAACACCACTTCAACAAACTGGCCAAGGGATAAAGTTTCTGTTCCTTGATTGATTTCTGCTCGAACTTGTAATGTTTGGGTTGCTTTATTGACACTGCGTAAAATGGCTATTATTTTTCCGCTAGCGTTTCCTTTTGGAATTTTTACAGCTAGCCCTTTTTCGAGATTGGCGGCTTCCTCGATTGGCACATTCATCTCAACCCATAACGGATTTAGTTGTGCGATTTGATAAAGCGGCATCCCACTATCGAGACGGTCACCCACTTTGGCATATTGCGCAACAACTTGACCGCCCATTGGTACAACAATATTAATCACACTTTGCATTTTACTGGCACTACTCAAACGATTGATACTTTTGTCAGTCATTCCTGCCAAATGTAATGCTTGTTTTGTTTGCATTACCTCGGTATACAGTGCTTCTTGTGCGCTTTTAGATTCAATATATCGACGTTGTGGAATGATACCCTCTTCAGCCAAGGCTTTGTCCCGCATCGCTGTTTTAGTCGCTAAAGCCAATTTTGTTTTTGCTTGCAGGTATTCACCCTGTAATCCAATGAAGTCACTACTACTGATCTCCGCAATCACTTGACCTTTTTCAACCTCTTGCCCTGTTGCGACAAGGAGGGCACTGACTAACCCGTGTTGTGGCATACTCACTATTTGTGTTTGATTGTTAGGCAGCGTTACTTCAGCGCTATATTGACGCACATAACTGCCAGCACCTTGTCTTACTGGTTTTGTTGTCACTTGCATTTGCTTGATTTGCGCTTCACTTAAGCTTAACGATTCAGCGAATCCAGTTAGTGGTAATAGCAATGCTATGCTGATAATGCTTATTAATTGATTCATGGTAAAACTCCTACAGCTTGGTTATATCTGGCAATATTCCATTGATATTGTATTTGCACAGCCCTGTATTTGCGCTCTGCATCAAAGGTTTGGCTTTTAATTCTAATTAGCGTAGCAAGGTCGTGTTCGCCAAGTGCATAGGCTTTTTCTGCTAGCCGCAAACTTTCACTGGCTATTCCCCAATGCTGTTTGGCTAGCGCTTGCTCAAGCTCACTCACTTCAAGGTTATGCTCAGCCTCATGAAGCGCCGCCTCTAATACTCTTTTGAGCTCTTCACGCTCAGTAAGCGCCTGCCCTAAACTTATTTCTGAAGCGGCAACAATCGGTGTTGTTCTTGCGGGTGTGGCAAAAGGAATACGAATACTGAGACCCATGCTTTGGTTATACTGTGTATCAAACGCACCCTGAGAATTTCTGGCGTTGATTAAAACTTGTATATTTTCTTTTTTTTCAATATTGGCAAGATTGCGTTGCTCTTCTGCATAATGAACCTTAGTCAGGATAGCGAGCCAAACGGGTGATTGTTCATAGTTATCCAACGATGACTTTTCCTCAGAAAAATCTTTAGGAATCTGATTTAACCCTGTCACTAATTTATATCGAAACCTAGCATGCATAAGCTCAGCCTGAGCTAGTAGTTTATTTTTAGACGCTTCTAGCGTGTCTTGCTGAGCGAGCAACCAATCTGTTTTTGCTGCCTCACCAGCCTGGAAACTTTTCTTTACTTTTTCTTCCAGTGTTAATGCACTTTGATATTTAGCTTCAGCCAAGGCAAGCTCATTTTCATTGAATGCAACATCCCAAACAGCCTCTCTTAATAATCCAGCTGTTTGTATTGCTAGCGCAGATTGACTTGCATCTAAATTCAACGCACTCAGTTCAGCAACTTTTGCTCTTGCCTCACGCTGATTTGGCAACCATAGCGGTAGCTCTAATGTCGCTTGATAATCACGCTCATTTCGGCTGCTGCCAAGAAAATCATTTTGATGCAAAATCGTAATAGCGGGTGCATCTGGCAGAAAACTATCTGCTAGTGCCTGCTTTGCGGTTACACCATATTGCTGCGAATTTAGGTTCGCTTGCTGCGGTTGAAGCTTAATCGTTTCATTTAATACATCTTTTAAAGTCAGTGATGAATTGATATGTAGCACATCTTTGTGCACATCATCTTCCGCAGCTATGCCAATGCTTGTACTAAAAATGAAAGGTATTATCCAAATGCTAAATAGCAAGGATGAAAATTTCATTGAACACTCCTAAAAACTATAAAACAGATGCCAACGGCATCAATAAATGTTTAGTTTTTAAGCGTGAGGTGGGGCGTGAGACAGCGGTCGCTGAAAGGAAAATGCTTGTTTGTATTGAAAAGCTGGCGCTGGACGAACAAACCATGTCGCAAAAACAAATGCAATCAAGCCAAACAAAATCGCGCTGAAGCTAATTACATCTATTGCTTCTTGATTGAGGATTGCCTGATCAACATTCACCATGGTTGAATCCAGACTACGGTCTACAAGATGTGTATGTTTATCAGCTTCGATCTCTAGAGGTAAATACCTTGAAAGCGGATCAACATCTAGACTGTGTAAATGTAACACCTGAGAGCCGACACTCTCATGTGCCTGATCACCGTTATAGTGAACGTGTAGAAATGGCAATAGCAGTTGCATGATGCCCAAACAGAGAATCAGTGCGAAAGTAAAGCGTTTTGTCCTAACGGAAATCATGCAATCAATTTACCAAATAACTTTGCTTCATACAATGCAAATAACAGTCTAAATATTGTTATTACGTCAAATGACGTAAAAGACTAACTGTTGCAATAAAGCATCTATCGTGTAAACACTTGCTTAAGTTAGTCTTCACAGTAGATTCTCATGTAAAATCTGTCTTTTTAGTTTATTCGCAACGACAACCATGGCATTAACCTTCCAACAAATCATTTTAAACTTGCAATCTTATTGGGATAAGCAAGGCTGCACCTTACTACAACCGTACGATATGGAAGTTGGCGCTGGTACCAGCCACACAGCGACATTTCTAAGGGCGCTCGGGCCAGAGCCTTGGAAAGCAGCCTATGTGCAGCCTAGCCGTCGCCCAAGTGATGGTCGCTACGGTGAAAATCCAAACCGCTTACAACACTATTACCAGTTTCAAGTTGTATTAAAGCCAGCACCATCCAACATTATGGATTTGTATTTAGGTTCGCTTGAAGCGTTAGGTTTTGACCTCAAACAAAATGATGTACGTTTTGTAGAAGATGATTGGGAGAATCCTACACTTGGTGCCTGGGGTTTAGGCTGGGAAGTATGGCTAAATGGGATGGAAGTCACACAGTTTACTTATTTCCAACAAGTGGGAGGCATTAACTGCAAACCAATTACTGGTGAAATCACTTACGGTTTAGAGCGGTTGGCAATGTATTTGCAAGGTGTGGAGAATGTGTATGATTTAGAATACTCGCCTGGCGTAAAATATGGTGACGTGTTCTTACAAAATGAAAAAGAACAATCAGCATATAATTTTGAACATTCAGATATTGAATTTTTGCTAACTGCATTTAACGCACACGAAAAACAAGCGCAACACTTAATGAACGAAAAACTTGCACTGCCTGCTTATGAGCAAGTACTTAAAGCAGCACATACATTCAACCTGCTCGATGCACGTGGTGCTATTTCGGTCACTGAGCGTGCTGCTTATATTGGTCGTATTCGTAACTTAGCGCGTAGTGTTGCAGCGAGCTATCTTGACAGTCGCGCCCGCTTAGGCTTCCCTATGGCACGAAAAGATTGGGCTGAAGAAGTCCTCACACAGTTACAGCAGCAACAAGAAAAGAACAGTAAGAAGGCAGCAGCATGAGTAATTTATTAGTCGAACTATTTGTAGAAGAACTGCCACCAAAGGCATTAAAAACATTAGATATAGCATTTGCTCAAGTACTGGCAGAATCATTGCAATCGCAAGGTTTAAGCAATGCAAACAGCGTTTTAACACATTATGCGACCCCACGTCGTCTAGCTGTCCATTTAACGAATGTATTGTCAAAAGCAACTGATGAAGAAGTAGCGCAAAAGCTTATGCCAGTAAAAGTTGGTTTGGATGCACAAGGCCATGCAACGCCGGCATTATTGAAGCGATTAGATGCAATGGGTCTAGATGCATCTGCTACAAGCAAACTCCGAACAGAAAATGATGGCAAAACAGACAGTCTGTTTATCGATATGACGAAAACAGGCGTCACACTAAATGAAGGGCTACAAAAAGCAATCGAAGAAGCATTATCCAAGCTGCCGATTCCCAAAGTAATGACTTATCAGATCAATGATGGCTGGGAAACCGTGAATTTTGTCCGCCCAGCACATGGTTTAGTTGCATTACATGGTGAAAGAATTATCCCTATCACCGTTTTGGGTTTAACTGCTGGCAACACCACAGTTGGACATCGCTTTGAATCACATAAAGAAATAATCACGATAAACAGCGCGGATACTTATGCCGAGCAACTGCGCACAGAAGGTGCTGTCATTGCCGATTTTAATGAGCGTAAAGAAAACATTGCAGCACAGCTCAAAGCAGCCGCAGATAATGAGGGCTTGACTGCAATCAATGATGACGATTTACTGGATGAAGTGACCGCATTAGTTGAATTACCAAATGTATTGGTAGGGCAGTTTGAAACGGCATTTTTAGAAGTGCCGCAAGAATGCTTGGTGCTGACCATGAAAGCTAATCAAAAATACTTTCCTTTACTAGACAATCATGGAAAGCTATCTAATAAATTTTTAATCGTTTCTAATATTAATCCTGCCGATCCAAGTGCAGTGATAGGCGGTAATGAGCGCGTTGTACGACCTCGCTTAGCAGACGCTAAATTCTTTTTTGACCAAGACCGCAAAAAGACGCTTGAAAGCCGAATTGATAGTCTGAATAAAGTTGTATATCACAACAAACTTGGCTCACAAGGTGAACGTAATAATCGGGTCGCTAAACTAGCAGGCGAAATTGCTGAGCAACTTGGTGGTACAGCGCTCACTACAAAAGTAGTCTTAGCTGCTCGCTTATCCAAGGCTGACTTAGTCACAGACATGGTAGGCGAGTTTCCTGAGCTACAAGGTATTATGGGGCGTTATTATGCACAACACGAAGGGATTGATGATGAAATCGCCTTCGCCATTGAAGACCACTATAAGCCGCGTTTTGCTGGCGACGAGCTTCCACGTAGTCAAGTTGGCATTTGTGTTGCATTAGCTGATAAGTTGGAGACTCTAGTCGGTTTATTTAGTATTGGAGAAAAACCGTCTGGCGATAAAGACCCTTTCGCATTACGCAGGCAAGCTCTCGGCATTATCCGCATGCTAATCGATGCAAAACTGCCATTAAAGTTTGATATATTAATCCAACTTGCCCTCTCACAGTTTAAGGCAGGTAAAGACACATTGGATGCCATCAAATCGTTTTGTTATGACCGCTTAAGTGTTAGCATGCGTGACCAAGGTGCAAGTGCACAAGAAGTAGATGCAGTTCTCTCGGTTATGCCAGACCTGTTAAGCGAAGTTCCTCAACGTTTAGCTGCTGTACAAACGTTTGCAACACTCCCAGAAGCGCCAGCACTTGCCGCCGCTAATAAACGTGTAGGTAATATTTTACGTAAAGTGGATGGTGAGGTCGTGTCTCAAGTCGATAGCAACTTACTTAAAGAACCGCAAGAGATTGCTTTAGCAGAAGCCTTATCAAATCTTAAACTAGAAGCAGACAAGCTATTTGAAACTGGAGACTATACAGCCTCACTACAAAAACTGGCAGTGCTTAAACAGCCTGTTGATGCTTTTTTTGATAATGTGATGGTGAATGCAGAAGATCCTGCACTTAAAGCTAACCGTTTAGGTTTACTCGCAACGCTACATCAGACGATGAATCGCGTAGCAGATTTATCTAAACTAGCCAATTAAGACTTCATAGGCTATTTGATGAAACTGATCATTCTTGATAGAGATGGTGTGATTAATAAAGAGAGCGATCTCTTTATTAAAACGCCAGATGAATGGATCCCGATTCCTGGTAGTTTAGAAGCCATTGCATTATTAAACCAGCATGGTTTCCACGTTGTGGTGGCCACAAACCAATCTGGCATTGCACGTGGCTTATTTGACATGGTCACGCTAAATACCATACATGACAAAATGCAACATGCTGTGACTCAGGTTGGCGGGCATATCGATGCCATTTTTTATTGCCCACATGCCGCCAGTGATAATTGCGAGTGTAGAAAACCCAAAAGCAATATGATTACAGATATTGGCCATCGCTTTGCAGTTGATTTAAAGAAGGTACCTGCGATAGGAGATGCAATGCGAGATTTGCAAGCATTTGCAAAAGCGGGATGCCAGCCCATGTTAGTTAAAACAGGAAAAGGCAAAGAAACGCTGGCGAAAGGCAACTTACCCGAAAACACACTCGTATTTAACAATTTAGCAGAGGCTGCTGATTACATTGTCAAAAACCATTAACCGTTGTTTTATATGATTTATCTTCGCTCATTTATCTTTAATCTAGGCATGTGGATTTTTACCATCCCCTTTACCACAATCGGCTTGCTGACTTTTCCGCTACCGCCAATGCAACGCTACCGCTTTCTGAGTCAATGGGCGCGCTGCATGCTATGGTGGCTGCGCTTTAGCTGTGGTTTAAGCTTTACTGTTAAAGGTCGCGAAAATATTCCAGATAGTCCAAGCATTATTCTTTGTAAACATCAATCGGCTTGGGAAACGTTAGCGCTGCAACTCATTTTTCCGCCACAAGTATGGGTACTCAAGCGCTCACTGTTATTGATTCCTTTCTTTGGTTGGGCATTGGCACTCACATCACCCATTGCAATTAATCGAGCTGCGGGTCGTGAGGCGTTAAAGCAGTTGGTCATTCTTGGTAAACAACGCTTGGCCAAACAGTTTTGGGTCGTCATTTTCCCAGAAGGCACTCGTACTTCGCCGGGTGAACGTGGCAAATATCATATTGGCGGTGCCTGGCTAGCCTCACATACAAAAACGCAAGTAGTTCCAGTTGCCCATAATGCAGGACAGTTTTGGCGCAAAAACTCGTTTCTAAAATATCCAGGAGTCATTCAAGTCAGCATTGGTAAACCAATACAATCTGATGGCATAAAGGCTGACATGCTAAACCAGCAAGTTGAGAACTGGATTGAAGCCGAAATGAAAACTTTTAGTCGATAAACCTAATCATGGTGCAAAAATCCATCCAGCTTAATAATGGCGAGACGATTCCATATCAACTGGAGCGCAGACCACGCCGCACGGTTGGACTCAAAATCACTGAAGCGGGCTTAGTTGTTCATGCACCTAAATATATTTTAGAGTTTCAATTAAAAAAACTGATTCAGGATAAATCTAACTGGATTATTAACAAGCTAGAAGCAAGAAAGAAATATGCAGTGCCAGCTTTGTCTTGGCAACATGGTGAGACACTGTACCTACTCGGTAATACGATATTTTTAAACATAGCCTTTAATAGTAAAAACAAGAAGCTTGTATTTGAGCAAAACCGCTTAACCATTGCCTCACCTGATGCTGAAAACCCTGCCGTTATCCAACATAAAGTGACGCAGTGGTATAAAAAGCAAGCATTGATTGACTTTAGCCGTCGCTTAGAAATATTGGCTGCAAAATTAGGCGTACCAACTCCCACACTTAAATTATCTAACGCCCAGTCTCGCTGGGGCAGTTGTAGCAGTCGTGGCGATATTCGTCTGAATTGGCGCTTATTACAAGCGCCACCCCACATCATCAATTATGTGATTTGTCATGAACTTGCACATTTAAAAGAGATGAATCACTCCGCGCGATTTTGGGCTGTCGTTGGTACAATTTATCCAGATTATAAAAGTGCGGAAAAAGAATTAAAGCAAATCAGCCATCGTCTACACCGCATCTAAGCTAACTACTTAAAACAAAAAAGGGAGCGATATCTCCCTTAAGACATAAGATTGACATTACATCAGTTTTTTTAAATCACTAGCAATTTCTTCAGGCTTTTGACCATAACCCAAATAAAGTCTCACTTTACCGGTTTTATCAAAGACATACATACCTGCGCTGTGATCGATATTATAATCAGTAGGCGATTTGCCCGGCGTCTCTAGATAATAAATCTTGAAGTTACCTAAAGTTTCTGCTGTTTCTTGTAAGCTACCTCTTAGACCAAGAAATCGCTTATCAAATGATGGGACAAACTGCGCAAGCACCTCTTGCGTGTCTCGCTTTGGGTCGACTGTGACAAATAACACCTGCACTTCATCCGCTTTATCGCCTAATATTTTCATCGTATTTTTTAGCTCAAGCATTGTGGTTGGGCAAACGTCAGGACAATGTGTGAAACCAAAAAATAGTACAACCACCTTCCCATTAAAATCACTCATGGTACGTAACTGGCCATTGTGATCGGTTAGTTTTAATGGTTTCGGAAAGTCAGCTCCTGTGATATCCGTCCCAACAAAATTACCAGAACTCGCAGCACCTTCTCCTGGTGCTGCATTACATGCACTCAGAAAAGCAAAGCAAATCAGCAAAAAAATGCTTCGTAAAAGCTTAATCATAAAATAACCTCAATAAAAATCAGATTTTAATTTTAACATGCTGAGAAAATTATAACCTTTAGTTTACAATAAGGGTTTTTATATTATTTAAGGCAATTACATAATGGCAATACCAAGCTCAATGGCTGACCGTGATGGTCTCATTTGGTACGACGGCGAATTAGTAAACTGGCGTGACGCCACTACCCATGTACTGACACACACACTTCACTACGGTATGGGTGTTTTTGAAGGGGTGCGCGCATATAAAACCGATAAGGGCACAGCAATTTTCCGCTTACAAGATCATACGGATAGATTATTCCGCAGTGCGCACATCTTGGGCATGAAAATGCCATTTGATAAAGCAACGATTTCAGAAGCACAAAAAACAGCAGTGCGTGAAAACAAGCTTGAATCTGCCTACATTCGCCCAATGGCGTTTTACGGCGCGGAGGCCATGGGCATTTCAGCAAAAACATTGTCTACACATGTTATCTGTGCAGCATGGAGCTGGGGCGCTTATATGGGTGATGAAGCAATCACCAAAGGCATTCGAGTGAAGACATCTTCTTTCTCACGTCACCATGTCAATATCACCATGTGTAAAGCCAAAGCGAATGGTAACTACATGAACAGCATCCTTGCACATCAAGAAGCCATCCATGATGGATATCACGAGGCATTGTTGTTGGACGTTGACGGTTTTGTTGCTGAAGGCTCTGGTGAGAATATTTTTATCGTTCGCCGTGGCAAACTTTACACCCCAGATTTAACTAGCGCGCTTGAAGGTATCACACGCGACACTATCGTACAATTAGCAGGTGAAATTGGATTAGAAGTTGTAGAAAAACGCATCACCCGTGATGAAGTTTACAGCGCAGATGAAGCCTTCTTTACAGGTACCGCAGCTGAAGTTACACCTATCCGTGAACTGGACAACCGTGCGATTGGTAACGGTACGCGTGGACCTGTAACAGAAAAATTGCAGAGCCTTTATTTTGATGTAGTTAAAGGCAAATCTGCTAAGCATGCGGACTGGTTAACACTGGTTTAAGCCCATACAATCATTAAGCAGGAAAGATTGAATATGTCTGATGTTAAAGAATTTGAAGTAACAGCGAAAGACTTACCTTTGCATTGCCCAACCAAAGAAGTTGCACTTTGGGCATCGCATCCGCGTGTATTTCTAGATATCGCCAAAACTGGGCAGGTCGCCTGCCCTTATTGTGGAA
The DNA here is from genome assembly GCA_048058875.1 of Methylotenera sp. GTDB lineage: Bacteria > Pseudomonadota > Gammaproteobacteria > Burkholderiales > Methylophilaceae. Next base: position 20,079 of record JBLLNR010000008.1, on the reverse strand, counting down.
CAAAATTCAAACTTAAAGCAGGTGAAGTGGTTTCACACCATTAAACCTTCTGTATTGAACCATCAATAGTGGATTCAACACTCGCGCAATTACAAGCTGGCAAGCTACAAGGCAGCAAACAACTTAAACTGTCTTGTGGCCTTACCACCTTCCCTTCAGCTATTTACGATTTAGTTGATACTTTAGAAATTCTCGATTTAACAGACAACGCCCTCTCCACTTTGCCTGATGATTTAGACCGATTTAAAAAACTACGTATTTTATTCTGCTCATCCAACCAATTTACCGAATTACCAGCAGTATTGGGTAAGTGTGAAAGTTTGCGCATGATTGGCTTTAAAGCCAATCAAATCCGCTATATACCAGAGGAAGCGATTCCAACAAAGCACTTACGTTGGTTTATTGTGACTGATAACCGAGTAAGAAAGCTGCCAGATGCATTGGGCGACTGTAAGCACTTACAAAAACTGATGCTAGCAGGCAACCAATTGAGCGCATTACCGCAAAACATGGCAAACTGCCATGCATTAGAGCTTTTACGAATTTCCGCAAATCAGTTTGCCGAACTGCCAATGTGGCTATTTGATTTACCCAAACTCACTTGGCTTGCTTATGCTGGCAACCCTTTCTCAAATGCAATTGTACAAACGCAAATGCAATGTGTTAAAGCACCGAAGATTGATTGGTCAACACTCACGATTGGCAAAGTGCTAGGACAAGGTGCATCAGGCATTACCTACCAAGTAAATTGGCAACACAATGGAAGCAATGAACCAGTTGCGGTTAAGTTGTTTAAAGCAGGCCTCACCAGCGATGGACTACCAAGTTGTGAAATGGACGCCAATGTCATGGCTGGAGAGCATCAAAATTTAGTTGGCGTAAAAGGCATCATTAGCAACCACCCAGAAGGCATAAATGGTTTAGTGATGCCATTACTTCATAAGGACTTAACTGTACTGGCTGACCCACCCAGCTTTGAAACTTGCTCACGCGATGTTTACTCAGCAGAGGTAAGACTAACATCTGCGCAAGCAAATCATATTGCAGCAGGCGTAGCCAAAGCCATGCGGCACCTGCATCAACAAGGATTAATGCATGGAGACCTTTATGCACATAATATTTTGTGGAATGATACGCAAGTCGTATTAAGCGACTTAGGTGGCGCGTCGTTTTTGCCTGTACATAATAAAAAATTAGCGCAAGATTTGATGCAACTCGACGAACGTGCCTATCAAGTTCTAATAGAAGAATTAGCGAGCATTACACCATAAGGAGACTATGCATGATACACAAAAGACTTGCTTATGCACTCCAGTCTATTTTGATTATTGGTTTAATCGCTGAGATTTGGTCACAACAATGGTTTAATGCCGTCATCACAAGCGGCATCATTTTAATCACCTTTTCTCCCATTTTGCTTAAAAAACTGCATGTTTATATTCCACCTGAATTTGTCTTGCTTTCCATTGGCTTCGTCTTTGCATCACTTTTTCTTGGCGAAGTTCACGGCTATTACACCCGTTTCTGGTGGTGGGACATAGCATTGCACACTAGCTCAGGCGTATTACTTGGTATTGTCGGTTTTTTATTAGTGCATGTTTTAAACGAAACAGAAAAGATTGGCGTCTATATGAAACCGGGGTTTGTTGCATTTTTTGCCTTCCTGTTTGCAGTTGGTATTGGTGCACTTTGGGAAATATTCGAATTCAGTATGGATAGTATTTTTGGCATGAATATGCAAAAAGAGATGCTGGGTGATCCTTCTGGGTTAACCGATACCATGTGGGATCTTATTGTTGACACAATCGGTGCCTTAGTAATGTCAGTACTTGGGTATGGTTATATTAAAACAGCCAAGAACGAATCATTTCTGGAACAATGGATTACGCGATTTATCAGGGGTAATCCACGTCTATTTAGACGCAAGAAAACACGTAATTAGCTTAGCATCATATATCAGTGGCATGGCTAACACTGTGCTTACAAATCAGTAAAAGCATTATTGCTATACAAAGAAATAGAGTTAAGTTTTACTCTATTCTTTTAATCTGAATATCACCATCACCGCAAAGCTGCTGTATCACAGCACTTGTTTGATTAGATGGGCTATTGGTCCAAAAGACAACTTCTGGCTGTTTTGCCCTAACTGTCAATAGACTGGCCTCTATTAATTTTTTTTGTAATTGCACACTGACAGCTTTACCCGTGTCAATAATAGCGATTTCTGGCCCTAGAATCTCTGCAATTAAAGGTCGTAAAAAAGGGTAATGCGTACAGCCCAGTACAATAGTGTCGGCACCACCAGCTAATAGTGGCTGTAAGTATTTTTGTAGCAAGCTTCTCGTTGTGTCATCATTTAGTGCACCACTTTCCACACACTCGACCAAGCCTTCACAACCTTGTGCTATCACTTGAACACCTGTTCCGTAATGCTCGAGCAAGGCTGCATATTGTGCACTTTTGAGCGTACCAACCGTAGCTAATACGCCGATCACACCATTCTTACTGGCTTGTGCAGCAGGTTTAACTGCTGGCTCCATGCCAACAATTGGCAGGTCATAGCGTGCACGCATGTCTTTAATGGCAGCGGCTGTAGCGGTGTTACAAGCAACGACTATAGCTTTAACCTGCTGACTTAACAAAAAATCTGCCACTTTAAAACAACGCTCAATGATTTGCTCTGCTGTTTTGTTACCATAAGGGGCATACAAACTATCTGCTACATAAGCAATAGACTCTTGCGGCAAGATGGCGCGAATATGCTTAAGCACAGAAATCCCACCCACACCAGAGTCCATAACGCCAATAGGGCGTGTATTTGATTGCTTATTATTCAATATTTTGTAATGCATGATTTATAATGGAACATTATATTAGAAACAATCATAATGGGTAATCGATTAAGTAAGATCTATACACGCACAGGTGACGATGGCACGACAGGTTTAGGAGATGGCAGCAGAATCGCAAAAAACAGCTTGCGAGTCCAAGCCATGGGTGATGTTGACGAGTTAAACGCAGTAATCGGATTACTGCTCACAGAACCAGTGTCAGATACAGTCCGTACTTGTTTAACAGCTGTCCAGCACGACTTATTTGATTTGGGTGCTGAGATTTGCATACCTAATCATTCCATGATAAAACATGAACGCATTCAAGCACTGGAAACAGGTTTAGATGCTTTTAATGAAACATTAGCGCCGCTAAAAGAGTTTATTTTGCCTGGTGGATGTCGCGCTGCGGCAGAATGCCATCTTGCCAGAACAGTTTGCAGGCGTGTCGAACGAACGCTACACGCGCTAAATGAAAAAGAAACTGTGACAGAATCCTCTTTGCAATATCTCAACCGCTTATCTGATTTGTTGTTTGTGCTATGTCGCATACTAAACAAAGAGGCTGGCCGGCCCGATGTACTTTGGCAAAACATATCCACTAAATAGAACTGAATGATCAATCAAACCATCAATGATTAAGAAATTTTTAAATAAAGTATTTAAAAAACGTCAAGTTGCTGAATTAGCGATTAATCAAGCCGAACGTGATTTACCCAAGACTGTGACTCGAATTTCCGCAAAAAAACATCAAATTAATCAAGAGTTAATTAGCGCTGCAGCTTTAAAAACTTGCACAGGATTACAAGAAGCAGGCTTTGACGCCTATATTGTTGGTGGTGCAGTGCGTGATCTATTACTCGACTTTAAACCAAAAGATTTTGATGTGGCGACTAACGCTGAACCAGAAGATGTCAGAAGCGTATTCCGTCGTTCACGAATCATCGGCAAACGCTTTCGCCTAGTGCATGTCCTGTGGGGAAGAGAGACGATTGAGGTTTCCACATTCCGAGGACATCATCACAACGAAGGAGATGCTTCAGTCAATGACACAGGCCGTATTCTCAGAGATAATATTTTTGGTAGCATGGAAGAAGATGCAGCCCGACGTGACTTTACTGCCAATGCACTCTACTACAACCCAGCAACACAAGAAGTTTTAGACTTTCATAATGGTGTAGCAGACATTAGATCACGGCTCTTGCGTATGATTGGTGAGCCAAGCAAACGCTATCAAGAAGACCCTGTTCGCATGCTCAGGGCAGTCAGATTGTCCGCAAAACTAGGCCTAAAAATCGAGAAAGCGACACAAAAGCCAATAGCAGAATTAGCAGACCTGTTGCATGATGTACCGCCTAGCCGCTTATTTGATGAAATGCTCAAGCTGTTTCTATCTGGCCACGCCATAGAGAGCATCAATATTTTGCGTGCTCAACACTTGCACCATGGCCTTTTGCCGTTGCTAGATGTTGTATTAGAACAACCTTTGGGTGAAAAATTTGTCATGCTGGCATTGAAAAATACCGATGACAGAATCATGCAGGGCAAATCATCTAATCCCAGTTTCTTATTCGCCACCCTGCTGTGGCATGAGGTATTAAAAGCCTGGCAAGAAAACCAAAAGCAAGCGCCACTATTCCCTGCGCTCTATCAAGCCATGGATGAGGTGATTCAAATTCAAGCAAAAAAACTAGCCATTCATAATCGATTTGTATCTGGCATGAAAGAAATATGGGCCATGCAACCCCGTTTTGAACAACGCTCAGGTAAGCGTCCATTTGTATTACTCACACATCCTAGATACCGTGCTGCCTATGACTTTATGTTATTGCGTTGTGAGTCAGGTGAGATTGCTGCCGAAATCGGAGAATGGTGGACTACTTTTGCTCACGCCAATTCTGAGCAGCGTACAGCCATGTTGTTACCAAACACTGCGCCCAGAAAGCGCCGCCGCAAACCAAAAAGAAAACCAACTGCTAATAAGGCTGAAGACGGTGCATAGGGCTTATATTGCGCTGGGAAGCAATCTTTGTGGTCCAGTCACGCAAGTGAATAATGCTTTGACTACGCTCGAAAAACTCCCAAGAACCAAGTTAATTCAACAATCTAGCCTGTACCAGTCTGAACCTGTTGGCTATGACAACCAACCAGACTTTATTAATGCAGTTGCCGAGGTCTCTACTGATCTTAGTCCTGAAACATTGTTGAAAGAGTTATTGGCTATCGAAAAAACTTTCGGCCGTGAGCGTCCTTTTCCAAACGCCCCGCGTATACTTGATTTAGACCTGCTGCTCTATGATAACGTCGTGCAAAAAACCGATTTTTTGACCTTGCCACACCCAAGGATGCACTTGAGGAGTTTTGTTATTTTGCCGTTAGCAGAGATAGCGCCAGACTTAATAATTAGCTACGATGATGTTATTCCTCAGCGCTGTAATGTTGTAAAATTAACGCAATCCTTCCAAAACGAAAAAATTATAAAACTTAACCTTCATCACCCAGCATGAGTATTTTTAATAAATTTCCCTTTATCGTCATTGAAGGGCCTATTGGCAGTGGTAAAACAACCTTGGCACGCATGCTTTCTGAAAAGTTTTCTACCCAATTACTATCAGAAAAAGCCGAAGAAAATCCTTTCTTGGCTCGCTTTTACCAAGATGCAAAACGTTATGCATTGCCAACGCAACTGTTCTTTTTGTTTCAGCGTTCAAGGCAAATTGCAGATGTCAATCAAATGGATATGTTTTCTCAGCCTATTACTGCGGATTTCTTTTTGGATAAAGATCCGTTATTTGCAAGGTTAAACCTCAATGATGAAGAATATGCTCTTTATCACCAGATTTACCATCATCTGCAACTGAAATCACCCAAACCTGATTTAGTAATTTATTTACAAACACCCGTTGAGGCCCTTTCTGAACGGATAGCGGAACGCAATATTAAATATGAAATAGGTATACCAAATGAGTATATTCAGCGTTTATCGAATGCATATAGTGAATTTTTTCATACGTACGATGCCGCGCCAGTGCTTATCGTCAACAATGAAAAACTAAACATTATTAAAGATGAAAGCGCACTTGACCTCCTCATTGACAGAATTGGGCAATTTAATAGTCGGCGTGAGTATTTCAATCCTAATTTTGACTAAAGCAAATGCAACTTAAGCATATACAACAACTTATTCAATCAGGTGAAAAGTTAGCGATGCTAACCTGCTACGATGCAACATTTGCTAAAGCAATGGAGTTAGCTGGTGTTGATCTCCTGTTGGTTGGCGATTCATTAGGGATGGTATTGCAAGGCGCCGAAAATACGCTCAATGTCAGTATGCATCATATGACGTATCACACAAAAAATGTTGCGGCTGGCGCACCTAAAACATTAATTGTTGCAGACATGCCACTTGGCAGTTATGAGCATGATAATGAAGCCGCCTATAAGAATGCAGACTGGCTAATTCGCTCAGGCGCACATATGGTGAAGTTTGAAGGTGGTGGCAGCAAAGTGGAAACTGCCCGCTACCTCGTTGAGCATGGCATCCCAGTTTGCGCACATCTTGGCTTTACACCCCAATCGGTGAACCAGCTTGGTGGTTACAAAATTCAGGGGAAAACAGAAGAATCTGCACATCAAATCATGAAAGATGCACAAGCTATGGACGCAGCAGGCGTGAGCATGATTGTATTAGAAATGGTCCCTGCCACTCTTGCAAAAGAAATTACACAAACCATAAAAGCGGCAACAATTGGCATTGGTGCCGGCGTGCATTGTGATGGTCAAGTACTCGTTTTGCAGGATTTACTCGGCATCTATACAGGACCGGCCGGCAAAGCCCCAGCTGATTTTAAATCACCTCGTTTTGTACGTAATTTTTTAAAAGACACCAATAGTATACAATCTGCGATTTCTGCATATATACAAGCAGTTAAAGACCAATCCTTTCCAGCTCAAGAGCATAGTTACTAATGGAAATAATTCATCATAGTGTGGCTTTGCGTGAGGCGCTAGATAAGCATAAAAGAATTGCGTTCGTTCCCACAATGGGCAACCTGCATGAAGGTCATCTTAATCTGGTCAGCATTGCCAAGCAACATGCTAATTGTGTCGTTGTCAGTATTTTTGTCAACCCGCTACAATTTGGACCAAATGAAGATTTAGACAGATATCCTCGTACACTTGATGCTGACTGCGACCAGCTCGAAAAACTTGGCGTGAACATCGTCTATGCACCAAGTGTCGCTGAAATGTACCCTGGGTTTGACGGCAAGTCGCTTAACCAAACAATCACCGTAACGCCACCTCCTATTGCGAGTGAATTGTGTGGAGCAAGTAGGCCTGGCCATTTTGCAGGTGTCGCTACTGTGGTGACTAAGTTATTTAATATCGTTCAGCCAAATGTCGCTGTCTTTGGCAAGAAAGACTTTCAGCAACTCCACATCATTCGCAAGTTGGTTAATCAACTTAACTTTCCCATTGATATCATTGCGGGCGAAACAATCAGAGAGGCTGGTGGCCTAGCCATGAGTTCTCGCAATGGGAATTTTAGTGATGCAGAGAAAAAACAAGCAGTTCAACTATACCTGACACTCAGGCAAATGATTGAGGCTATCAAGTTAAATCAGCTTGATTTTGCAACAATCGAAAAAAACGCTACAACCCAATTAGAAAAACGAGGGTGGGTAGTAGACTATATGTCTATTCGCTCATCTGCAACATTACGCGCGGTATCAAATAAAGATGTGGGCAACTTAGTCGCACTAGGTGCAGCATCACTCAATGGAACACGCCTAATTGATAATATTGAATTTTTGCGCTAAACCCTTGAATTGATTACAATGCTAACTATCAACAATTAATGGAAAACATGCATGCAAAGAACGATGCTCAAATCCAAGCTTCATCGTGTCCACGTGACACACAGTGAACTTCATTATGAAGGTAGTTGTGCAATAGATGAGGCTTTACTTGAGGCCGCTAATATTAGCGAATATGAAAAAATTGATATATACAACGTTAGTAATGGTGAGCGTTTTAGCACCTATGCCATTCGCGCTGAACGTCATTCAGGCATTATCTCAACCAATGGTGCAGCTGCGCACAAAGCAAAGCCAAATGACATTGTCATTATTGCTACTTATGCACAATATAGCGCGCTAGAATTAGAGAATTATCAGCCTGTTTTAATTTATGTAGATGATCATAACCGCATTAAAGAGCGTAAAAACACAATCCCAGCGCAAGCTGCTTAACTAAACATACTATTGAAAAAGGTCATTATTTGTCAGATTTAATCGCAATGAAAGATGCTGTCATAGACGCAATCGAAGATATCAAAGGGTTCGATATTAGTGTACTTGACGTAACAAAACTCACCTCGATGACCAGTTATATGGTGATCTGCAGCGCCAATTCATCACGTCAAACAAAAGCCATCGCAGATAACATTTACGTTAAGCTCAAGGAAAAAGGTTACAACCCAAGAGGCCTAGAGGGCGAAAAAGATGGCGAATGGGTCTTAGTTGATCTTGATGATGTGATTGTTCATATAATGGTTCCCACCACACGCGCCTACTATAACCTTGAGCAACTATGGGGCGGTAACAGCAAACATAATGCTGCTGAGAAATCAAAGTCAGCGGCATAAAATCATTTACACATGAAGCTTAAAATTATCTCTGTTGGTCATAAAATGCCAGCATGGGTAGAAACGGCATGTGCTGAATATATCAAGCGAATGCCAAGAGAATTAGCGACACAGATTGTCGAAATCAAACCAGACAAGCGCGCTGATGGCAAGAGTAGCGCTTCAGTACAAGCTGCTGAGGCAGAGCGTATTCGTAAAGCGGCCAATCGAGATTATCTAGTTGTTTGTGATGAAAATGGGTCAGAAAAAACGACTCTGCAACTGGCAAAATCAATGCAATCATGGCTGGAAATGGGTCGTGATATCAGCTTTGTGATTGGTGGTGCAGATGGACTGGATGCAACATTGATAGAAGAGGCAGATTGGCATTTGTCCTTATCGAAGCTCACTCTGCCACACGCATTTGTTCGTGTATTGCTAACGGAACAACTTTATCGCGCATACACGGTCATACAGAATCATCCGTATCATAAAGAATAACCCCCTCAAATATGCAATATAAAAAATCGCTCGTTTGGTTTCGGCGTGATTTGCGTAATTATGATCATGCTGCGCTTTATCATGCATTAAAAAATACAAAGCAAGTTTACTGTGCTTTTGTGTTTGACACGGACATATTAGATCTACTCAAGAACAAGGCAGACAGGCGTGTTGAGTTTATTTGGGAATGCCTAAAAGAACTTAAACAAGCACTGCAGAGCAAAGGTAGTGATTTAATCGTCAAACATGGCTCAGCTATAAACTGTGTCACACAATTAGCAAGTGATTTGAATGTAGATGCCGTCTTCACTAATCACGATTATGAACCTATCGCGCTTAAGCGCGATGAGCAGGTCCAGAATACACTCAAGCAAAATGGTATTGCATTCCACAGTTACAAAGACCAAGTCATCTTTGAAAAGAATGAAATTCTTAACAAAAGTAACAAACCGTATTTGGTTTATACACCCTACCGAAATGCAGTAATGCAAAAGCTCGATGACTATTACCTACAACCTTACCCAGTAGACCAATATATCTCGAACCTAGCAAAAGTATCGCCATCCGATTTATTACCGCTCGAAACATTGGGCTTTAAAAGAACAAATTTAAAAGACTTAAAGCTTCCAATTGGCATGACAGGAGGCAAGCATTTGTTAGATGATTTCATTAATAGGATGCACCAATACAAAGAAGCCAGAAACTACCCATCTGTTAGAGGGGTGTCATACTTATCAACACATCTGAGATTTGGAACCGTTTCTATTCGTCATTTAGCTAGCACAGCTTATCGCATGGAAAATGCGGGTGCTGAAACCTGGTTAAATGAGCTAATTTGGCGTGATTTTTATTTTCAAATTCTCCATCATCATCCACAAGTAGCCGCAGGTCATACATTTAATCCTGCCTTTGATGATATCCAATTTCCTAATGATAAAACCCTATTTGAAGCTTGGTGTGAAGCCAGAACAGGCTACCCGCTCATTGATGCCGCCATGCGCCAAATCAATCAGACTGGCTATATGCACAACCGTCTTCGAATGATCGTTGCGAGTTTCTTAGTCAAAGATTTACTCATAGATTGGCGCTGGGGAGAACAATATTTTGCTGAACACTTAATTGACTATGACTTTAGTGCGAATAATGGTGGCTGGCAATGGGCAGCATCGACTGGATGTGACGCACAACCTTGGTTTAGAATATTTAATCCAGTTACACAAAGTGAGCGCTTTGATAAAAATGGCAAATTTATAAAAAAATATCTACCTGAACTGAGCCAATGCACTGACAAAGAAATACACCAACCATGGCAAATTTCGTCAACAAGGCAACAAGAAATTGGTTTAATTATTGGTGAAAATTATCCTGCTCCTATCGTCGATCATGCACATCAACGCATATTAGCACTTGATTTATATAAACAAAGTAATGAGAAGTCTAGATAAAAAACATTCAATTCAAAACAAGGCATGACTATTGCTTTTACCATAATCAGTGTTTGGTTGGTTTTTTACAACACCAACAATGGCGAGAGAATAAGCGTTTATAAAAAATAGACACAGAATTCGTTATTAGGGGATAATACAGTTGAAGTGTCGAATGTAGGTAAAACAAAAGACCAGCAATCTTGGATAAAAAGTACATAACGAAAATAAAATAAAGCGATTTTAAATATGCAGTTAAACCTTATCAAAGTTCTAATCAGCAGCTTGCTATTCATATTTGTGACTGGCTGTGCAACACAATCAAGCAAGGATCCTTTAGAATCGATAAATCGTGGCGTTTACAAGTTTAATGACGTAGCTGACAAAGCAGTTATCAAACCAGTAGCGACGGCCTACAAAAAAGTAACGCCTTCACCAATTCGTAAAGGTATCAGCAATTTCTTTAACAATCTTGGTTCACTGACCACAGTGCTGAATGATATATTGCAGCTCAAGTTTGCCAATGCATTTACAGATGCAGGTCGCTTTGTGATTAATAGTACATTTGGTATTGCCGGTTTCATTGATGTTGCTGGAATGGACAATATCCCACAAAACAGAGAAGACTTTGGTCAAACATTAGGTTATTGGGGTGTTGATAACGGACCTTACCTTGTTCTGCCTTTCTTAGGAGCAAGCACGCTTCGTGACACCACAGGTTTGGTGTTCGATACAGTAACAAGTGACCCAATTACCTATACCCACAACATTGGCGAAATACGATTGCACAATCAATTGCGTACTGCACAGCTAATTGACAAACGCACACAATTGCTAGAAGCAGGTGATTTGGTTGATGATGCAGCATTAGACCCCTACTCTTTTGTGAGAGATGCATACTTACAAAGACGTGAAAGCCAAGTACAAGATGGCTTGGTACCAGTACAAGACTTTGATAATGGCTTTGAGCCTGCCGATGAGGATTTGGATACGCCAGTCTCGGGTAGTTAAAAATAACTGCTAGTGTTAAATAAAAAAGCCTCAATTGAGGCTTTTTTATTGATTGAGCATTTCATCACTTAGCTTGTTGCTACCGTCATTCGCTCAATTAGTATAGAGCCCGTTTGTTTAGCACTAGGCAAAACTGCATCATTACCCACAGCGATAATTTGCATCAGCATATCTTTGAGGTTACTTGCAATCGTAATCTCCTCTACTGGATGAACAATGACACCGTTCTCTACCCAGAAACCTGCTGCACCACGTGAATAATCGCCAGTTACCATGTTAAGTCCATGCCCTAATATTTCTGTCACTACTAGCCCAGTACCCATCATTGCCAACAAATCAGCAAAAGACTGTTTGGTATCCTGTACCACTAGATTGTGAGCACCACCTGCATTTCCCGTCGTTTTTAGTCCTAGCTTGCGTGCAGAGTAACTTGAAAGCATGTAGCCCTTCAGTACACCATTTTCGACCAGCATACGTGATTTTGTTGCTACGCCCTCGTTATCAAAAGGGCTACTTGCCATCCCTCTTTTTACATGGGGCAACTCTTCTATGTTAATTAAAGATGATGCTATTTGTTTACCTAAGCTGTCTAGCAAGAATGAAGATTGTCGGTATAAGTTACCACCAGATATTGCACTAATCAGCGACGAGATAAGTCCACCAGCCAACGGCGCCTCAAATATAACTGGGTACTGACCCGTTTTAATTGAGCGTACACCCAACCGACGGACCGTTCTTTTACCCGCTAAATCGCCAACAAACTCTGGCGAAGCCATATCAGCTAGGCTGCGCGCATTGGTATACCAATAATCGCGTTGCATCGCATTATCTTGCTCGGCAATGACAGAGCAGCTGATACTGTGTCTAGAACTAGGGTAACCACCAATAAAACCATGCGAATTAGCATAAATAAACTGTCCTTCACTCGTGGAAACACTCGCGCCCTCTGAATTGCTAATGCGGTTTTTATCGACTGCTAATGCAGCAGCCTCGCAGCGCTTTGCTATATCAGCCGCTTCATCAACTGTGATTTGCCATGGATGATACAAGTCTAAGTCTTGAACATGAGCTGCCATCTCCGCAGCATCGGCAAGACCACAAAATGAATCTTCAGCAGTAAACTTTGCGATATTACAAGCAGCTGCTACCGTGTCTTTTAACGCTTGTTCCCCAAAATCAGAGCTGCTGGCATAACCTTTCCGATGCCCAAAAAACACTGTAATGGATACACCTTTATCCCGATTGTATTCAATATTCTCTGTTTCACCCTTACGGACTGACACCGTCTGGCCAGTACCAAAACTGACATCAACCTCAGCTTGTGAAGCCCCCATCTGTTTTGCAAGTTTAAGTGTGTCTTCTGCAATCTGTTTTAATGTTTCTTGATTCATTGCGTTTCAATCATTCTATTCGATTCGTTATCGTCTAAGTCTAAAACTGTTATCATACCGTGCATCGGCACTATCTTAGGCAAAGCAACGAAAAAACATGCAACAAAAAGACGAAAATACCAGCTTGATTAGCAAAACACAGCGTAAAGCGGAAGCTGACCAATTACAACAAATCGGCAAAAGTCTTGTTGCATTGCCTATTGAAAAGGTGAAACAACTACAGCTACCTGAAGCATTGTACGAAGCAATCTTGGAAGCAAAACGTATTTCATCTAATGGTGCTATACGTCGTCAGATGCAATATATTGGTCGTTTAATGCGGGACATTGATCCCACACCCATTGTTGAACAACTAGCTAAGTGGGAAGGTAAAAACCAAGAAGAAAACGCTCGTTTTCATGCATTGGAACGTTGGCGCGATCGACTTATCAGCGAAGCAGCAACATCCAGCAATGAAGCATTACAAGCATTTGTTACTCAGTACCCAAATGACGAAATCCAGCGGTTACGTCATCTAATTCGCAATGCGCATCATGAGCAATCTAATAACAAATCACCCAAAAGTACAAGAGAGTTATTTAAGCTATTGCGCGATATCACAGAAAATACAAATCAAGACTAGCTTAACACAGCTAGCTAGCGGCTGTTTAAAGTAGCATTAACAGTCTTGGTTTCCTCCTCACGTTTATAGCTTATTTCTACCTGTTTACCAGCATACTTCATTGCTGCTTCTGACAGTTGTGCTGGCGTTTCTAAATCCATCGCCCCCATTTTCAACAATACATCACCACGTTTAAGGCCAGCTTTAAAAGCAGGTGATTGCTTGATGACGGCAAGTACTTTTAGGCCATCTTCTACAATTGACTTACCCGTGTCTTTATCTTTGTAACTGAGCTTAATCACATGCAATCCCAACAACGGCATCGGTAGCTTCGCCCAATAACTTGCATAATACCTATATTGCTCATCATCTTGTGAATCCAATGATTCGGGGTCTATTTCCCCTGTCGTTTTTGCCGCTTCTTTAATCAATTCTAATTTTGAAAGCGAAGATTTTTTGGAAGCATATTTACTATAAACGAGTACGACATCGGCTTTTATCGCTCGGGCATGATCTAATGCCATATCGGGTTTTATACTACCAGCTTCGAAACCACTGCTACCCATCATGTCGTAGCCGTCTTCAAGCATGCTAACATTGTCTTCATCGTAGTGATTACTGACATACATTTTGGTATCAGGGTTGACCTGCATGGACTTTAAGTTGCCATTATTTTGCTCTTTGTAATTTTTCGCGAACAAATTCTCCTCGGCATGGACAGTCTGCAAACAAAACGCAATTAGCGTTCCTACCAGCATTTTTTTCATCATCATTACAAGTCCTTAATCTTTAACGTTATAATTCGTAGTCTATCCAGTTGACATCATATTAACCAAACAATTCGCATGCAACAGAAAATATTTAAAGTTGGCTTAGTTTCTATTAGTGATCGTGCATCACAAGGCATATACGAAGACAAAGGAATTCCCAGCTTGGTGGCATGGCTAACCAGTGCTCTGATTAGCCCTTTTGAAATCGAGCAACGCCTAATTGCCGATGACCAAGAAACTATCACAGCAACGTTAATTGACTTAGTTGATAATCACCAATGTCATTTAGTACTAACGACTGGCGGCACAGGTCCAGCTTTGCGCGATGTGACGCCAGAGGCAACCCTAGCCGTTGCAGATAAGCCAATGCCTGGATTTGGTGAACAAATGCGTCAAATTAGTCTGCATTTTGTCCCAACAGCCATTCTATCCCGTCAAGTGGCTGTTATTCGCAAGCAATCTCTTATTATTAATTTACCAGGCCAACCCAAAGCAATCGCGCAAACACTAGAAGGCTTAAAAGACGATGCTGGCAATAGCATCGTTCATGGTATTTTCGCCGCCGTGCCTTATTGTTTAGATTTAATTGGTGCACCGTGGATAGAAACCAATCAGGATATTGTCAAAAGTTTTCGTCCCAAAAAGAAATAGTGAGTGACTTGTTTTGACCTATATCCTGAATGAATCTTGGCAACAATGGATTAGAGATAATTTCGCTCGTGGCTGTAATAAAGCCGATATGCTCAACGTCATGATAGATGCAGGTATTGAAAAAGAAACCGCTCTTTTGAACCTAGATATCAATGAAACCAATCAGCACACTAATTCAGTCAACAACGGCTACAAAGAGACTATCTCACGTCAGCTGCCAACTAGACAAACAAAAGAAAGTAGTTACCTTTTCCAGCTAGAGAATGCACTAGAAACGACGGATGGACAGCGAATGCAGGTGGTGATGCGCAGCGGAGCGCCAGATATAGTTTTGTTGGATAACTTTATGACAGATGCTGAGTGCGATGAACTTTGTTCGCTGTCAAAGCGTACACTTACAAAATCTACAGTTGTTGATGATAAAACAGGTGCAGGTATTAACCATCATGCAAGAACTAGCCAAGGGACCTACTTTTCAGTTGGTCAAAATGAACTGGTAAAAAAAATAGAAAATAGAATCAGTGAAATTACTGGCATACCAGTTAACCATGGTGAGGGTATACAAATACTTAACTATGCTAATGGTGGCGAATACAAACCGCATTTTGATTATTTTCCTGACAATGAGGGTGGTCAAGCAAATATGAAAAAAGGTGGTCAGCGCATTATTACCATCATCATGTACTTAAACAATGTAATCACTGGTGGTGCGACAATCTTTCCTGAGATTAACCTAAGCATCTACCCTAAAAAAGGTTCTGCGTTATACTTTTCCTACTACAATGAAAATGGAGAAGTTGACCCACTGACATTACATGGTGGCGCACCAGTTATTGAAGGTGAAAAATGGATTGCGACCAAATGGATTCGTCAGCATCCATATGAATAGAAAAAAGTGTTAACCTCACATCATATGACAATTATAAAAGCATACAACAATATCCGCCTCTATGCTCCTTACGCTTTTTGGAGCATGGTTGCGCTTGTGACGATACTATTACTGATGGAACATGCTGGGACAGTGCCAATCTTTCCCTATTTAGATAAAATTATTCATGCATGCCTATTTACCGCGTTAAGCTTAATTGGCTATCTTGCCTATGCCAATTACAAAAGGTTGCTTTGCATAGGCCTTGCCACCTATGGTGCGGTGACCGAACTAATGCAAGGAATGTTTACTGAAACACGATTTGCAAGCGTCTATGACTGGTTGGCAGATTTAGCCGGTATTTTAATTGCTCTGTTGTTGATTAGCGTAGTCATCAACAAACTCAACTTGAAGTCATCAGATGACAACTGAATTTGATATTATTAGGAAATACTTTATCCAACAAACGACAAATACTGATTTAGGTATTGGCGATGACGCAGCTCTTATTAGCCCTTCCGCTGGTTGCCAACTGGCAATATCTACGGATGCTTCAGTAGTTGGAACACATTTTTTTAGTCATGCAGAGCCATATGATATTGGCTGGAAATCACTCGCAGTCAATATATCTGATATGGCAGCCATGGGCGCAACACCCAAATGGGCAACATTAACGCTAACACTCCCTAAAATATCAGAGTATTGGCTAAAGGAATTCTCGCGTGGTTTTTTTGCATGTGCGAAAAGCTTTCATGTCGATTTAATTGGCGGAGATACCACCAAAGGTCCATTGAATATTGGTGTGCAAATCATTGGTGAAGCACCTACTGACAAATCATTGAAACGCAGTGGCGCTGAAGAAAATCAAGATATATGGGTAAGTGGCACACTTGGTAGTGCAGCTTTAGCGCTTGCTAGCATCAACAACCCTCAATTTTTGTTAGAAGACAAAACCTTGTTTGCCTGCTTAAAAGCACTCAATACACCACTGCCGCGCGTTGCTCTCGGCATTGCGTTAAGAGAAATAGCGACAAGCTGTATTGACATATCTGATGGTCTGCTTGCAGATTTAAATCATATATTGACTGCATCTAGCAATGGTAATAAAAAACTAGGTGCGATTATTCAATTAGAAGCCATTCCTTGTATACCAACAATTAAACAGTGGCTATCAGAGGAGATTGTTTGTAAAGCGTTGCTGACTGGTGGAGATGACTATGAATTATGTTTTACCGCATCTCGTGAACGTCGAGAAGCAATTTTATGGCTATCACAAAAAATGAAACTACCATTAACACATATTGGACGTATTAATACATCTGGCAAGCTGACCGTTTTGCATAAAAACAAGCCTATGAATATATCAACACTAGGGTACGACCACTTTGCCTAAAAGCCCTGATCTAAAATTCCTATTTCAACATCCAGCAAACTTTTTAGCATTGGGCTTTGGTAGCGGCTTAGCACCAAAAGCACCAGGTACATTTGGCACAATTATCGGATTACCACTTTATTGGCTAGTGTCCAGCTACACTTTTTACATACAACTTATTTTGATTTCAGCTGCCTTTATCATTGGAATCTATTTTTGTGATGTAGCTGGAAAATCAATTGGTGTCAGCGATCATGGCAGCATAGTTTGGGATGAAATAGTAGCTATGATGTTAGTGCTTACTATCACGCCAAATTACTGGTTGTGGTGGATGATTGCTTTTATACTATTCCGCCTGTTTGATATATGGAAGCCTTTTCCGATTAGCCTATGTGATGCCAAATTGAAAGGCGGCTTTGGCGTCATGTTTGACGATTTGCTCGCGGCAATCTACGCGATGATAATAATCAAATTAATATTATGGATTCTCTAGCAACATTGAGCTCAAGGTTAGGCGAAGCCCTACTCAAACATGAATACATGCTTAGCTTGGCTGAATCATGCACAGGTGGGATGGCGTCATCTTTTATCACAGAAATTGCTGGCAGTTCTGCTTGGTTTGATTGCGGGTTCGTCACCTACAGTAATGCCGCTAAGCAGAAGATGCTGGGGGTTTCTGCTGCGACGATTGAACAATATGGTGCAGTAAGTGAACAAACTGCTTTAGAGATGGCGATGGGCGCTATCAATCACAGTCAAGCCAATATTGCAGGTAGCATTACTGGCATTGCTGGCCCGAGTGGTGGCACTATTAACAAACCTGTAGGCACTGTTTGTTTTGCATGGATAATACAAAGCAAGGAAGCAATCACGGCAACACACTACTTTACCCAAGACCGCCAGGGTAATCGACAACAAGCAACATTGACATTATTCAATGGCCTGCTTGACCTAATTAACAATAGCCGACTTTGACACCGCTTCAATTGCTTAAGACTCGACCATAGTCTGAGTCTCAAGCCAACTTAAAGCAACCTCCATTCTATCTACGATAATCGCGGCGACGATGTCCATTGTCATGCCATCGACGATGCTTATTGCCATGTCCTCTGTAATACCCACGATCTCCTCTATAATCAAACGAGCGAAAATGACGGTAACGAACTGGTGCATTGTAATAAACAATTCTTGGTGCCGAATAATACACCCTAGGCGCAGCATAATAACCATGATAGGCTGGAACATAACGATGTGATCTAATCACATGATGATCATGGACACCAATATTAATTCCTAAACTAAATGAATCTCTTGCTTGTGCTGTTGTAACAGCCGCCGCACTGATTGCCAGCGATGCAATGAGTAATCGTACAAGTTTCATAGCAATCTCTCCAAATATTATTCCCCCTGTACTTTGACTAACGCCTTTTTGCTACATTGGTTGACGATACGAAACGAATAAAAAATTACAAGATGAAAATCACTATCGATAAATCATTTGAGCACTCATGATGGTGCTTACTTTATAAGGCAATCTATGAAATAATTACACGTTAATTTAT
Organism: Methylotenera sp.; assembly: GCA_048058875.1. Lineage (GTDB taxonomy): Bacteria > Pseudomonadota > Gammaproteobacteria > Burkholderiales > Methylophilaceae. The sequence goes on along the minus strand of JBLLNR010000008.1, from coordinate 1,471 downwards.
TGATGCTTAAAAAGGTAAAAACCAGATGGACGATAACAAAAGCAAAGCGCTCGCTGCGGCTCTCTCTCAAATTGAAAAGCAATTTGGAAAAGGCTCAATCATGCGCATGGGTGATAATGACGTTGACTCGGATATTCAATCTGTATCTACGGGTTCACTTGGCTTAGATATTGCGCTAGGTATTGGCGGATTACCACGTGGGCGTATTGTAGAAGTTTATGGTCCAGAATCATCCGGTAAAACAACACTGACACTTTCTGTGATTGCACAAATGCAAAAAATTGGTGGTACAGCCGCTTTTATTGATGCAGAGCACGCATTAGACCCGCAATATGCTGCCAAGCTTGGTGTTAACGTACCCGATCTATTAATCTCGCAACCAGATACTGGTGAACAAGCATTGGAAATTGCTGACATGCTGGTTCGTTCAGGCTCTGTGGATATTGTTGTTATTGACTCTGTTGCAGCACTGACACCACGCGCTGAAATTGAAGGCGATATGGGTGATAGCCATATGGGCTTACAAGCGCGGTTAATGAGCCAAGCGCTACGTAAATTGACGGGCAACATCAAACGCACCAATACCTTGGTAATTTTCATCAATCAAATCCGCATGAAGATCGGTGTGATGTTCGGTAACCCAGAAACAACGACAGGTGGTAACGCACTTAAATTTTACTCATCTGTTCGTTTAGATATTCGCCGTACAGGTGCTATCAAGCGTGGTGATGAAGTCGTCGGCTCTGAAACACGCGTCAAAATCATTAAAAACAAAGTGGCGCCACCATTCAAGCAAGCAGAGTTTGATATTCTCTACGGCGAAGGCATCTCCAGAGAGGGTGAGATTCTTGAATTAGGTGTTAACTTGAAATTTGTTGAAAAAGCAGGTGCCTGGTACAGCTACAATGGTGAAAAAATTGGTCAGGGTAAAGACAATGCACGCCAATTTTTGAAAGATAATCCTGATATTGCAAATGAAATTGACACTAAAATTCGTGGGAACTCAAAAGTGCTGCTAGATGAAATGATTGCGCCACGAGAAGAAGGTGACGAATAAGCTGAAAAACAGCCAAGAGAAATCACTCAAGCAACGTGCGCTTGAATACTTAAGCAAACGTGAATACTCAGCAATGGAACTGAGCCAAAAGCTCAAAGCTTATGCTGATGAGTCCGATGATATTCCTGCTCTACTCAATGAATTCATAGCGCGTGGCTGGTTATCTGACGCGCGTTTTACCGAACAAATTGTACGAGCAAGAAAAGTTAAATTTGGTAGCGCCAAAATTGCACATGAGTTACGAGAAAAAGGGGTTGCGGACGAATTAATAACAGATGCAATATCAGAGGTTCAAGATAGTGAGTTAGAAAACGCAACAGAGGTTTGGCATAAAAAATTTAAACAACCTGCAAGCAATCGTAACGAATGGGCAAAGCAGGCAAGATTTCTGCAAAGCCGTGGTTTTAGTTTCGA